>LKUE01000350.1 GCA_001412365.1 Desulfuromonas sp. SDB | reverse complement strand
AAAATTTTTCAATTTTATTTTTTCCCGATCAATTAAAATATGTTGAAGCTCTGATCAATCAAATCAGGATAATCGGAGGATTTTTTTCTGAAGACCTGCAGCTGAGAAAAGATGGTTCATCATTTCCCGCTTGGATCAACGGATCAAAGTTCAAATTCGGTAAAAGGGAATTGATAGTATTTTTTATTCAAAACATTGAAGAATTTAAATTATCTCAAATTGATCATGATGCCCTCACTGGAAAAATTGAACAATTAAAAAAACAACAATGGTATGAATTGTCCCGGAAAATTGCTCATGAAATAAAAACTCCACTTACTACTATAGGGATGGCTATTGATACGGAATTAATTCCAAATATTGAAAATGAAGATATGATAAAGACCATACTGGATATTAAAGAAGAGGTGAGAAGAATTGATGACCGGATAAAGTTTCTTTTGAAATTTCCCGGATATGACCAGAAGCAAATTGAAAAAATTGATATCGGAATGTTACTGAATAATGTGCTTAAAATTTATGAAAATTCATTGAAACAACTGAAAATTACCAAAAATTATTCCTCAACTACTCTTAAAATTTTAGGAATTAAGGAGTTAATGATAATTGCTCTTCAAAACATCATCAGTAATTCACTGGAGGCAATGCATTATCAGGGGGAATTAAAAATTGCTATCTATAAACAAGATAATAAAGTTGTTTTAGAAATTGAAGATTCCGGAGGAGGAATCCCTAAACATTTGTTTGATAAAGTTATTCATGGTTATTCTACTAAAAAAGACGGAGAAGGAAAAGGTATCTCCGATACCCGGGAAATTTTAAAGCAGTTCAATGCCGAAGTTGAAATTATCAATAAAACCCCAAATGGACTTTTATTTAAAGTATTTTATCCACTGGTTTCATAATTCCATTATGACATTGTAATTACAACTGTTATATAAATGTAACAGTCATGACTATTGCAATCTGAACCTCTATTCTCCCTAATCTAAAATTTTACCGTAAATTATTTAATCAAGTCATATTCATTTTTGTAAAAATTTAAATAATTTCCGGTATAGATATTGCTATTTAAATTAAAAAATAAGAAAGGAGGATAAAATGAAGAGAATATTGTTGAGTTTAATCCTGATTTTTTCAACTGCTGTCTATGCTCATCAGCCAGGGTTAAATTTGCCCGAAGGTGATCCTTTTACCCACACCAAAATTCATGATGTGGGTAATATGTGGCTGAATACCACTAACTATGGGTATTTCGGGAATGGTGGAAATTGGGGAATTTGTCCTGTTTCTTTGATTTACCCAGCCTACAGTGATCAGGAATACCTTTACCAGGGAGCGATATGGATTTCTGCCCTGGTAGGTAACGATACTTTTTGCAGTGTAGGAGTTGATGGATGGCAGCACAATGGTGAGTTCTATCCCGGTGATACTCCCGGAGATTCCATTGTGGAGTTATCCATTTTAGTTAACTCACCTTTATACGATTCTACTGCTATTTCTGAACAGGATTTTAGGGCAGTGTACTACGACACCTATACTGATCCTTCCATAACGACATTGGATCCTTATCATAATCCCCTGGGAATTAAGGTGATTGAAAAGAGTTACTCCTGGTCAGATGAGTTTTCCGAAGATTTCATAATTTTCGAAATGACCGTAGTTAACATTGGCTCCCAGCATCTTAAGCAGATGCATTTAGGAATTTATTATGATGGTGATTGCGGTCCTACCGGCGCATTATATTCAGGGGATAAATCAAAAGATGATGTAACCGGATTTTTAAATTGTCTTCCTTCCAATTGTGGAGGAAATCCTCTCAATCCCAAGGACAGCTTGAATATCGCCTGGATGGCTAATTCCTGCTTTATTGGGGTTTCCGGAACCACTTATGGCATTGCCACTCCGGATGCGGTGGGGATACGGGTATTACGAACTCCTAATTCCCAGGTTAACACTTCCTATAACTGGTGGATTGCCGATCAAAACAGTATCTACCGGGATTGGGGACCGGCTTATCCAGACAATCCATTTGATAATCTTTTTGCTAATTATGTAGGTTATCCCAATCCGGGAACTCCTTCCTATGATGCTTACTGGGCGGATATACTGAAATGGCTGCTGATGGCAAATAATGCGGTGGATCCCGATCAAATTGATATTAAAGGACCGTATGCAGGGGGAGATACTATTATCAGTGATTCCCGTTTCCTGCTGTCCTGGGGGCCGATTTACCCCGTTTATCGGAATAATTTGCCGGTTAATGATTCAACTTTTATGCCCGGAGATACGGTTAAACTGGTGTTTGCAGTGGTGGGGGGAGAGGATTTCCAACTGTACAGTGATCCTCCTTCCTGGAACAATCATCCCTTCATCCAGCCGGGAGATACCCTGGCTGATAGTTCCTGGTCCCCTTACCGTTATGATTTTACTGATTTAGGACTTAATGCTAAATTGGCAATGGATTTCTACGATAATCCGGGTATTGTAACTGAAATTGAAAACGGTCCCCATGCCATTACTCACCAACTATGGGCGGGTATAATCCCTGGGGACACTGTATATGCAGATACATTAAATCCTTTTTTCTCCTGGCCTGAACCGGTAGTTATCCAGGGAGATACAGTTGAATGGACCGGAGACGGCATTCCTGATTACTCTGGTCCCCGGGAACCGAATTATCCTGAAATAATGGTGATTCCCGGAGTTCCCCGGGCAACCGATGTCTGTGTACTCTGGGGCAAGAGGGAAAGAATTGCCCAGGATTCAACCAAAGACAGTCTTTGGAATTTACTGCCGGATGAGCAGGTGGAGGAGGATTTATTTTACCCTGGTTATGAAGATTTTCAGGGTTACCGGATTTACAAAAGATCAGGAGACGGGATACATTGGACTCTTCTTTGTCAATTTGATCGAGGTAGCAGGATGATAAGATTATATCCGGATGACCCTCTATCTCCATTAGTTCAAGTTCCTCTGGGAAATGGTTACGGATACGGCAACTGGATTGAGCTGGATTCAATTAGAGCTCCTAATTCCAGTTATGAAGATACTATTTATAAACTGGAAGTGCAGTTAAGAGTTAATCCTGCTCTAAATTCCCTTTATCCCTATCAGGATATCTACCGATATGTTTATATTGACAGCAATCAAACCACCTTCAATGAAGTTGAGTATTCGGTAACCGGTTTTGATTTTGGCAATCCTCTTACCGGAGCTCTACCTGTGGAAAATGATATTGAGGAAAATGCGGTCAAAGCAATTGTAGTCCCTTATTCCGATCAACTTTCCGATGAAGAACCGGTGTTAGCGGTTCCTAATCCTTACCGGGGAGATGTCAACTACTGTAGTGGGGATAATCCATGGGAGACGGAGGGACAAAAGAGAATCTGTTTTATCAACCTTCCTCCCCCATGTGAGATCAAAATTTTTACCCTGTCTGGGGAAATGGTCCGCCTTTTAAACCACCAGCAATATGGTTATGAAAATTGGGATTTGAAGAACATCTCCGGTCAGGAAGTGGTTAGCGGGATATATCTTTTTGTAGTGGAGGAACCGGGTGGGAACACTCAAACCGGTAAATTAGCCATTGTAAAATAGAGGAGGAAAAATGAAAATTTATTTTATTTCGCTGTTAATACTCCTGCCGATTTGGTTAATGGGATATTCAACCGCGGGAACCAGCGGTTTTATGTTTCTGACTATTCCTCCTGATGCCCGGGGAGCTGGATTGGCGGGTGCATTGACCAGCGGACAATCTGATGGCTCTGCTGCTTATTACAACCCTGCAGCAGTAGTTGGCAATGAAAAGAATTTAGCGGCAACCTTTGGGATTACCAGGTATTTTGCTGATATTTACTGCAGCTATTTCGGGATGAATTATAATTTTGGAAGAAAAATTGGAGTTTTGGGGATTCAATTTCAACACCTGGGTATAAGTGATATGGTGGAAACTTCCCCGGTAGGTTACGGATTTTCCGTTGATTCACTGGGAAGAACCGGTAGAAAGTTTGGAGCCCGGGATGTTTACATGGGACTTAGCTACGCCCGGATTATAACTGATGAGTTAAGTGCAGGATTTTCAGTTAAGTACATTCAAAGTAATATTCATGATTATCAGGCTAATCAATTGGTTTATGATCTCGGGATTATTTTTGATCCTCATTTTAAAACTATTCGTCTGGGGATAGCGTTTCAAAATCTGGGAAAGGAAAGTTCTTTCATCGAAGAGGATTTTCCCCTGCCTCGGGAATTTAACCTGGGATTGTCTTTTGTCCCCTTACAGATAAATGAACATGAATTATGGTGCAGCATTGAACTTACTAATCCGGTTTATATGGAAAATCATCTCCAGTTGGGATTGGAGTATTCCTACCATGATTTTCTGTTTTGCAGACTGGGATTGAAACCGGGTTTTTATCGAGTTCAGGAAATTAACGATAATGGAAGTGTGAATCAAAATAGTTCCCTGTTTGGGGAAGAAAGATTTTCCACCGGATTAGGAATTAAATCCCAGTACCAGGGCAGAATACTTATTAACTTGGATTATTCCTACACTTCTTACCGCAATTTAGGTGATGTACACCGTATTTCTCTGGGAACAGATTTCTAAAATTAAGTTAATTTTCTCTTCTTTTCTTCTGCCTTCTCCAGCTAGCTGCCTGCCTCTGGCAGGCAGCCTAGTCCTTTTCAATTATCTGGAAATCAACTGGGTTTCTTAAATATTATTTTTCCCTATTAATGTATAAGAGTTGATTAAATAGCTTAATAACATAATTTAATTAGATTATTGAACTTGACTTCAATTGCAGATATTTTTATCCTGTAAATATCATTTAAAAAAAGTAATTTAGATTATTTATTTATGAAACTCCAAAAAAAAGATAGATACTATGAATTCATCCTTGAAGGTGAGTTTAATGCAGAAAATGTAAATCGACAAATAACCCAAATTGCGGAGATATGTAAGAAAGACAGAGTTAATAAAATAATGGCAATATTAACTGAATTGTCCGGAGATATCAGCATAGTGGATAGATATTCAATTGGAAAACATGGAGCAAGTTATTATCTAGGAGTAAAAGTTGCGGTGGTGCTGAGAGAAGATCAAATGAAAGAGGATCTATTAGGAGAAACAGCAGCTAGAAATAGAGGTTTAAATGTGAAGGATTTCACTTCCTGGGAAAAAGCGGAGAAGTGGCTGATTGATTAATAATTTAAGAAAGTTAAAAATAATTTTCTAACTAATCTGTTGAACAAATTGTCCCTTCAATAAGCAATCTTTATCTTGAGGAATTAAACCTTGGGATTTGGTGCTCCCACCACCATGTATATGGTGGTAAATGCCTTTGATTCCCTTACAGTGAATTTGTTGAATGGTTCTCTGAAATTATTGAACTCATTGCCACTACTGCGGCAAAAAGAGATATGATAGCTGAGGAGAAAAAGAAATAGGTCAAGGTGGCTTGCTACAGAAATTGATTTAAATAAAATGTAAAATCTTCTTTTGTTTATGATTATTAATTGATAAATTATTTATAATATTCGAAATTATGTCTCAATAAATATGTGTATCAATTAAGGTGAATTGTGTATTATATATTAATATTAACAAGCAAGGTTATTTTTTTGGCAGTTAATGCCCTAATTT
>LKUE01000349.1 GCA_001412365.1 Desulfuromonas sp. SDB | reverse complement strand
AATTACATTTTTTATTGACTGATAAATTTTTAAAAACTAATATTTGTTCATGAGTTACCGGGAAACTTTATATAAATCTATTTATTACGATCCTGAATTAAAGAAGAATGAACTCAGCATTCAAGCCAGGGAAGATACCCTGGATATCTTCACCCATGCCATGGAAGAATTTGAACAGAAGAGGGTTCTGGATTTTTACTGCGGAACCGGCAAACATGCTGCCTTGTTGGCGGAAAAAGGATACCGGGTAATAGTAGCAGAAACCTCGGTGGAAGCGCTGAAAATCACTGCTGAACGGGCTAAGATGTACGATGTTTCCCTGGAACTTACCTCCATGACATCTCCCTTTTCAGTTAAATTGCCAGACAAGGTAATCAATGGAGTAATCTTCATTGACCAAGCAGATGAATTTAAAGACCAGGAACTTCAAAAAATCATAGATGAATCCCACCGGCTGTTAATTAAAGGCGGATTTATATTCATGAACTTTCTGCCCAAAGAACCAATACCCACAAAATATAAATTTAATTTAGACACCAAGGGAGTATACACCCTGCTGGAAGGACCGGAAAAAGGAAGGACTGTTTATTTAAGGGAAAATAAACTTATTGAACGCTTCTTTGCTCATAAATTTTTAATTGTGGATTTGTTTGAAACTAAAAGTGGCAGAAGAAGAGTACTAGCTAAACGGGCAAATTAATAGACCTGACCGCGATGTCTCCTTTACAAAATCTAATTTTAGGATTGTTGATGTGTTGCTGTGTGAATTCATCCTGCCGGGTAGGGAACGAATACCATCAATCTCCTTCCGGGGAAGACACTGTCTATCTCCCCCCTCCGGTTTATCAGGGAGAAATTAGTTTGGAGCAATGTCTAGATTCCCGGAGATCTCATCGTCAATATTCAAATAAAACCACATCTTTAATTAAACTCTCACAATTACTGTGGTCGGCACAGGGAATTTCCGATGAACAAAGCGGTTTCCGAACCTCACCTTCTGCCGGAGCTCTTTATCCTTTTACTGTCTATTTGCAGATTATAAATGTTCACAACCTGTCCCCCGGAATTTATATTTATCATACAGATGGACATTTTTTAGAGTTAATTAAGCCAGGACATTTTGAATCTGATATCGCCGATGCCGCTTTAGGACAAAACTGGATCAAAGAGGCAAACATCATTTTCTTTCTCACTGCCGATTTTAATGTCACCACCTCTGTTTACGGATCCCGGGGAGAAAGATATGTGTGGATTGAAGCTGGACATATTGCCCAAAATATTTATCTTCAGGCTACTTCATTGAGTTTAGGTTCGGTAGCTATAGGGGCTTATTGGGATCAGCAAATAAATGAAATTTTAAATCTTCCTGTAAATTTAACCTGTGTTTACATGGTGGTGGTTGGAGAGCTTCTTCCCTAACCGCTTTTTACCCGGTTTTGCTTGAAATATATAAGTTATTTAATTATAATTAAATATAATTTAAAAAAGGAATGAAAATGAAGGTACCAACTAATTTTCGTTATGCCATAAGGATGTTAGTGGCTTTATCCGAACATCAGGATTTAGTAAACACCACCCAGTTAGCTTCAGCACTAGATGTCTCTCCGCTATATTTAAGGCAAATTGCCCTGGAGTTAAAGAAAGGCAGGCTGATTAAAAGCGTTAAAGGGGCAAGAGGCGGGTATCAGTTAACCAAGGACCCAGCCAATATCACCATTGCCCAGGTAGCTAAATCCATGGGCAGCAGCTTCATTCCTCACTGTAAACAAAATTATAAAGCATGCAGGCATTTTAAGACCTGTAAAACAAAAAATTTCTGGCTGGGTTTAAAAAATCAAATAGATGGATTCCTTAATTCGGTAACCATTAAAGATATAATTTCAGATAATATGCAGGGATTTTAATATTTTAAAGGGGGAAAGATGACCTATAAAATAGTAGTTGAAAGCATGAAATGCATGGGCTGTGTAAATATACTGGAACATGGAATTAAAACTTTAGCCGGCGTTGAATCTGTAGATATTGATTTTGCCACTAAACAGATAAACGTTGACGGGGACATCTCCTTTAGAATAATTCAAGATAAAATCCAAGAATTAGGCTATGAAGCTGAGTTAATCCATTCTGAATAATACTATCTCCTTAAAAATTAATGAGTAAAATTATCCTGGGATTAAGCGGAGGAATAGACTCCGCAGTGGCTGCCTTTTTACTGAAGAAGGAAAAACACCAGGTCAAAGCGGTATATCTTGATCTTCAATCTTTCCACAACAGGAAATTCGATCAATTTCGGACAAGAAATGCCCAGCAAATTGCAGATTATTTAAGCATTCCTTTGGAGATACATAATCTGCAGGAATCGTTTTCTTCCACGGTAGTAGAATATTATATCCAACAATATTCCCGGGGAAGAACTCCCAATCCCTGTGCAATATGCAATCAAAAAATTAAATTTAACTATCTTTTAAACCAGTTAGCTGAACACAGCTATGATCTGGCAGCAACCGGTCATTATGCCCGGAAAGTCTTCAAAAATCAAGATTTCTACCTGTCTCCCGGAGTTGACCGCATCAAAAGCCAAGAATATTTTTTAGCTTTACTTTCATCTTCTCAAATCGCTAAGTGCATTTTTCCTTTGGCAAAATATACAAAATCAGAGGTAAGGAAAATTGCAGTTGATGAAAAAATTCCTGTTTCCCCCCATAATGAAAGCCAGGATTTATGCTTTGGTGAAAATTATAATAACCATAATATAATTAGTTCATATTCACGGTCGAAAAACGTTCCCGGAAAAATTTTTGATACCTCTGGCAGGGAAATCGGTGAACATTCAGGAATATCTGGCTTCACCGTAGGACAGAGAAAAGGGTTAAAAATATCCGGTAAGATTCCTTACTATGTAAAAATAATTAATTATAAAGACAACAGCTTGATCATTGCTCCTCATGATGATTTATATGCAAATTCAGTATCGGTTGATCTGGCAAACTGGAGAGGAATATTAGAAAAAAAATATCTGGCAAAAATTCGATATCGTCATATTCCCTGTGAAGGTTTTATCAAGAAACAGGATCGCCGTTACATCTTCTCTTTCCGCAAACCTCAATGGGCACCCGCCCCCGGCCAGTTGTTGGTAGTTTACGATCACGATCAGACAGTCATCGGGGCTGGTTTTATAGACCAGATATACTATTAAACATGGGAAATAATGAAGTTAAAATTATTAACGGAAATTTAGTTGACCTTCACTGCGAACAGATTTATCCAGCTCGCATTGAGATTGCCCAGGGACGCCTAGAAAAGATAACCAAGCTAGACCACTCTCTCCATAATTATCTAATCCCTGGTTTAATTGATTCTCATGTTCACCTGGAAAGTTCTTTGTTAGTTCCTTCCCACTTTGCTAAAATTGCGGTAAAACATGGAACGGTTGCCGTGTTAGCTGATCCCCATGAAATTTGCAATGTACTGGGAGTGCAAGGATTTTATTATATGATGGATAATGCCAGGCAGACTCCTTTTAAATTTTATTTCGGAGTCCCCTCCTGTGTACCGGTAACCGACAATGAAACATCCGGTGGAAAAATTTCTCCGGAAGATACAGAAAAACTTCTTGGGGACAGTCGTGTAAAATTTTTAAGTGAAATGATGAATGTTCCCGGGGTGATTAACAAAGATAAAGAAGTTTTATATAAAATTAATGCCGCCCTAAGATTAAACAAACCAGTAGATGGACATGCTCCCGGACTTAGGGGAAGAGATTTAGATAAATATATAAAAGCAGGCATCACCACCGATCATGAGTCAGTAAGCTTAGCCGAAGGAGAAGAAAAATTAAGAAAGGGGATGTTATTATCTATAAGAGAAGGATCGGCCGCAAAAAATTTTAACAATCTTTACTCTCTTATTGACAAATATCCTGAGCAGTGCATGCTGTGCACCGATGATCTCCACCCTGATGACTTAATCAAAGGACACCTAAACTCTCTGATAAAAAGAGGATTAAAAAAAGGATTAAACTTGTTCAACCTGATGAAAGCTGCTAGTTTAAATCCCATAAAGCACTACCAGCTAGATGTTGGCTTGCTGAACAAAGGCGATCCCGCTGATTTTGTGGTAATAGACAACTTAAAGAACTTTAACATTCTAACCACCTATATCCGGGGAATAAAAGTATATGACCGGGAAATTATTCATTGGAAAGATCCTAAAATCTGCACAGTTAACAATTTCAACGCTACTTTAAAAAAAGCTGAAGATTTCATTATAAAAGATAAACAGTGCAAAGTTAAAGTAATTGAAGTACAAGATGATCAAATATGGACTGATTTCTCCTTGATGGAACCGTTAACTGAAAATGGAAAAATTGTATCCGACTTAGCCAGGGATATCATTAAAATAGCAGTAATAAACCGTTACCATTTCGCTCCTATTACTTTGGGATTAGTTAAAAATTTCCACTTAAAATCTCAAGCGCTAGCATCTTCCATAGCTCATGATTCACATAATATAATTGCCATAGGAACTAATGATAAATTATTAGCAAAAGCAGTAAATTTAATAATTCAAGGCAAAGGTGGAATTGCATTGGTGGACAAAACTTTCTCACAAGTTCTCCCTTTACCCCTGGCGGGTTTAATGTCTGCAGAATCAGCGGAAAGAGTAAGTTATGAATACAGGAAATTATCCAACCGCATTAATTCAACTTTAACCAATCCCCTGATGACTTTATCTTTTTTAGCATTAATTGTTGTTCCCCGATTAAAAATTAGTGACAAAGGGTTGTTTGATGTGGATAATTTCACTTATACTTCTTTATATAATAATTAATAAAAGGAGGCTCTGTTGAAAAAGATTTCATTAATAATTCTTTTAGCAGCGGTTTTAACTACTTCTCTTTTTGCTCAGCACAAAAGGTTTGGTTTAGGCATTGTACTGGGAGAGCCTACCGGGTTTACCGCCAAACTGTGGTTGTCCAGATATAACTCCATAAACGGAGCTTTCGCCTGGTCAATCCTTCATGAAGAAAAATTTTATATTCACATTGATCATGTTTTCCATTACTACGGATTATTTGACATACAAACCGGAGAACTTCCTCTTCATCTTGGGGTGGGAGGAAGATTGTTGCTAAAAAAGGGGGAGGAGGGGAATGTCGGATTTAGAATTCCTCTGGGCTTAACTTATATAATGCATGATGTGCCGGTGGAATTTTTCGGAGAAGTTGTACCGGTAGTTAATTTAATACCGGAAACAGATGTTGATGTTGATGGAGGTATCGGCTTCAGATATTTCTTTTAATCTTTTTTATTCAGGATTGATGCAATATCATCAATCCTGAACAATTTCTGCTCATGTTTATTTTCAGTCAGGTAACTGACTAATTTAAAAAGCCGGGAAAAACTCACCGAAGAAATTAAGTGCTCTATGTGGCAGGCATCATTTTCGGCAATGTCCAGGGGAACTTGCAAAACTTCGTTAAAAAATTTAGTCAACACTTCATGTCTTTGTAAAATTTTTCTGGCGTACTGCTCTCCCTGTTTGGTGAGGTCTACATAACCATACCTTTCATGAAAAACCAGTTCTTTTTTAACCAGGTTTTCCAACGCCGAGGTTACACTGGACATATTTACACTCAAACATTTACTTATATCTCTCACCCTGACAATTTTTTTTGACAACTTCAATTGCAGTATACATTCCAGGTAATCCTCCATATTCGGAGTTAAATTCATTTTCATCTTGTTTCCCGCTTTTTCATTTTGATATTTATATGATATTTAAATAATCCCTACCTAATAATTTGTCAACTGCTCAATAATTAATACTATTTTTCAGTTGGTCAAAAATTCTCCGACAAATTTATAGAACAAACTGAGACTAGAAGTTATAATTGTTTTTTAAAAAGGAGCAATAACATGATTTCATTTTTATTGATGACCATGATAACTATATCGGACATTCCGGTTACCCGGTGGGTTGGACCGGGATCACCCACCAGTTACCAGCAGTGGGTGCAGAACCACAATACCGAGGAAAAAGTAGTTATTGAGAATATTTACAACTCTCCTTCCGATTTGTATTTTGAAAACGGTTTAATTACACTGATGGTGGAAAACGATCTTTATTCACAGATAATACCATCATTAAATTTGACCATTAGCGACATTGAACAAATTGGATATCAAGTAAATCTATTTACGGTAAATTCCGTTCAGGGAATCCCCGCCTGTGACAGCATTAGGAATACTCTTGCCAGCTATATTGATTCCGGTTTAGTGGGAGTTTATTTTATCGGTGAAGTTCCCATATCCTGGTTTCAGATGATCGATAAATTTTCAGGAACCCCGGAAGATTTTGAAGAATTTCCTTGTGATTTATACTTTATGGATCTGGACGGCATTTGGACAGATGACTCTTCCTATGTTTCAGGAAACAGCATGACCCCCGGACCGGACGGAGTTCTGGATGGTCACCAGGGGAATATCGAGCCGGAGATCTGGTGCGGAAGACTTTATTTTTCCACCCTGGGGGATGAAGAAAAATTAACTAATAATTACCTTCGCCGAACTCATATGTACCGGAATGACTCATTATCATCAGTGCACCGGGGATTGACCTATGTTGACGATGACTGGGCGTATTGGTCTTCATCTTACGCCGCCAGCATGAATCAGGCTTATTCTGAAGTGGTTCGAATATCTCAAGTTGACACCACCAATCCCGCGAATTACCGGAATCATCTGGTTGATAATTATGAATTCGTCGGATTGTTCTGCCATTCCAGTCCCTACCTCCACAGTTTCAAAATTGAACAGGGAAATTCCTGGTCTGATTTATACGCAACTGAATTACCAGAAATTTATCCACCCGGTTTGTTTTACAACATGTTCGCCTGTTCAAATGTAAGGTACATTGAGTCAGGTTATATGGGGGGGGTGTATGTAATGGGCACTCCAACCGGCTTAAATTGTATAGGCTCAACCAAAACCGGAAGTATGCTGGATTTCACCCCTTACTACTACCCTTTAGGTCAGGGAAACTCATTTGGTCAGGCTTTTTATCTATGGTTTGACCATATTGCCCAAAACGGATTTACCAACAGTGAACAATCCTGGCATTACGGGATGACCTATATCGGCGATCCCACCCTTCACCTGCGCACTCCTTGTTGTTACCTGGAGGTATGCGATTATGAAATTATGGACACCACTGGAAATAACGATCACAGAATGGATCCGGGGGAATCTGTTGACTTTTATTTTTATTTGAAAAATCATCCTCAGGCTGAAGATGCATTGGCAGTGAGTGCGGAATTAATTTCCCTGGACAGCAGTTTAACTGTGGTTTCATCTAATCAAAGTTACGGCACCATTTTAGCCGGGGACAGCTCGGTGAATGCATCTCCCTTCACCGTAGCGGTGGCAAATAATGCGGAAATACACCTGGCGGATATGGTGGTGTTCTGTACCGACCAGAACAATCATGTTTTTTCAGACACCTTTTCCTTTATGGTGGGACGAGAACCGCTGCTCATAATTGATGATGATGATCATGGAAATTCCGAATTAAGTATTATATCCAGCTTGGACAACTTAAATACCGGTTATGAAATAATTGACCGGGATAGTTTAAATAATTTAGATGCCGGTTTATTAAATCCTTATCAAGCAGTACTTTGGACAGTGGGACTTGACGATGACGGCACCTTAACCACCTCTGATCAAACAGCAATTGATGATTATCTTCAACAGGGAGGAAACTTGTTTATCTGCGGAAACCATTTGGCAGAAGAATTACAGGGGACTAGTTTTCTCAATACCACCATGGGGGTTTCCTTTCTTGGAAAAACCACCAATCATTATCAACAGGGAATTCCCGGAGATCCGATTTCTGATAACCTTCAGATAGTTACCACTTCTCTGGGACAAAAAGACGTGATTTCTGTTTATTCTACTGCCCTGCCCTGTTTTTATTATCAGCAGCACTCGGACAGCATCTCCATGATAAGAAATGAAACTTGGGGAAAATTGGTTTATTCAAGCTACAGCTTTCACGGGATATCTTCAACTGTTCCCGGTTTTGCCAAAAGGGATACAGTGATGAGCAGGATTTTAAACTACTTTAATGTACAAACCCCGGTTGAGGAGATCACCATGGAGTATCCTCTTCCCTTAAGGGTTAATTTGGAATGTACATCCAGCTTTGGGCAAAATTTCATCTTAGAAGTGGAATGTCCCCTTAACCAACACTTAAATATTTCAATTTTTGATATTTGCGGGCGCAGAATTAATGTGATTTATAGTGGAGTACCCTCAATTTCTCCCTTAAATATTTACTGGAGGGGCACAGATTCACAGGGAAGACAACTTCACCCGGGGACATTTTTTATTGTAGCAACTGCAGAAGGCAACCGGATGGTAAAAAAAATAAGTTTAATCAAATAGAAATATATCAGTTCAAATAAATTTTACTCAATTACATGAAAACTTTGGCTTATGCTCATCTATCAGATTTTCTATCCACTTTTGAGTACAATCCAGTTTTTCTTGTAAATGGTTAAGGTTATTAATCAATAAAAGATTCTCCAATTTTTCACAAATCTTCTGGGGGAAATCCCGATAAGTGTATCTCATTCCAAAGTCATATTTTGCCGGACGGTACTTGAAATTTAACAGAGGAACCAATCTCCGGGAGACCAGTACTTGATACTCATCCATGGCGTCAATTAAGTTTTTTCTGACCAGTTGTTTTTTAACATCTCTTATCAGCAATTCATAAGATTGTTCAATTATCCAGAACATTTTTGCCATCTTCTTTTTTGCTTCCTCAGCATCAGATAACACTGGATTTATCAACCCCTGTTTGTCAAACCATACCTGGGCATTGCCGTGTCTGTCCGGTTCCAGAAACCGGTTTCCAGCACTTTCCTTCTGGATTAACAGGTCCACATAGAACAAATCTGGAGATTGGTGTAATATATAAAATTTCTGGGAATGACCATGCCAGGCAGGTTGGGGTACCTGGAAAGTTGTTTTTATACGGTAATTCCGGTCCAGGAACTTTTCTATCTGCTTAAAAATTTCATCCACGGACTGATCTTTGCAGATCAACACTAAATCTAAATCAGAAAGTTCATCTTTATACCCGGTGGCGGCAGAGCCCCCTTCCCAAGCTGAAATTACTTCAGAATTGGATATCAACAATTCTTTTAACCCGGCAGTTATTGTCTTAACAAAATTTTCCATTTTTTCCTCTTGGTTTTACCAGTTAAACAGTTTATCCCTGCTGTGCAATCCACTGATCTTCAACATCATAATTAAAATTGTTCTGATCTAATCCAGGGGGAGGATTTTTTCTTTCCCACTCAATGGTATCACTCAGTGCCTGTTCTGAGGATACGGTCTCCTTATATCCCAGGCGATTTCTAATCCTGGAACTGCTCACGGTTAAATGCTGTTGGGAATTCATATTGACAACTAACTGGGGAGGAAGACAACTAGACGGTTTAATGATAATTTCTCCTTCCCATCCGGTTATTTCACTTATTTTTTCAATCCATTGGCAGGTTGATAAAAATTCGTTCTCCCCTACATTGTAAACCTGATTGGCGCTGGTTTTTTCTTCAGCAGCTAAACTAATGGCAAAACCAATGTCTTCAACGTAACCCCGGGTACATTTCCAGGCAGCATAAGGGGCATCTAAAATTATTGCCGGACGATTATCATCCATTCTTTTTATAAATTCATATAAACGATGCTGCCCATCCCCAGGTCCATAGACCATAGGCAATCTTAAAACTGTAGTAAAAAAATCAGAACACTGCTGGTAAACATTTTCGGTAAGAATCTTTTCGTAATTGTAATAAATATCTTTTTCATCCGTATTACGGTTACGGTAGGGATAAAGAGTACTTCTTAAAGGTGATTGTTCATCTAGAATGCCTTTTTGGATATAGTCCTGTTCCCTTCCGGTTAAAACTCCGTATGCTTTATACACATCCATACTGCTGATGGTCACAATTTTCTCAACTACACCGGAAAAAACATCTCTCACCAGTTCTGCCTGCTGCTTGTTCAGGGGAATCATATCAATGACTACTTCAGGATTAAATTTTACTAAAGTTTTGGCATAATTCAGTAAATTATTTCGATCTCCGTATATAGGCAAGATATTATCTGGAAAATCAACCGGGGTTTTTCCGCGATTGAAAACAGCAATTTCATGATTTTGCTGGTTGAGCTTTTTTACCACCCTGGGACCAATAAAACGACTGCCCCCAATAACTAAAATTTTCATTAACTTTCCTTTCCCTTTTTTTAATTAACAATATTAGAAAATTAAACATAAATATCAACTACAATTTTTCAACATCTTTTTTAACCAGGGGATTTTGACGAGTAGATAAAATTAAAAACCGAAGAGTTTTTTTAAAACCTTTTGGTGATATTGATGAAGGCTGCGGTTAAACAGAACGTAATCCTTTTTACCATCCAGAACTTCTTCCCATTCCTGTATGGTCTTATCCACAACAAATAACATTAATTCACGGTCAATTTTTCGTTCCTGAACCGTTTTATCATAACATTCCTGAACATGGCTACATGCTTTTTGATGTAATTCCACCCAGTGTTCAACCAGTTTAGGGTTTTTATTTCGTAATCCTTTTAAAATATTCTTTAATTCCAATTTAATATTTTTAGCCTCGTTTCTACGGTCATCAATAATTGTCCAGGTTCTGCTTTTTTCATCTTCATTGGGAAAACTGTTATTAAGGTATTCGTACATATTGCCAATATCGTATTCAATATCTTCAAGTCTTCTTCTTAATATTTCTATCTTCTTCATATAATTATCAGATTTTGTTTTCATTTCAATTAATTTGTATGTATTTTATCACACTGTTTTTGTTTTGAAAACTGAATTTTATCTCTCCCTCATCACTCCAGCTTAGCTTATTTGGTTATCAGGGCATTGTTTTTTCTTCTTCCCGGCAGCGGTTGTTAATATTTACTTGATGTTCATAAAAATTATGCCTATTACAATCAGAACTACTGCAAAAATTTCCCTGGTTTTCATCTTTTCCCTGTATATAAAAAAGCCGGCTAAGCTCATCAATAAGATGCTGCCGGTACAATAAATGGGAAAAGCAATTGTGGTTTTGAAATAATCAAATGATTTTATCAAAAAATAAGAAGCAAATAAGTTGGGAATGCCAGCCAGCAAACCCAGGAAAATTGCTTTAAGCTGTAATTTACTTCTTGCGTTTTTCCAGGCAAAGAAAATACTGATAAAAAAGGCGACAAAGAAAACCACAAACAAGAAGATTGATTTATAATAATCCCCGCCATATTTCTGAAAAAGCTTGTTGCTAAATTCAGCTAGTCCAACAAAGATGAATACTGATAGCAAGGTAAAGTCAACCTTAGATAATGTCTTCTTCTTTTCTAAAACCGGATTAATTACAAAAATTGATGCAATAGCTGTCAATATCCCTATACTCTGGATATAATTTGGAAATTCTTTCCAAAAAATCAACGATAATATCATGGGAATAAGTATTCCCAGCTTTGAAAAAGCCCCGGTTATTCCAACTCCTTTTTCATTTAAACTTGCTTGGATGGAAATAAATCCCAAAAAGTACAAAATCCCTGCAAATATTCCCACTATCAATGCCCAGAGGATTGACTGTTGGTAATTGAGCGGAAGGGAACAACCTAGATTACTGAATAAATCAATGAAATTACCTAATTTAAACCGGCATAATTCGGAATTTTTTAAAACCGGATAACTCAATCCTAAACTTATTGAAAAAGCAATAAAATAATTGGCGGAAGTGATTAAGTACCGGTTAAATTGCTTCTTCTCTCCATATTTTAAAATTAATGAGACCCCGGTGCTGGATAAAATTGCTAAAAACAAATATATCATTTTCTACCCATGGTCGAAAAATAAATAAGTTTGACTAAAAAAAAACACAACAATCATTTTATCACATCCTGCCGATTGGAAAATTATATAATTGTTCAGAGCAATTAAAATTTTCAGTATTAAATACATTATTTTTTTTGATCTATAAACGAAGTTAAAATCCAGGGAACTTTTTACATATATAAAATTTCAAATTTATCTTCTCTTCTGAAATTCAGTTAAAATTCTCCTTAAAAAAATCTTTGATATCTTGTATATAGCATCACAAATAACGAAATATTGTTCTATATAAAATGATTTGGTTTGATCATCTATATGATAAATTTCTACAGAATATTTCCCAAAAAATAATAATTTGATTACTTAACT
>LKUE01000348.1 GCA_001412365.1 Desulfuromonas sp. SDB | reverse complement strand
AAAAGATATTAGAATTTTTTGATAATGTTTATGTGTACAATCTTCATGGCAAGCTTTATGAAAAAACACCCGAAGGTAGTAATGATCAAAATGTATTTGATATACGAGTAGGTGTTGCGATTTTATTATTAATAAAAAATGGAAATAAAAAGAATAAGAAATATGGGAAACTGTTTTTCCATGAATTGTATGGTGAACGTGACTTTAAATATGATTTTTTAGATAAACACTGTATTTCAAATACACAGTGGGAACAACTTTCTATCGATGAAACATATTTTTTCTTTGAAAAGAAAAACTTCAGTAATCCAGAATTATACAATTCGTTTATCGCTGTTGATGAAATATTTATGCAAAAATCGAGCGGTGTTACTTCTGGTAGGGATCATTTTGTGTTAGATAAAACAGAAAAAGGATTAAAAGCTCGTTTCAACCAATTTATGAGTTTAACTTTACCGATTGAATTAATAAAAGAGACTTTTCAAATAGATGATGGATCTGATTTTGATGTACGTAAAGTTAAGTCAAAATTTAAAAAGGTTGAGGAAGAACGAATAAAGCCTTTTTCACACAAACCATTCGACAATAAATTTATTTACTATGATAGTCTGTTTGTTGATAGAGATAGAAAAAAGGTGATGAAAAATTTATATCTTGGTGAAAATATATCATTAGTTCTTAAAAAAAGACATATTGATAAAATATATAACCATTGTTTCTGCTCAAAATATATGGTCGATAAAAATTTTCTTGGTGGTCAATCTTATGTGTTTCCCCTATGGATTTATGATGAAGATGACGATTTATTTGGAACAGGTAAAAAAAGTAATATCAGACCTGAATTTGAGCTAATGCTCCAAAAATATTACAGCGAAGAAAATTTGACTGAGAGCATATTATTTTATATCTATGCTATTTTATACAGTAATAATTATCGTAAAGCATTTCCTGAACTTTTAAAAATAAATTATCCCAAAATACCTTTTACAAAAGATTTAATAACATTTAACAAAATAGCTGAAATCGGTAAAACTATGACGGAGTTACATTTGCTGACATCAAAGTTACTTTCAAATCCCCTTGTAAAATTTAAAGGAACAGGAACAAACAAAGTAAGTAATATACAATTCAAAGAAAATGATAAACAACTCTTTATAAATATAACACAATATTTTTCTGGTATCACGAAAGAAATATGGGAATGGGGAGTAGGTAAAAATAAACCTATGCAACATTGGATAAAATATTTCAAAGACAAGGAACTTGGATTAAACGACACTATTGAATATTGCAAAATTGGTACTGCCATTAGACTTACTTATGAAGAACAAAAAAAGGTTGATGATTTATATGATGAAGTATTGGATAATTTAATTGAAATATAAAATTCTACACCTAACACAAAAATGCAGTGGATTGAAAACAGCTACTTTTTTTCAAGTCGGAAAGTGATCTGGAATCACTTGTATTCTTTAGAGTTCCATGATGTTTTCAACCACTGATTTAATCGTTATATGTCTCCATCCCTTTAAGTGAGATTTGAAAATGAAATACCGAATGTATGTTGATGAAGTAGGGAATTCTGACCTTGCTAGCTCGGAGAATCCTCTTCATAGGTTTTTGAGTCTCACTGGAGTTATTTTAGACTTGAATTACGTCAGCTGTATCTTGCATCCTCAGATGGAGAAGTTGAAATCGGACTACTTCGATTCTCATCCCGACAATCCCGTCATTTTCCACAGAAAAGAACTGCTGAATGCGAAACGTCCATTTAAAACTCTTCGTGACTCAGAAATAAGATCAAAATTCGACACAGATTTATTAAGCTTTTTGAACAGTTGGGAATACACTGTGATATCGGTTTGCCTGGATAAAAAATCGCACAAAGATACCTATCAGATATGGAGATATGATCCATATCATTATTGCCTTGCCCTTCTGCTTGAAAGGTTTACATTCTTTTTGGAACAGAAGGAAACAAAGGGCGACGTGATGGCAGAATCAAGAGGTGGGAAAGAGGACATGAGGTTGAAGAAATCATTTTATAGACTATGGAACGAAGGCACTGAGTATATGAATCCTGAGAGATTTCATGTTGTTTTCACTAGCAAACAACTAAAGGTCAAGCCGAAAGCGAATAATATTTCTGGACTCCAACTAGCTGATCTTATTGCGCACCCAAGCCGAAACGAGATCTTGGCTGAAAACCATCTGCTCGATCGCCCTCTTCCACCATTTGGTAAGAAAATAATCGAGATCCTTCAAAGGAAATATTATCAACATGGGGGCAGAATTTTCGGGAAGAAGTTCATTTAGGTAAAAAAAAGGCCCAAAGGGCCTCGATGGCTATCGCCATCCACCTCCACTTAAGTGGATTGAACGTATACTATTTCATAATTAGCTGAATGTCAAGAGCATATTTGAGGCTATTTCTTAAATAAAACCAAACATATAACATCCGGCTGCAAGAGATGGCGAAAGGCAGCCACCCGTGAGTCGGAGCGTTATGAGAAAGAACAAATGGTCGGTTTTATTCTAATTTTTTTCTTTTTGCCGTTATCATTTTCATCATCATTCAATTCATTAAGATAAACAAGCCAGATACCATGATGAAAAATGCAGCAAATGTTGCAGTTACTACAGCAAAACAAAGCTACCAAATAGAACTTGATTATTCTGAATCATCAATTGAAAAGATTGAGGAAATATTGAATAAAATTCATGAACAATATTTAATCTCAAAAGACGATAAAGGTTTTTACGGGTTAACAATAATGTATGCCGCATATTTAGGAGAAGTATTTAAAAGATCAAAAGGCTTTGGATTTTGGAGAAAAAATCATCCCACTTTTGGAAAAATTTCTTTTCCTTTTTATAAAAATGAAAAAGAATGTTTTTTCCGGTCAACTGGTGTTTTAAAAGAATCATAAATGGATCTGAAGACAATATTATTCAAAAATTTAAGTTTATAAGTGAAAACAGAAATATCACATAACAAATTCTTCATGCTGATCCAGTACACGGGGCTTGATTATCCTGCTTGCGTTACTTCCCGGGCGGCATAAGAGATCGTTGAGGTTTGATTTTGAATAACAAGGTGGTCACAGATTGCCACCACCTCAGTTGAACTAGGGGTTGCGATGAAGAAATCAGAAGCAGTGGTCAGAGTAGGTCAGATTCAGCAGCGCATTCTGCTAATCCGAGGCGAGAAGATCATCATAGATGCTGACCTAGCAGAAGCATACGGAGTTACAACCAAGTCCCTCAATCAAGCTATTCGTCGAAATGCTGATCGATTCCCACCGGATTTCATGTTCCGCCTTACAAAGGAAGAGAAACAAGAGGTGATAACAAATTGTGACCACCTCGAAAATCTGAAATTCTCCCATGTAAATCCACATGAATTCACTGAGCATGGGGCAATAATGGCGGCTAGCGTATTGAATTCACCGAGAGCAATTGAGGTTAGCGTATTCATCGTACGTGCTTTCGTTCAGCTTCGCGAAGTAGTATCCGGGCATAAGGAACTAGCTCAAAAAATATCCCAACTGGAAAAAAAGCTGGGTGATCATAACAAACAGATTCTTGTACTAGCAAAGGCGATCAAACAGCTTATGAATCCGAAACCACCACCAAAGAAGAGACGGATCGGCTTTTATAATGATTGACCTCAACAACTGCATGAACTAGAAAATACTGATTATGAGGAGTATTAGCCATTAGGGACACCATGTATTTACTAAATACCGAAGAATAATTATAAATATCATTAATACTTCGTTTAACTTTCAATCTGATACTCCACTGGGCAAAGATCAAAATGCTATTAATCGGAAGCTAAGGGGATAAAATAAAATCCTTTGGAATTAACTGCTATAATAATTTTCTGAAAAAAGACACTTTCCCCATTGTTTTCTCTGTAACTCTGATATTAAAGATGTGTATTGTTGTTAAACCTAAACATCAAATCGAGAGTTTAATCATAAAGCAACCCATGTGACTTAATATCATAATTTACTAACATTATATATCTTGACATTAAAGTAATAGTTCAATACACTTTGTATTAGATATAATACAGTAAAATATAAATGTTCGGCTTCTTTTGAAGGAATAGGTTATGAAAACAATTGAAAGCGGCAAGACGCGACTCCTCTTCCTCATTATTTATATCGGGCTACTTTTCGTAGCGAACCGAATAGCATTCAACTCTTGGGTACCCACTAGAGACGAAAACAGCCTTTGGTTTGGAGCTGGTGTTCTTAGCCTGCTCTTAAGCAGCTTTCTCGTTACACCTTACTTCGAGCGTCCTGCGAATCACATTGCCTCAGCCGCTGCAGCCTTCGTTGCATGCTGGTTAGCGTTTGATTGGCCTTCGTTTAAAGGTGCTGAATCATTCATAGCTGGTGCTGTTCTGGTTTACTTAACTCTTGTAATAATCTTATCAGCATGTGCCTTGTTGCTTCGATCTCGGATGGAAGGAGCAGGACTTCGAGTTGGTACAATCGCTAAGGAGTTTTCTGACCAATTCGGGAACGATAGAATACTCTTCAGTATAGTAATTATTAGTGCTGTTGGTTTATACCATCGTGATAATGCATTGCAGGTTTTCACGATACTATCTGTACTGATCTTTATAGTCTTGCTTCGTCCAGAAACTCACTTCATTGTATTCTTAAAAAGAATTAGCGCTATCTGGAAAAGTAGGGAGGTGTCAGGCATTGCTGGAGAGATTGCTGGTTTTGATGAGCCAGGCATTGTTTTGATACGCCAACCCGCTAAGAATTCAAAATTCGGCGACTATCTTCTGATCAATGATATTGGGACAAAACCTCAGCTTTCACAAGTTCTAGGGTATTTTGGAAGGGATTCCGGCATGCTTTTGCGGGCAAAGCTGCTTGAGCTCCCTATCCATGCGCAGAATACGGTAGAATTATTTGCAAAGACCATTCCTCCGGGATGCGCTGCGAGAATTCTACCCGATGGAGATCTTAAAAGGATTCTGGACGAAGAAACATACGCCCAAAGGGCAGATAAGCTTGCGGGTTTGGTCGCTGAAAATACATCTATAAATAAACTATACGTTGAAGTCATAAAAGAAACCACTGTAAGTGAAGGTGCAGTTTTGGAAGCATCAATCAAAGGGACTCCAGTTTTATACCAGATTACTGATGGACTGACTCGTGAGGAAATAGTCTTCCATCGAAACACGCGAGGTTTCGCTCGTGCCGAGGCCCGTAAGATAGGTCGTTGGGACTCCAATAAAGGAAGTTTTAAACTGGTCAAATGGATCCCTGCAATGCACTCACCAGTTTTTCAAAGCGTAGGTCCACTTGAAGAAATAGACGAGACAGCAGTAGGTTGCCTTCCCTCTACAAAGTATCCGATCAGGATAAAGAATATCCACGAGCTTGTTACTCACAACACTGCAATTCTTGGAATTTTAGGTGTTGGGAAATCATTCCTCGCTATTGAACTTATCGAGCGCATGTTTGCAGATGGTGTTAAGGTAGTCTGCCTTGATTTAACCAATCAATATGCCCAAGAGCTTGCTCCTTTCTATGATTCTGAAGGTGAGGCTAAGTGCCTCGAAAAGATTCGACTCGCTGCTAATAAAGATCGTAATAAAGTGGAAGATTCAAAGGTTAAAGGAGGCAGCTTTGAAAATCTCAAAACAGCTATTTATGAGGATCTCGCTGCTTTCCTATATGAAAACTGCGAGTCAATGCTTAAAATCTATAATCCAGCCCAAATAAATGCCTCCATTCAGGCTGGTGACCTGCGCAACAAGAAGATTGGACCCGGTCCAAATGATTGGGCTCAGGTAGCAGCTTTCCGGGAAACCACACCAGCTGAGATTACGCGTATGGTTACTGAATCATGCTTAGCACTCTCCCAAGATAAAATGCGCGATACAGCAAATGTTTGTCTTGTATTCGAAGAAGCCCATTCGCTAGTTCCCGAGTTTAACAACCTTACTGTCGATTCGGATAAACATGCCGTAGCAGGAACGGCTAGAGCAATATTGCAAGGTCGCAAGTATGGCTTAGGCTGTCTTTTGATCTCCCAAAGAACTGCAAATGTAACCAAAACAATATTAAATCAGTGCAACACAGTATTGGCTTTTCGCACGTTTGATGACACGGGCATGGCCTTTCTTGAAAATTATTTGGGCACTGATTATGCACATGTACTACCAAGCCTTGAAGAAAGGCACGTTGTTTTTTTTGGGAAGGCCTCCAGCTGTGAAAATCCAGTCTTGATGAAGGTCAATGATCGAAATGATTTTGTCGCCCGATTCCGTGCCAAACACCCCCCACCTGGAAATGGTAAATAAAAATCCCAGTAAGATGGTAAATAGAAATCACAGTACAA
>LKUE01000347.1 GCA_001412365.1 Desulfuromonas sp. SDB | reverse complement strand
CCTGCGCAGCAGTATAATAAATTCTCTGTGTATTTTCTGAGTTCATCTGTGGTTAATATTCCAGGGCAGGTCAGAGATCGAACAGCGCTCCCTTTTGACACTTTTTAAGATAGGAATACCTGTCTTGGATTTTCTTTGCTGCCGGCACAACATGCTGGTCATACTTTTCAGTGTAGGAAATCCTGGGTATATTGATAAATACACCAACAGGAACTTTATCTGCCTTTTCCTCATCGGGCAGTTTTTCATAAGCAGAGATAGGAATGGTAATCTTTTTCAGCCAGTCCATCATCAGCTTGGGCGCTTTCATTTTATTTCTCTTGCCATACTGAATTGGGCAAAAACTTAGTACTTCTACTACTGAAAAACCCTTGTATTCCAAAGCTTGAGTGAAAATTTTATCTAAGCCGGGAACATGTATTGCCGAACTCCTGGCTACGAAGCCGGCTCCCGCCCCCCGGGCTAAATTGACAATATCAAAGGGCTGATCAATATTCCCGTAAGGAGTGGTGGAAGCTATGGCATAAGAGGGGGTGGTGGGAGAATACTGCCCTCCGGTCATCCCGTAGATATTGTTGTTGAAAATCACCGCAGTAATATCAATATTTCTTCTGGCGGCATGAATGAAATGATTTCCCCCGATGGCAACTGCATCCCCATCCCCCATCACTGCAATAACCTTCATCCTTGGCTTGGCAAATTTGATACCGGTGGCAAAAGCTAATGCCCGTCCATGGGTGGTATGAACGGTGTTGAAATCAACATAACCGGGGGTGCGGCTGGAGCATCCAATACCGGACACCAGGGATATATCATCTTTCTCCCATTGCAGACTGTCAATAGCTCTGAGTAAAGAACCTAAAATAATTCCATGCCCACAGCCGGGGCACCAGATATGAGGTAGTTTATCTTGGCGGAGATATTTTAATACAATTTCAGTTTTCATTGATTTACCTCCTCCTTATTCCGGGCATCTTCGGTTAAAGGAGTTACAGTTATAGCGTAATCGGGGCAGTAATATTCGCACCTTAAACATCCAATACAGTCATCTTCCCTGACTGGATAGGCTTTTAACATAATATTTAATTCCAATACATTTTTAGGGCAGAATTCAACACAGTTGTTGCATCCTTTACAGTAATGTTGGTTAACTGTAATCTTGAATTTTTTAGGGGATTTCACTTCAACTCCTTTCATAACTCTGATTCAAGATTTGAAATTATCTTATCTATGCAGTTGCTTGAAATTTTTAAATAATCCAGATACATTTCTTCCAGTTCTTTTTTTCTCTGTTCTTGGTTGTCACATTGTAAAAACCTCACCGATTGACATAGTTCTGAAAAATTTATGACATTATCCATGGCCACTGTCAACCTCATCAACTGCCGGAGTTCTTTAAACATACACAAAGGCTGGTAAAGTTTTTCCCAATATTCTGAATTTTTCCGGTCAATTTCAGTTATCTTAGTCAGGGTATCAATAGAAGAAAATGTTTTTATATCATATCTTGCTTTGAAGATTAACAGCAGCATCTCGATATCCCTGATTCCTCCATGGGATTCCTTTATGTCGTATTTAAATCCTTGGATATTCTCTTTCCTGGCGGTAATTTCCTTTATCATCTTTCGGGCATAGTATTTCCAATTATTTAAAATATATGGTTTAGTGATAGTATCGTAGAGCACTTTAATCATTCTCACCGAACTGACGATCGGTTTTGCTTCGATAATCTGGGATATTTCAATAAAATCACTGGGATAATATTTGTTAAGCAATTCCTGGATTTCATAAATTCTGGTGACATAATTTCCTAGATAGTCGGCAAATCTAAACTGTGGAATTAAACCTCTTTTAACAATTTCTCTGCTAATTTTAGACAATATTTTATTGTAACTGTAGAATAATTCAGGATCATCCGAATCAAGTATTGCCACCAGATCTAAATCATCGTTATATGAACTTCCCCTGGCATTGCTGCCCACCGTACAAAGCAAAAATTGGTCTTCCCCCCCTATGGTTTTATTCTGAATGGATTCAATTTCTAATTTACATACATCAAATAAACTTCTCAAATAGGTCTCGGTAAAACCAATATAAGCATTGGCTACTTCCTGGTACGGTCTTCCCCGCATTGCTTTCAACCCGGTGTGGATGAATTCAAGATCGTAGAATTGTCCTAACAATTTTTTTTGATTATTTCGGTCAGCAGTTCTGGATATATCCGCAAAAATGCCTGCACAAACCTCTTCGATTTGTTCATCTTGACCTAAGTTTTGAATTAAATCAGGATTGGATGCGGAAATTCTCTGGAAATATTTTCGGAAATGCCAGCTTCCGTAACCGTAAATTTCTAAGATACTTTTCAGACATTTTATCAAATACACCGCCTGGGTATATTCAACATTAATTTTATCTTGTCCGGGAAGGACATTTTCAATAATATAGTTAACTTGTTTTTTATCCAGTTTGACCAGAAATCTGTTCATCAAAACAGGGAATCTTTTAAAAAATCTTAAAAATAACTCTATGCTGCTATCAGTATAAGTTAGATATGAAAAAAAATTTTTCACGAACTCTTGATGAACTCTTATTAAATCCGGTTCATCCTGGACAACATCTAAATATATGATGAATTTTAATAGCCCATCAAAAGATGTCTCCAATGAAGAAAAAAGAGTGCGGATAATATATCTTCTTTTGCGGTCAGGCAGCTCCAGATAATTTCTGGCGAACTCTTTAATTAAATTTGCCTGGTCTTCGTTAAAAAGTTTAAATAAATCCTCCCAGTAACGTGACCCTTGGAAGAATTGAAGGTGTCTGGCAAATTCCAAGGCAATATTCCCCTTGCCGGTGACCAGAACATTTTTAAACGCAGTTATCCTGCCCAGATAAACTTTGCATTCATCCATTAAAATTTCAGCAATTTTTTTAATTCGATTTAAATGCTCATAGTATTTCATTAACAAATGATCAATACAGGATACCGCTCCGTAAGGTCCGATTCCCATTAATTCTCCAACTCTCCTCAGGTTTTCCCTGGTTTCCTTTACATTTAAAACGATCATCTCCTCCTGAATGCCGTAGAGCATGTAAAGAAACCTCACCGTTTCAAAAAAAGCCAAGCTTTCACCAATGGCAGTGTAGATATCCCAGTGCTTGGTATCTTCTTCTTTTAACCGGTCAATTATGGACCAGGCATTTTTCTTGACGATGCCGTACCTGGTTTTCAGCACCGACAATAATCCCTTAACCATTCTCAAAGCGTCATTTTTAGGATGGATAAATTCAGTGCTCAATGAACGGGCAAGGTATAAATTGGTCTCCCCTAAAATTATCCTCAAGTAAGCTTCATGGTATCTATAGTCCTCGGAATACTGAGGGTAGAAAAGATTTATAACCTCCTGCTCAAATTTAAACATGGTGTTTTCAGATCCCAATATTCTTTTTGCACTGAGGATTTCAGTTATGACTACAAAATTTGAAATATTTCTAAGTACGAAATCTTTTATCTCCACAATAGTGGAGGAAAATTTGTTGTTATCCAGACTTTCAGCGATATGAAAATGGAGAGGAGATGAGAACTTGGTCATGGTTTTATTTATCCGGCTGAACAAGCGGTCAATCTGACCTGCATTTTCATCAGTTTCAGTGATGATTGCCACATCAATGTCATCTTGGTCTGCCCTGGTGCCCACACTTACCAGGGTAAAATCCGGAAATTCCAGTTCCAGAGCGTGAATTTTCATAACATTATCCAGAAAAGCTGCGGTAACTGCCCTAAACCGCCAACCTAATTCCCTCATATATTTTTCATAAACTTTCAACGGTTCCTGCAGTTGGAGCTGAGCTCTTAAGAAATCAATACCCCGGATGTTCATTTGAACTAATTTTAAGGCATAGTAAACCCCTAAGTAGTTAAGTTTGCTTTTAGCCGGAACTTCCAGTCTTGAAATTATGCCCATGTCATGCTGAACCTGCTGATCAATATTGGGAAGATTGTGAATTAAATTGACTTCATCTATAAGATTGTTAACCTCCAGGCATTCCACCAGGTCATCGAAGTATTGTTCGATGAACATCCTGTATTTACTCATGTGATTGCCCCATTTGCCGATCTCTTCTTTAGTCCGGTCCAGAGGGGATAACAGATGATAAGTGAATTTAGTACTCAAATTAGAGTCCTTGTAATTCTTCTCCTCTCTTATAGCCAAGATCAAAAGCCTGGAGATTTAGTTGTTCAGTACCCCGGGGCACTCTAGCCTGAATTGCTTTTTTTACTGAATCCGGATGGAGGATATGAGAAAGACTTGTAACTAAACCCAGGGCAATCATATTGCCTACAATAGTTTTATTGAATTGTTCAGTAGCCAGTTTAGTTATTTCCGCTGAATACAATTTCCTACCCTTTAATTCTTTTGGAGCAGTGATTAAATCTTGATCGTATATTATTATTGATTTTTCCTTGGTCTCATCACCATACTTATCCAGGGCTTCCTGGGTCATCGCCAGCAGCAAATCCACATTATCTGCTTTGGGATA
This sequence comes from Desulfuromonas sp. SDB, assembly GCA_001412365.1. Lineage (GTDB taxonomy): Bacteria > SDB-A > SDB-A > SDB-A > SDB-A > SDB-A. The sequence continues at coordinate 10,841 of LKUE01000347.1, read as the reverse complement.
GTCAATATCCTCATCGGAAATAATTACTTCACTTCGGCTGGCTCCTCCCCGGGCTTCCGGTCCATAAGATTGACTTTGAGTTGCATTTAAATCCTCAAATATTGCCGCAGCTTCTGCTAATATTTTTCCAATTAAAATTAATCCCTGACCTCCTGCGCCGCTCAGTCGGATTTCGTAACGAAAAGACATCATTCCCCCTTATAATTTATTTATAACAGTTAGAATATCTTCAGGTTTCATTGCTTCTCCATCATATCTATTCACCCCCACCACCGGAATTTTTCCTCCCACCACTCTTTTTACTTCCCTGATTGCCTGACCTTGATTCATTTCAGGCACAATCACCTGTTTAACTTTGTCGGTTAATCTGGATATTATCTGGTCGGGGAAGGGCCACAGCGTAGTTAGTTTTAACAAACCGAATTTTTTTCCCTGTTCCCGGGCAATCTTTACCACTCTTTTGGCACACCGGGCGGAGGAGCCGTAGGCAATAATCAGATAATCCATATCATCGGTATGGATGCTTTCAGTTAAAATTATGTCCTTTTCTCCCTTAATCATTTTTTTCATCCAACGGTCTTTAATCTTTTTAATTTCATTACTGTCATTGGTGGGAAATCCGGTTTGATCATGGATCAATCCGGTGACATGGTATCGGTATCCGCTTCCGAAATCAGCCATGGGAGGGATGCCATCTTCAGTGAACTGGTAGGCAAGATAATCTTGGGGAGAGACCTCAGGTTTTTTCCGGTCGTAAATTTTCACTTCATCCGGATCCGGCAAAATTACCTTTTCAGTCATATGTCCCACAATTTCATCACTTAATAAAATAACCGGAGTTCTGAACTTTTCCGACAGATTAAACGCAGTAATGGTAAGTTCAAAAGTTTCCTGAACACTGGAAGGAGAGAGAACAATAATATTATGATCTCCGTGGGTTCCCCACCTGCTTTGCATAAAATCTTCCTGAGAGGTCATGGTGGGACTGCCGGTGGAAGGTCCCCCTCTTTGTATATTGATAATCACACAGGGAATTTCAGCTTCGCAGGCATAACCGATATTTTCCTGTTTTAGACTGAATCCAGGACCGGAAGTTGCAGTCATGACTTTGCATCCGGTCAGGCTGGCTCCGATAATCGCAGCCATAGATGCAATTTCATCTTCCATTTGAATAAACCTCCCCCCCACCAGGGGAAGCAGCAGAGACAACTCTTCGGCAATTTCTGACGACGGGGTAATTGGGTAACCTGCAAAAAAACGGCATCCTGCTACAATTGCCCCGTGTGCACAGGCTTGATTGCCCTGCATCATCAATTTATACATTTTACCTCCAAAATATTTCAATCAACAAACTTAGCTATGAATTGTTTCTCTCAATTTCTTTAACATACTCCTTTGGATTTATATGTCAAGAAATAATGGATTCAGTTGTCTAAATTACTCGTCAATAAGAACTTTTTCCAGTTCTCTATCTGCTAATTCAAAATAACTTTCAGCATGATCAGCAAATTTAGCTGCTTGTTGAGGGGATAATTTCTTTATTATTTTGCCGGGCACTCCTGCTATTAATGAATACTCGGGTATATTCTGATTTTCCAAAACTACCGATCCGGCAGCGATAATTGATCCCTTCCCGATATGGCTTCCATCTAAAACTATCGCTCCCATGCCAATTAAAACATCATCTTCAACCGTACACCCATGCACCACCGCATTATGTCCGATGGTGACATTTTTACCAATAATTACGGGAAGTTCTTCAGTGACATGGAGTACACAGCCATCCTGAATATTTGTTTGTTCTCCAATCTGTATGTAGTTAAGATCCCCTCTTAGCACTGCATTTGGCCATATATTAACCTTCGGTTTCAACCTGACATCGCCGATTATAACTGCTGAATTGCTTTTTAACCAATAAGGCATAAATTCTCCTATTTATAAATAATTAAACTGTTCTCTCCCCCCAGGATCAGCTGATTGGATTGATAACTGAAACAGTAAATGGGAATGCTGATTTTCCAATAGTTCAGTTGATCCCCCTGGGTGGAAACAGAACATAGTTGATTATTGCTTAGAATCAGTATTTTATTTTTAAATAACAAAAATGTTCCCCCTACTTCCGGGATTTTCCATAATAAACTGTTTTTTGACAGTGAATAAGCCAACAGGTATTTTCTGACCGGATATGAAGATAGATAAACTATATCTTTATGAAAGCAAAAATAATTTAAATCAGGAACCGGTTCTATCTGAAATTCAGCAATTAACCTGCCCTCATCTTTATCAATTACAGTTAAAATCCCGTTGGGAAATATCACCTGAACTTGATCTTTAACAATTAAGGGGGTTGATCGTACCGGAAAATAAAAGTTGCTCTTAAATATCCAATTCATCTCTTGTTTGTCAACATCCAGGCAAAATATTTCTCCGCGGTTAGTTCCGCTGAAAATTTTAGATCCTTCCATGTTTAAAGATAAATTTGCACATCCTTGAGAGTTCACACTGGTATCGGTGTATAATATTTCTCCGCTGGAGGTTTCCATCAACCATAAATTGTGCTGGGATTGAACTGCCATTATGTTCTGGTAAATAACCGGAGTGGAAAATATGCTGTCTTTGCACTGCCAGGTCCATGCAGTTTCCATTTTTTCCGCATCATCAGCGACAATTAAGCCATTGGCGTACACAGTGTATATTGTATTATCTTTCTTCAATACAGCACTTACTGGTGATGATTCCTCTCTGACTAAAACCGGATTCTGGTTTAAATAATCCAGCCAGTATAAACTACCCTGGTTATCCCAAAGGAATATTCCCTGGTCTGCCGGAATCATATAAGCAGGAGAAAAATTAAGTTCAATAATCACCGAATCTGAAAAATCAGGAAAATTAACTTCTCCATAGGGGGCACGGCTTGAATGACCTCCGTACATACTCCAGTTATAATCAGTTCTGTTGAATACTGAACAAGAACTCAATATGCTGACCATCATTAAGATTAATATTATATTTTTAGGTCTCCACCAGGACATATAATCCTCCTTTAAGCCCCATTATTATCAGATATCTATCATGCCTGACAATTTCAATTATGTTTTGATCAGTTATTTTTTTCAAATTCAATTCCATGCCCGACCATCGGTTCAATTTATACAGGTAACCCTGATCATCTCCAGTTAATATAATATCACCAATTACCAGCGGCTTTGTATAAGAATTGCCCTTAAGCTGATATTTCCACATCAGTGAATAATTAACCAACTCCACGCAGCCCAATTCCCCGCAGTTAGATTGGTAGTACAGGTAATTATCCTGTACAGTTGTTTTGACCGGACAATTCAATCCGGTGATAAAGTGGTAGAGAATTTGAAAATTGTGCTTATCTACCAGCTTAATTTCCCCCCAGCTGTTGGAAACCGCAATCAGTTCATGTCCAACCCATAAATCAGTCAACAATTCCAGGGAATCAAACTGGCAGCTTATATCTATGGTTTTACCTCCTACATCTATCTTCCATAATCCGTTTTCAGATATTGAGTAAATTGAATTACCCTCTGCAATTATCCCGGTTCGACCGGTCCCCCACATATTTTCAGTTTTCACTGAGTATATATGCAGCTGTTCTGATTCCACTATAAAAGCAGTACCTTCAATGTTATAACAACATAAATAATTATCTGCAACCACCGGCGGATAAAACTGAATTCCCGGCAGTATTTCCCGGGCAGTACAATTAAAATTATAATCAAGTATATCCAGATAACCGGAATAGCTCAATACAGCTATGCCCTCTTTACACGGGGCAATTCCGGTCAGTCTTTTCATTCCCCCTATTTCCCTAATCAGTTCTCCCCGGGTAAGAGAATACTGATGCAAAGTTCCTTCATCAGTTCCCACTAAAATTGCAGAATCAGATAAAAACAGGGGGTAAGTGGGAGTTCCCGGCAAATTTTTTGACCATATAAACTTAAAGTACACGTTGTTGATGTTAGGCAAATGAATAATTTCAGGCTCCGGTTGAGGATTGCTGCAGCCGGCTAGTACCAGTAAAGATATTACTGCGGTGAATTTTATGCTATCACTGTTCATCAACTTCTCCCCAAATTTGATGATCATCCACCTCGGTCAATTTAATAGTTATCCACTGACCGCTATCCAGTTTATCTGAACCCCGGATTAATACCACTTTATCAATTTCGGGAAGATCCCAATCAGTTCTGACTACAGGATAATTTAAATAAAAACCATCTACAATCGCGGGGATTTTTTTGCCTATCCTGTTTTTATCCTCCTCCTGCATGATCTGCTCGGTGATATCATTTAATTCCAGCTTGCGTTTTTTCTTTACCGGGGCAGAAATTTGTCCGGAAAAACTACCGGCGGAAGTATTCTCCTCCCGGCTGTAGGAAAAAACTCCCAACCTTTGAAACTTAAACTGTTTAATAAATTCCGTCAGTTTTTCATGATCTGCTCTGGTTTCCCCCGGAAATCCGCTGAGTAAAGTTGTGCGCAAACCCGCTTCAGGGATTATAGATTTTATTTGAGAAAACAATTTTTCCAGATCATCCCCACTATAATTTCTATTCATTTTAGTCAGAATCCTGTCGGACACATGCTGAATGGGAATTTCCAGCATTTTCAAAATTTTATCGGAACCGGCGATAAATTCGAAAAGAGAGGTGCTTAATCTCTGAGGATGTAAATAAAGCAGTCGGTATTTAACTTCTTTTTCTAAAACTGATTCGATTTGAGTTAACAGTGAAATTAAATCAGTGTTGTTTTCTTGAACCACACCGTAGGAAGTACTGTCCTGAGCTACAAGTATTACCTCCTTAACCCCAGCTTTCTGTAATTCAATTATTTCATCAACAATATCTCCTGCCGGTCTGCTTCGGTGTTTGCCCCGTATATGGGGAATGGCACAGTAACTGCAGTTGTTTCTACATCCTTCTGATATCTTCACATAGGCGTAATGTGGAGATCCAATATAGCTTCTCTTGCCAGAAATTGCGGGGAATATTTGCGGCTGGGATAATTCCCTTCCTTTCTGAATTGTGCCTAAGAAATCCTGGGGATTTGAACCGTTGACCCAGAGATCAACTTCGGTAAGATATTTTTTTAATTCTTTTTGATGCCGCCTGAACAGGCACCCTCCCGCGATAAGAACTGCCTGGTCATTTTTTATGGTGGATAATTCTAAAATTCTCTGTATGCTCTCCTCTCTTGCCAGTTCGATAAATGAACATCCTAAAAAAACTATATAATCAGCATTCTCCGGTGAGTTAAGTGGTTTATATCCGGCTTGATCAAGTTCAGCGCAGATTAACTCCGCATCCACATGAGCCCGATAGCAGCCGGTAAAATCCAAATAATAGGTTTTGTTTATTCTTGACATAAAAATTCATTAAAGATAATATCTTGTTCTAATTGCCGGAGTGGCGAAACTGGTAGACGCACTGGACTCAAAATCCAGCGGAGCTTGCTCTGTATGGGTTCGACTCCCATCTCCGGCATTACTGTTTTTCAAAAACCAGAACATCTGAATTATCCATTATCGCAGTATATTTTTTAATTAATACCAGCTGCTGCTGTTTGAACTTATCAGTTATTTCATGATGATCAGGATCTAAAATATTGCGCTTGGTGATCAAAAAATACTTTCCTGAAGATTTTAAGCTATATTGATTTTTATCATCCTGTTCACCAGCTTCACTGAATCCAGAAAATGAATTTACTATGTTCTGGATTATTTTTTGTTTTATTAACTCGGTTGAACTGGGATAATAACTGACTTCAAAATCCGGTGATGATGATAATGTAAAATCCCTGTATGTAAATTCCAATAGAAATTTTGTTAAATTTTTTAACTTCAAGTCATAATTAATTAAAATATTCTTATCTATCATAATATCATTATTTAAGCAGTCCAGCAATAATTCCATCCAGGTTAGGTAAAGAAAGGTTCGGTATTCTTTTTGATTAACTTTATCAATTGATTTTATTAACAAATCCAATCCTAGAAGACAATAAGGGGATATGAAAGATCTGATAAATTTTTGTTCAAAGTTTTGATTAAATAAATCTTTACGGTATAAAAGATTGACCATTTGTTCATTTATTCTTTCATTGAATCTTTGCTGTTCCTGGATGTCCATTCTGATCTTCTGGGCATTGCGTAAAGAAGAATTACGGCAATTATTATTTGAACAAATAACTCTGTAGGATAAGGTACCCCAAATGTGATCTAAAAAATGCAGTGGGTGGTTGCAATTAAGACATTTTTCATCCATCTGGTACAATGGGGAAAGTTTTTTCTGCAGAAATGACAGTTCATTTCTCCACCAGGTTCTGGAAAACCGGGAAATTTTCAGCTTTGACTTTTTAGAATTTTTCAGCTGTTTCACCCAGGTAGCTGATAAATCATCTTTGCTCTGCCAGCTGATATTTCTATTTCCGTGGAACAGCAGTACGGACAAATCACTGGTTAAGTCCAGTGATTTTAGAGGAAGTAAAATTTTACCGCATTGATCGGGAGCGGTGAAATTGGAAACGATATCTTTGAAGTTATAAATTAAATCATGATTGGAAATTCCTGGAATCAGCAATTTACTTTTAGGTGAGTTTCGATAAGATGGATCTTGAGTAGTGATTTTTTGAATTTGGTAAACTTTTAAGTTTATGTCGGATAACTTGATTTGCAGTATATCTCCAACCTTAATCTCTAACTCCTCATAAATATTGTTCAGATTTTCCAAAGTCCTGTTTTCAAAATTGTAATTTACTAAATGGGTTTTGGCTTCAGTCTTAAATATCACCTGAGACTGGTAGGACGGAAATATTTTAGAAATTTCAGGATCAACCGGAAGCACCCCCTTTTTTAAACTACTCACGGAAATTTTATTGGAATTTATTTTTTTTCCTGATTTGTAGACGTTTTTTGACTCCGACTGGGGAGGATTAAATCCTCTTATCGTCCAGTAATGATTTTTATGATGGACAAACCTGGTATCTTCAACCAGTGCAGAGGAAATGCTGGTTTCAGGGATATCATGGTTGAAATCTTCAGCTATCTTGTTCTTGATCTCATTTAAATTCATAGGATACTTGTACCTTTGAAGAATGGTATAAAGCATTTCTTTTAATTTAAAACTGGTTAGGTGAAATGAAGATTCCATAGTGGCGATCACTGAATGCCCTAAATTTTTAAGATATTTTTCCTTGATCAATTTAGAAATTTCCGCATTAAATCCGCTTTCCGGTCGAATGTAGATTCCGGCAAGAGAAGTTATTGTATCCGCCAACGATTTTCTGGTTAAAGGCTGACGGTAGCGGGTAAAGAAATTTTTTATCTGCTCCCGGTAAAAATTACTGATATTGGAAGTGGGAAGATTTATATTCTGATCACTCCAGTAATCGCTGGTTCCCCATCTTACAAAATTATTTCCCATTAAGATTCTCCGAGGCAGGGATTCTTCATCTAATTTAAGCAAATTGTTCTGGTATAGTTGGCAGTTTATCTGAGGAGTGTACAGGGGCTTAGAATCAGATTTTATTAACTCTAATATTTTTTCATTGAGTTCAATCTCCCTTTCCGTTCTACCGATTATCCACCAGTGCCCTCGATTGTCACTTTCAAACCTTTGATCTCCGCTGCAGGTTGCATTAACCCTCTGTTCATCAATGCCGGGGATCTCTTTTTTTAAAATATCAGTTAACTTCCGGTAATGAAGCTTCCCCAGCTGGTCAAGTTTCCGGTATATTAAGCTGGCAATACTTTGAGGAGAATTCATTAACTGTATTTTTTATAAACCTGATTGTATATTTCAAGGTCTTCCGGTGAAAAACAAGTGAAGATAACCTGTTGGGGCAGTTGATGATCTTTTAAAAATTTCAATACCGTATTAACCGCTATCTCCGCTGCCTGCGGTTTAGGATAACCGTAAACCCCTGTGCTTATAGCGGGAAAGGCAATTGACTTTATTGATTTTTCATGGGCGATATTCATACTGTTACTATAACAGCTTTGTAAAAGCTCCGCTTCCCGGTTATCCCCCCCCCTCCACACTGGACCCACCGTATGAATTACCCATTTAGCGGGTAAATTAAAGCCAGGGGTTATTTTTGCCTCTCCGGTCTCACATCCCCCTAAACTACGGCAGTAATCCAGAAGTTCTGGACCTGCTGCCCGGTGAATTGCCCCGTCAACTCCCCCTCCTCCCAATAAACTTCGGTTGGCGGCATTGACAATAGCGTCTACATCCAGTTTGGTAATATCACCAGATATAATTTTAATCTTGTTCATTTTTACCTCATTCTTGCTTTTACTAATCTGATAAATAATATAAAATAACCTATTAATTTTTCATAGTATTTTTCAGGAGGAATAATGAATTTTTTATTATATACCGGATTAATTTTATTGTTATCAACTAATTCTATCTTTGCCCAGGACAATTTCAGTGATTCCGATTTCAGTATTTACCGACAATGGGATGTTTGGAAAGTGCCCACTGCAGAAAGATCAATAATTCAACAGATAGAAAATATTGAAAATATAGATGTTATCAGAGTATATGAAGATTATATTGAAATTTATGCTGACCGGCAGTTTGTTGATCAGATCAGATCATTAAGTATCCCCGTAGTCTACGATCGTCACCTGATCAATGATCCGGTTGATTACGGCTACTACCATACCTGGAGCCAGGTTCTAAGCGAAGTGAATACATACATAACTAACTATCCCGCCATCGCCAGGTGTGATACCATCGGCTGGTCAGTGCAGAACCGCCCCATAATCAGCATAAAAATCAGCGACAATGTCGTTGATGATGAACTGGAAGGCAAAATTCAGTTCAACGGATGTCACCACGGAGACGAAAATATTGCCACAGAGATAAATCTGTACTTCATGAGGTATCTTCTGGATAACTACGGGACTCTGCCTGAAGTTACTTCCTTGGTGGATAATAGAGAAATCTTCATCATTCCGGTAGTCAATCCGGACGGGTTTTATGCCGGATCAAGATACAATGCAAACGGCATAGATGTGAACAGAGATTACGGATTTCAATGGTTCCAGCACAGTGGAGCTTCTATTCCCTTTTCCCAACCGGAAAGCAGAGTAATGAGAGATGATTACTGTAAATACGGCTACACCATCTCTCTGGATTACCATTCTGTTTCCAGCTATGTCAACTACCTGTGGGATTACTCCACTTACCAGGTTCCCGATTACTATGAAGAAGTAGTTATGTTTTCAGTTCCTTACGCTGATTCTACCGGTTACGATACCATCAATGGCTACAGCTGGTACCAAGTGAGCGGCTCCTGCCAGGATGCCACCTACGGCTTATTTGGAACACTGGATGTAACTATTGAATCACAACAGCCCACTGATCCTGATCCGGAGTGTCTTAAGAATCGGGGAGCGATGATCTACGTAGCCAAATTAGCCGGTTACGGCATCCAGGGATATTTAACCGACAGCTTAAATGGTTCACCCCTGGAGGGAGTTTTATTTTTTAAACAGGGAAACGATCCCCGCTGGATAACCAATTCCCGAAATGCTACCGGTGAATATCACAAAATTTTAGCTCCGGGGACTTACTCAGTTACCGCCTATGTCCCTGGCTATCTCAGTCAAACTAAGTCCGTACAGATTTATGCAGATACTTCAGTTAGACTTGACTTTGAACTTGCACCGGGATCAGATTATTTTGCGATAAGATTACTGGCAGCACGTCAGGAATACAGTAACTTCATCAACAGCACCTATGCCTATGATGCCCTGGGACCGGTGGACGGAGTGTTCATGTCCCTTAACCGCCAGGGATTTGTAATATTGGACTTCGGAGAGGGCAATCAGGTCACTGATCAAACCGGCTATGATATAGTAATACATGAAGGAAATGACGGAATTGTTGAAAATTGTGAGGTTTATGCAGGCAATTCCCCTGAGTTTAATCAGGGTTGGCAGCTGTTGGGAACCGCAGTGGGAACAGACAGTTTTGATTTGTCCTCAACAGGTCTACAGTCAGCCAGATATGTGAAAATAGTGGATGATTACAGTTCAACTTCCGGAACTACACCCGGTTACGACCTGGATGCGGTAACTCACTGTCATCCTTCCGCTATTGCTGAACAACCTCAAATCCACCCTAATCAGATAAGCTGCTTTTTAATCAATTCGGTGGGAGATATTCCTCAAGTGAAGTTTGATATACCAGTACCACAGAATGTAAAATTTACCATCACTGACCTATCCGGAAGAACTATTGCTTCTATACGGGAAACTTATACCGCAGGTAGCCATTATTGGTCACCATCAAACCTATTAGATAATCAAGCATCTTCTGGTATTTACTTTATTAATGTTGATTTTATTTCTTCCCGATTAACCTTCAAACTGGAAATAATTGAATAGTTGCTAAAATTAGTAATAGAAAATTAAGATAATTCTTTTAAGATATGCTTAGCAGGCTACTCATCTATTTCATTATGTCGGGGAACAGGTTGCTTTTTTCCAGTCGCAGGATTTAAATAAAGATCATGTTTTTTCCCATGCCTAAGTAATATACAACCTAGTGTGGTAATTTTTTTAAGAAGAAGTTTTCGTTTCAAACTTTTAATGAAATTTTTTTGATCTTATGTTCTTTTGGCACTTCATCTATGGTCATAAGTATATATGCATCTTTTATCTATCCTATTGATCCTATCCTCTTTACGGGGAGGTGGGCATCATGTTAATCCTTGCCTTTTAGATTGTACTCTCGCATAATTTTCATGGGGCTACCTCCTATAATTTGTGGCCATTTTTTGGACCACGGCTAAACAATTAT
>LKUE01000346.1 GCA_001412365.1 Desulfuromonas sp. SDB | reverse complement strand
GGAATATTTTACCACTAATTTACACTAATCCCTGCACCACCGCTTGGGAATAATTATTCACTAATTTGCCAGACAAAGGCTGGTTTAAAGATTGTTTGGTGCAGAGAAAAATCTTCTAAGATATAATTTTATCGGACCAGAGTTTTTCAAGAAATATATTCCAGGGAGTTATATTGATATCGTTTACTATTCTAGGTTTATTTTCATTACAGATGATGAATTGTTTTCGGGGTTTATGTTCTTCTGAAAAAGCTCTTAATGATTTGGTGTCCCTGGATTTTATATTTGCTGAACTTTTCACCTCTATGGCTATTTCAGCTTCGCCCAGTATGAAATCCACCTCCTGATGTGATTTAGTCCTCCAGAATTTTATATCCCAGTTTTTTTCCAGATAGGTCTTATAAGCATGAAGTTCCATGAATATAAAATGTTCAAAAGCTTTTCCATATGAAATACCTTTTGTATCGGTTATTTGCCGGTTTGTTAAAATACCCGCCACTCCCAGGTCAAATAAATAAAATTTCGGGGTGGCAGTTATGATCTGCCGGTTTGCCTTCTTTTGATAGGGCAGCAGAAAATAACCCAGAAGGGTATCTGATAAAATCTGGAAATATTCTTTAACTGTCTTGGAATCAATCCCGCAATCTCTTGCTATATTTGAATAATTTATAAGTTCTCCATGAGAATATCCCAGTGAGTCGAAGAATCTGGAAAACGCGGGGATATTTCTGGTTAATCCTTCATTGAATACTTCCTGTTTAAGGTAGTCATATACATAAGATTTTAATGATTTCGGATAATTTTCATCGTTGTAATGAGAAGGAATTAATCCATGATTTAAGATTTTTAAAATTTTATATTCATTTATTTCTACTGAGGTTAGAGGAAGCATATTGTATCGCCAGGCTCTGCCCCCTAGTAGATTTGCCTTGTTTCTTATTATTTTTCTGGCGCTTGATCCGCAGAGAATAAAACTAAGATTTTTATTTTCAATTAACCAGTGGATTTCATCCAGTAACTGAGGAATTTTTTGCACTTCGTCTATTATTATTGGCTGTTTTAAAAGATCACTATCTTCTGCCGATAATTGTTCCCGGAGAAGAGAAGGTCTTTTTAGAAGATCAAAGTATAGATCGGTTTTTAGCAAGTCATAGTAAATACTTTTTGGAAATTTTTGTTTTAAATAAGTGGTTTTCCCGGTTTTTCTGGCTCCCCAGAGAAATGCGGATTGATGAGGGGGGAGTTTTAGGTCGAGAAATCTTTGATATATTTTCATGTTATTCCGAAATAGTTTAACTTTTATGGAGTATATTACTTGATTATCAATTTGTCAATATATTTATTTAATACAGTAATGGCGGTTAAGGCTGATTCACAATATGACTGCCCAGCACTCCGGAATGTTTTACCACGAATTTACACGAATC
>LKUE01000345.1 GCA_001412365.1 Desulfuromonas sp. SDB | reverse complement strand
AAAAACCTGGTACTTTTTTCACGGTTATGAAATCGGCAATAACCAGGATATTTACCTGTTCAGCAAACATTCCCCCCTCCTGCAAATCCTGTTATTTAAAATTAATCTTTTCCCTCCCCTGGGTTTTTTCTTTCCATCAGGAATTTTAATTCCCCTGGCTCTGGTGGGCATGATTATGTCTTTTAAAAAGCGGTCAAATATAGTTAGTGTTTTAATTTTGTTGATAATTGCCTACAGCCTGTCCATAATAATTTTCTTTGTATGCAGCAGATACAGGGTTCCCCTGATACCTTTTTTGTGCATACTGGGAGCTTATTGCCTGTACCGTTTTTATCATTTGTTTAAGGGCAGGAAATTTTTAAAATTATCCATCGCTGGGGGGGGATTATTACTGTGCACGGTGGGATTAAATTTACAGATTTTCAACTATTCTTCTAATCCCCAGGCAATGGAACACTTCAACCGGGGATTGATCTATCTCCAGCAAAATGAATATGATCAAGCCAGAGAAGAATTTCAGACCAGTTTATCCCATTCACCCCGATATCAACGAGCCCATCTCAATATCGGATTAACTTACTACTACCAGGGAAAATACCAGCAGGCTTTACACCACTATCAGCAGGAAATGCAAATTAATCCAAATGAATCCAGAACCTATAATAACATCGCAGTGATTTACTCAGCCCAGGGAAATAACCGGGAAGCAGTGCAAATGTGGAAAAGAGCTGTCCAATTGAATCCAAGATACAGTGAAGCTTATTTAAATCTAGGGGTAAAATACGAACAATTGGATTCTTTGGATCAAGCCGGGGAGATATATGCAAAGCTGTTAGAAGTAGAATCCCAGAATTATCATGCTCTGGTAGGGCTAGCCAGAGTATTCCAGAACCAAAATAATTTACCCCGAGCAATCATCTATCTTAGAAAAGCGATTCAAGAAGATCCCCATAATTACCAAGCTTACTACAATCTAGGGGTAATTTACATTGAGCAGGGCGATTTCAATAAAGCACGAGATTATTTCAAAGATGCTCTGCAGCGGAATCCCCGCAGCGTTCAGAGTCTGCACAATTTGGGAATGATTTTTCTGCACCAGAACAATTTAGTCCAAGCTCAGCATTACTTTAATTCAGCTGTTCAAGTTAATCCCTCATTCATCCCCTCCCACCAAGCGCTGGCAGAGATTTACAAAATTCAGGGAAACACTGACCGCTACCACTATGAATTAAACCTGCTGGACAGCCTTCAATCCCCTCGCTGATTTTACCTCTGGCAGCGGATAAGGTTCAGCTCAATTAAGCTATCCTGAAATTATCAGTTAGCAATTTTATTTCATTTAGATTATTGACCTGGAATAAATATTATTTTAATATATTTTTCCCAATATCATTTAAATTTTAAATATGGCAATAACTTTTAATTCCAAATAAATACTGGAAAATTGAAGGAGGAATTATGAAAAGAATGCTGGTCACCGGAGCGGTGGGACAAATTGGTTCTGAGCTTACTATGCTGCTGAGAGAAAAATATGGCGGGGATCAGGTACTGGCTGCGGGGCATCATACTAAACCTACACAAAAGCTGGAAAACTCCGGTCCCTTTGAATTTATTGAAATTACCAAACCCGGGGAAGTTACCAATATCATCAAAAAATATGAAATCGGGACCATTTATCATATGGCGGCAATATTATCCGCAGTGGGAGAAAAAAAACCACAATTAGCCTGGGATGTTAATATGAACGGCTTGTACTACATTTTAGAAGCAGCCCGTGAATCCAACTGTGCGGTTTTCGTACCTTCTTCTATTGCCGCGTTTGGTCCAAATACCCCCAAGGATAATACTCCCCAGGACACCATCCAGAGAGCTAATACCATGTACGGAGTTACCAAGGTGGCAGGAGAATTACTGTGTGATTATTACTGGACTCGATTTAATCTGGATACCCGGGGACTTCGTTATCCCGGTATTATTTCCTATGAAACCCTCCCCGGCGGAGGAACTACTGATTATGCAGTGGAGATTTATTATGAAGCACTTAAGCAGAAGAAATATGAGTGCTTCCTGGGTCCAGAAACCCAGCTGGATATGATGTACATGCCCGATGCATTAAATGCCACCATAGAGCTGATGGAAGCCGACCCGGACAAATTAGTTCACCGCAACGCGTTTAATGTCACCGCCTTCAGCATTACCCCTGAACACATTGCCGCTTCCATTAAAAAATTCATCCCCGAGTTTACCATCTCTTATAAACCCGATCCGGTTAGACAAGCCATTGCCGATTCCTGGCCTAACAACATGGACGACAGCTGTGCTACCCGGGAATGGGGATGGAAGCCACAATACGATCTCGATGCAATGACTGAAGATATGCTTAAGAATTTAAAGATTAAACTGCAGATTAACTAATTTCAGGGAGGTTTACATGGCAATCAGTAATCTAGTTAAAGTACTGGATCAAGAGTTGGAGGATTTGAAGACAAAAGGCACCGCTAAGGGAAAAGAATTAATTGTGGAAAAAGCAATTAAACCTCAGGGAGAAAAAGGACCACGGTTCCTGCTGAAAGGTTTCGGGAACAAAGAATTTATCCGGATGAACTCCAATTCCTACCTGGGAATGCAGTTCAATGAGGAAGTCACCGCTGCAGAAGAAAATGCCGCTTCTTCTTTCGGAGTAGGTCCGGGAGCAGTAAGATTTATCAGCGGTACCTACAAACCCCACCGGGATTTGGAAAAGAAACTGGCTGAATTTCACGGTCGGGAAGATGCGATGATATTCAGTTCTGCCTATTCCACCGTACTGGGAGTGCTTACTCCATTGATCACCAAACAGACTATAGTAATAAGTGACGAATTAAACCATAATTGTATTATCAACGCAGTCCGTCTTTCCCGCCCCCAGGATAAAAAAATATACAAACACCTGAACATGGAAGAATTAGATAAAGTCATCCAGGAATGCGTTGGTCAAGCCAAACGGGTAGTTGTGGTCACCGATGGAATATTCAGTATGCGGGGCGATTACGCTCCCCTGGATAAGATTATGGAAATTACCAAAAAGTACAATTCCGAATTTCCTGAAGATATTATAGTGGTGGTGGATGACTCCCATGGGGTAGGGGCATTTGGGGAAACCGGAAGGGGCACTGAACAGTATACCCATGCAGGTAAAGTTGATATCCTCATTGGAACTCTGGGAAAAGCTTACGGGGTTAACGGCGGATATATTACTTCCAGTGAAACAGTAGTCAATTACCTCCGGGAAAAAGCGCCCATGTACATTTATTCCAATCCCATAACTGTTTCCGAAGCAGCCGCAGTAATTAAAGTGCTGGAAATTCTGAACAGTGACCGGGGCAGACAAATTCTGGAAAAACTCAGAAAATTAACTAAAAAGTTTGAGCAGGGACTGGTGGATTTAGGTTTTGAAATTATCGCCAGCGACCATCCCATCGTGCCCCTGCTGGTAAGGGACACCCAGAAAACATCTGAACTGGTCAAATATCTGGTGGATAACGGAGTGCTGGGAACCGGTTTGAATTTCCCGGTAGTGCCCAAAGGTGATGAAACCATCCGTTTCCAGATAAACGGGGACCATACTGATTTTGATATTGATGCAGTATTGGAAATTCTAAAAAAGTATAAGCAATCTCATTAACCGGATTGCGGTTGGGCTGGGTAAGTTTCCCCAGCCCAAGCAAAACTGCTGATCAAGTCTCCTCATAGGCATCATAAATTACCTGACCGGATTCAGTTACTCCCACTTCATAGCTGTCCCCATCCACGGTGACAATGAATTTTCTCTCGGGGTGCTGTTGGGGGATCACAAAACCCCGGGCATCCTGCTCCTGTTTTTGTTTCTGCTGAATAGGATCTTTTCTGAATTCAAAGTAATCCATAGCCGGTTTAGGGAACAGGGCATAGGAAAGAATATCTTCCTCTTCCCTGGTAATATCTTTTAATTCTTTTTTTAATTTTTCATATTCAGGAGAAATCAAATCAGCAGGGCGTACCTGGATAGGCTGTTCATCTCCGATTGCCAACTGTTTAATTTTCTCATCAATGGGAGCAGGAGTCCGTCCATATAAACCCCGGCATAAATCTTTTACTTCTTTGATAATTACCTTGTAACGCTCTCCCATCAACACATTCATGGTGGCTTGAGTTCCCACAATCTGACTGGTGGGAGTAACCAGGGGCACCCAGCCTAACTCCTCCCTCACCCGGGGTATTTCCGAAAGCACATCATCAAATTTATCCATAGAACTTTGTTTTTCCAACTGGCTGACCAAATTGGAGAACATTCCTCCAGGGACCTGGTAAATCAAAGCCCTCACGTCCACCCGTTCAGCCAGATGGATCCAATAATTGGAATATTCATCTCTGATGTGATTGAAATAGCTTATCAATTCAGGAAAGTAATCATCTTTAATCTGGGTGGGGTTGTCTGTTTCTTTCAGCATTTCCACAATACTTTCAGTGGTGGGCTGAGAAGTTCCCTGAGACATTGGCGAAATGGCACAATCCAGATGATCTACATCATAAAGGGCGGCTGCATAGTAGCTGGTGGGAGCCATCCCCGTGCTGCAATGACTGTGTAAACAAACCGGAAGTTTGACTTCTTCCTTTAACCGGGATACCAGTTCCGCAGCAGTAACCGGGAAAATCAATCCAGCCATGTCTTTAATGCAGATGATATCCACTCCTAATTCCCTCAGCTCCAGACCAACTTTAACAAAACTATCCATAGTGTGAACCGGACTGATTGTGTAGTTGACACATCCCTGAATAATTGCCCCGCATTGCTTGGCTATTTCAATTGATTTGCGCATATTCCGAACGTCATTTAAAGCATCAAAAATTCTAAACACATCAATGCCCAAATCATAAGCTTTTTTAATAAATCTCTCCAGAATATCATCAGAATAATGCCGGTAACCTACTAAATTCTGACCTCTTAACAACATCTGCAGATGAGTGTTTTTTACTCTCTTCTTGAATTCCCTGATCCGGTCCCAGGGATTTTCTTTGAGAAATCTCAGGGCAGAATCAAAGGTTGCCCCTCCCCACATTTCAAATGACCAATATCCCATTTGATCCATTTTTTCCAGTATGGGTAGCATATCTTCTGTTCTAAACCGAGTGGCCATCAATGATTGATGAGCATCCCTAAAACAAGTTTCAGTTATCTTTACCATAGTTCACTCCAATTTTAACAAAGGATCACCGGCACTTACACTCTGACCCATTTTACAGTTTATTTCCTTTACCTCGCCATCCTTGGGGGCATTTATGGAAGTTTCCATCTTCATTGCTTCTAATTTCAACAACAGATCGCCTTCTTTAACTTTATCTCCCAGTTTAACTTCAATGGAGATAATTGATCCGGACATAGGTGAGGTTAGGGTGTTTTCATCAACCTGGGTTGATGATGAAGAGGTTTGCCCGGAAGCCATACCGGTCTTTTTCTTCAGAGTGATGGGGGATAAGTCAAATGATTTGTAAACCCCCGAATAAGTTCTTTTCTGCTCAGGAGGAGTTATCTCCTCTACTTCCACGTCGTAAAATTTTT
This sequence comes from Desulfuromonas sp. SDB, assembly GCA_001412365.1. Lineage (GTDB taxonomy): Bacteria > SDB-A > SDB-A > SDB-A > SDB-A > SDB-A. The sequence goes on along the minus strand of LKUE01000345.1, from coordinate 13,117 downwards.
CTCCTAGTTTCACCTTATATAATCTTTTCATTTCTTATACCCACTTCTATAATTTAGTTTACCCATATTGCGATTTCTACCGTTGATGCCCCATAAATTAACATCACTGGTATGCACCGGTTTTATGTCCAAAACCTTAAATGAAATTCTTTCCGCTTTAAAATATTCGGACAGGGCAGCCATTATAATAATTTTCATCTGATCATTGATTTTTTTACTCATCTGACCCTCCTCATAATGGCATGTTTCCATGTTTTTTAGCAGGGAGTAAATCCTGCTTAGTCATTAGAATAGATAAAGCGCTGGCTACTCTGGGTCTGGTTTCTTCGGGGAAAATAACCATATCCACTAAGCCCATTTTTGCCGCCTCGTAAGGATTAGAAGTAGTCCGCTGATACTCATCAATCAGCTTTTGTCTTCTATCCAGGGGATCCACTGCCGCTTCGATATCTCTGCGGAAAATAATATCTACCGCTCCTTCTGCTCCCATCACCGCAATTTCAGATTGAGGCCAGGCGTAAACAAAATCTGCCCCTAAATCTTTATTGCACATGGCAATAGAAGCTCCTCCGTATGATTTTCTCAGGGTTACGGTGATTTTCGGTACGGTGGATTCAGAAAAGGCGTATAAAATTTTTGCTCCATGACGGATAATTCCGCCGAATTCCTGAGATTTACCGGGGAGGAAACCAGGAGTATCCACCAGGGAAATCAGAGGGATATTGAAACTGTCGCAAAATCTTATAAATCTTGCCCCTTTATCTGAAGAATTTATATCCAGGCAACCCGCCAGCACATCCGGCTGATTGGCAACTATTCCCACCGGATAACCATTGATCCGGGCAAAACCCACTACAATGTTCTGGGCATAAAGGGGTTGAACCTCCATAAATATACCATTATCCACTAATATTTTAATTACATCTTTAATATTATAGGATTTCTTATTATCCGTGGGCACAATGCTCCTCAACTCCATGTCTTTACGGTTGATATCATCATCAGTAGGCAGATAGGGAGGGTCATCAATATTATTGGAGGGAATATAACTTAACAAATTTCTAACCATTTCAAAAACTTCAATTTCAGACTGGGCAATAAAATGCCCGTTGCCGCTTATGCTATTGTGGGTGACTGCTCCCCCCAGCTCCTCTGAGCTGACTTCTTCCGCAGTAACTGCCTTGATAACTTTAGGACCAGTAATATACATATGGCTAACTTCATCAACCAGGAAAATAAAATCAGTTATCGCCGGACTGTACACTGCTCCTCCCGCACAAGGACCCAGAATAACACTGATCTGAGGGATTACTCCAGAAGCTCTGGTATTTCTGAAAAATATCTGCCCATACCCATGCAGAGAATTTACCCCTTCTTGAATCCGGGCTCCTCCTGAATCGTTTATGCCAATCAGGGGAGCTCCTGTTTTCAAAGCTAAATCCTGAATTTTAGTTATCTTAACAGCATGCATTTCCCCCAATGATCCGCCAAAAACTGAAAAATCCTGGGAAAAAACATAAACTAACCTTCCCTCGACGGTACCGTATCCGGTGACCACCCCTTCTCCGGGAATTTCCCGTTTCTGCATGCCAAATTTATCAGCCCGGTGATGAATGAGCATATCTGTTTCCACAAAGCTTCCCTTATCCACCAGTAGAGCTATGCGCTCCCGGGCAGTTAATTTTCCTTTTTTATGCTGCTTTTCACCTCGCTGCCCATCTACATCTAAAACCAGTTCTTTCCTCTTTACCAGATCCTGAATCAAATCATCAATATTTCTTTCCATCCTGCCCCCTTTTAGCCAAGTACAGATTAAGGATTAAATAGTTACAAAATTAATGGACAGTAAAAAAATATATTATAACACTTTCCGCCACTTTTGGAAAACACTGTTAACCGGGGAGTGGATAAGCTTATTCTTCATTTTTAGATATAATCGCCGCTCCCACTAAAGTATCTCCGTTATCCAGCTTCATTAATCTCACTCCTTGGGTATTTCTGCCGATTCTACGGATATCGCTGATTGCCAATCTAATAACCTTACCATCCTGACTGATCAAGATAAGCCCGTCATCATCCTGAGTGGGTATGGAAATAACCACCTGTCCGTTTCTCTCACTGGTGTTGATGCCAATTACCCCCTTACCCCCTCGATGTTGAGTAGGATATTCAGTTATCTTGGTCAACTTTCCGTAGCCGTGCTGGCAAGCAGTTAAAATGGATATATCCTGACAGTGTTCTTTATCAAAACTCATCATACTGACCACAAAATCCTCTGCATCCAGCCGGATTCCGATTACTCCCCGGGCATTCCGGCCAAATTGTCTTACTTCCGCTTCATCAAATCTTATTGTTTTTCCGTTGGTTGTAACCAGGACTATGTCATCCTTTCCATTGGTCAAATTAGCTTCCACCAATTCATCATCCCAGCTTAAGGAAATTGCCCGGATACTCATCTTCTTGGGGCGGGAAAATTCAGCCAGGGAACATTTTTTTACAATCCCCTTCTTGGTAGCCATGAATACATACTGGTCTTCACTGAATTCCTTAACTGAAATTACCGCTTTCACTGTTTCCTTGGTTAAATTAAGCAAATTGGAAAGTGATCTTCCCCGGGCATCCCGGGCTGCTTCGGGAATATTGTATACTCTTAACCAATGCAGCTGGCCCCGGTCAGTAAAGCACAACAGGTAATCATGGGTGGTGGCAATACTCAGGGAACTGACATAATCCTCGCTGTAGGACCTTGACCCGATTACTCCTTTTCCTCCCCTTCCCTGTTCTTTATAAGTGCTGCTGCTTAATCTTTTAATGTATCCCCGGTTAGTCAGAGTAATAACCACTTCTTCTTCTTTAATTAAATCCTCTAACTTAAGTTCTTCCACTTCACTTTTCTGAATCCTGGTCCTTCTCTTATCTCCGTAATTACTCTTAATTTCCTTTAACTCATCTTTAATTACTCCAAACAATAATTGAGGGGATTCAATAATAGATTTCAACCGGGCAATTTCCTTGATTAATTCAATATATTCCTCATCAATTTTCTTGGTTTCCAAAGAAGTCAATTTTGCCAGCTTCATATCTAAAATAGCCTGAGCTTGAATTTCAGTTAACTCCAGCTTAGCCATTAAATTCTGTTTGGCAGTAGGAGTATCTTTGGATTTACGGATAATGGAGATCACCAATTCAATAGCATCTAAAGCCTTTTTCAATCCTTCCAGTATATGTGCCTTTTTCTCCGCTTGACTTAGCTGATATTTGGTTCTCCGGGTAACCACTTCCTGACGATGCTGGATAAACAAATTCAACATATCCCTCACCGACAGCATCTTGGGGCGATTATTGACAATAGCCATCATATTGGAGTTAAAACTATTTCTCAGCTGAGTATGCTTGTACAGCAGATTTAAAATTATCTTAGGTTCACTATCTCTCTTTATTTCCAGAACCACCCTTAATCCTCTGCGGTCGGACTCATCCCGGATATCGGTAATTCCTTCAATTTTTTTGTTTTTCACCAGATCAGCAATGTTCTTTATCAACATGGACTTATTAACCTGATAAGGTATCTCCTCAATGATAATCTGACTTTTGCCCCCTTTTAATTCCTCAATGTCAACCTTACCCTGCAACACGATGCGTCCCTTGCCTTTTAAACAGGAGTTCCTCACTCCACTTAATCCGATTATTATTCCACCGGTGGGAAAATCTGGTCCGGGGATGATCTTTATCAGCTGTTTATCGCTGAGCTGGGGATTATCAATGAGGGCAATGCAGCCGTCAATCACTTCACTTAGATTATGAGGAGGGATATTAGTAGCCATGCCTACTGCAATTCCTGACGATCCATTTACCAGCAGATTAGGAAATTTTGAAGGCAATACTACCGGCTCCTTATGGGAACCGTCAAAATTATCCTGAAAATCCACGGTATCCTGGTCAATATCCGCCAACAGTTCAGAAGCGATCTTCTGCAGCCTGGTCTCGGTATAACGGTAGGCTGCTGCGGAATCACCGTCAATACTTCCAAAATTTCCCTGTCCCTGCAGCAAGGGATATCTCAGAGAAAAATCCTGAACCATTCTAACCAAAGTGTCGTAAACGGCCATATCCCCGTGAGGATGATATTTTCCCAGCACTTCCCCCACCACCGTTGCCGACTTTTTAAAGGGGCGGTTATGCAAAAGACCAAGTTCTTTCATCGCAAAAAGAATTCTCCGGTGAACTGGCTTTAAACCGTCTCTGACATGAGGTAATGCTCTTCCAATTATCACACTCATGGCGTAATCTAAATAAGCATTCTGAATTTCCTGTTCAATGCTAATAGAATCAGATCTATCCGGCATATTTTGATTTCCTCCTAAATATCAAGATTTTTAACCTTTAGGGCATTGTTTTCAATAAACTCTCTCCGCGGTTCAACCTCACTGCCCATCAAAATTGAAAATAACTCCTCCGCTTTTTCAGCTACATCAATGGTAACCTGCTTTAACATACGGTTGTCCGGATCCATAGTGGTAATCCATAACTGGTCAGGATTCATTTCTCCTAATCCTTTGTACCTTTGAATATGAGTTACGTCCTGATGTTTAGATTGAAACTTTTTAAGTTCATTTTCTGAATAAACATAATGAATTTTTTTTCCTCCCTTCACTCTAATTCCATAGAGGGGAGGCTGGGCAATGTATAAATTTCCCTGTTCAATTAACTCCCGGGCATAACGGAAAAAGAAAGTTAATATTAAAGTGCGGATATGAGCCCCATCCACATCAGCATCAGTCATAATTATTACCTTATGATATCTCAGTTTGGAAATATCAAATTCATCAATTCCAATACCTGTGCCTAAAGCAGAAATTACAGTTTTAATGGCATCATTGGTGAGCACTTTGTCCAAACGGGTCTTTTTTTCCACATTTAATATTTTTCCCCGTAATGGCAAAATTGCCTGGAAATGGCGGTCTCTCCCCTGTTTGGCGGAACCACCAGCGGAATCTCCCTCCACTAAAAATAATTCTGTTTTTTGAGGATCTCTTTCCGAACAATCAGCCAGTTTTCCCGGCAAGGTATCTGAAAATAATGCTCCCTTTCTGCGTACTAATTCTCTTGCTTTCCGCGCCGCCAGTCTGCCCCTGGCTCCATCAATGACCTTGTTGATTATGGTAGAAGCTACATTGGGATTTTCCTCTAAATACCTGGACAGTACTTCCCCGAAAAATGAGGCAATTATTCCCTTAACCTCACTATTCCCCAGTTTAGTTTTAGTTTGACCTTCGAATTGGGGCTGGGGAACCTTTACCGAAATAACTGCAGTCAAACCTTCCCGAATATCTTCACCGGTTAGATTATCCAAACCCTTGATATTCTTGAACATGTTTTCTTTCTTGGCATAATCATTAATAGTTCTGGTCAAAGCCTGTCTGAATCCCGCCAAGTGGGTTCCTCCTTCTTTAGTATGAATATTATTAGCAAAGGAGAATACAGTTTCATGGTAGGAATCATTGTACTCAAAGGCAATTTCAATGGTAACTTCATCTAATACCGTGTCAAAATAAAGACTTTGATGGAGGGCATGTTTAGCTCTATCCAGGTATTTAACAAAATCCTTGATCCCTCCGGAATAACAAAAAGAACAAGATTTTTCCACATCTCTTTCATCCACCAGGTCTATCTGCAAATTTGCATTAAGATAGGCTAATTCCCTTAACCTTCCGATAATCCGGTCGGTAGACATACTAACAGATTCAAAAATCTCCGTATCCGGTTTAAAATGAATTAAGGTACCAGAACCTTTAACTTTATCTTTGATTACTTCAAGATCATTTACCGGAGCTCCCCGCTGATATTTCTGGGAGTACAGCTTGCCTTCATTTTTCACCTTTATAACTAACCACTCACTAAGGGCATTAACCACACTTAAACCTACTCCATGTAATCCTCCGGAAACACTGTAGGCTTTACGGTCAAATTTACCTCCAGCATGCAGAGTAGTTAAAACTACCTGGAGGGCAGGAATGCCCACCTGCTGATGAGTGTCCACAGGTATCCCCCGGGCATAATCTTCAACTGAAACGGAATCATCAGGATGCAGAGTGACCATAATTTTATCTCCATAACCAGCCATAAATTCATCAATGGAATTATCTACAACTTCCTGCAGAAGATGGTGTAAACCAGCAGCCCCGGTATCTCCGATGTACATGGCTGGTCTTCTTCTAACTGCCTCAATCCCTTTGAGTATTTGAATCTTACTGGCATCGTACTTATTCGAATTTTCCATTAAAATAATCCTCCTAACTGATTAATTCCAAATTTTAAAAATCCAGGTTTTCAATGGGAGAACCTATTAGTGCTTATCGGGTTCCCAGTACCTAACTCCAGAATCTCTGGCTAAAATAAATTTAATTTTCTTTATCTTTTTTTGGTTAGGTAAATTATGATTTAATTTTTCCAATATCTCCTGTTTTAAAAATTCCAGCTGTTGTCTCCATACTGGATTCACCACTTCTACAATCAATATTTTATGTTTAACCCCTACCGGGTTAGTATGCTGGGCTATTTGTTCACCTACCAATTGATTCCACATTACTGCAGCCCGGTGAGTTCCCGCTTTTTTCAGCAGGTCATCCAGAACATCATATATTATATCATTAATCCATTTAATTTGCCTAGATCTTGATTTTTTCGACACTGCCCTGTCCAATTTTAAATTTTCTATTGACTTTTCGGTGATTAATGACCTCAGGATCAGCAGAAGCCAATATTATCTGAGGGTAGCTTAAAAGCTTGTCCACAATTAAATCAACAGATTGATTATCCAACTCAATAAATGCTTCGTCAATAATTATAACCGGATATTCGTACACCTGCTTAAAATAAAGTTCCACTTCAGCCAATCTGAATAGCAACGATATTAATCTCTGCTGTCCCCGGGAAGCAAATTTTGCTACCGGCTTGTGGTTTAATATAAATTTTAAATCATCCCGGTGGGGACCAGAAGTAGTCCATCCATAACTTATATCTTTTTCAAAATTACTTTCCAGTGTTTTAGAGAACAGGGACGGTTGTACTGAGGGATCATAGATAAGATCCAGATGTTTATAGGGAAAATTTAATTCTCCCACAATCTGCAGTATTTCCTGCTTTATATCCTGGGTAAACTTTCTTCGGCATTCCATTAAATAATCACCATAATCAACTAATATTTTATCCCACTGTTTTAGTTCTTTTTCCTGGTGGTAACCCTGATGAAAATCCTGGAGCAGAGCATTTCTTTGTTTAAGAGTTTTATTATACCATTTCAAATTCTTAAGGTACTGCTGGTTGGATGAACATAAGATAATATCCATCGCTCTTCTTCTCTGGGCTGCTCCACCTCTGATTACATCGGCATCCTCAGGAGAAAAAGGCACTACTACCAATTGCCCTATCAATGCAGATTTTTTTGACAGCTCAACTCCGTCATACTGATATCTTTTTTGATCCGGGCTGTAGTATATTCTTATCTGATGATCCAGATCCTGCCGGTTAAAACCCGTCTCCAGGAAAAAATCATTAGCAGAAAACCTCACCAGATCTGCTTCTTTAGCAATGCGTATAGGTTTCCCATAGGAAATATAGTGAATGGCTTCCAGAAGATTAGTTTTACCTGAGCCGTTATTTCCGATAAGTAAGTTCAGCCCTTCCACAAAATGTATGTCTGCTTCAACATAATTCCTGAAATTTTTAATAGCCAGGTGATTTATAAACAAACACTATTCCTCTTGGAGTAAATAAATGGGGACCAATACTTCAATGCTATCTTCTAGTGAACGGGGAAAAGTCCAGTTACTTACCGCCAGTCTTATTTGAGACTCCAACACCGGATCATTTAACTGACAGCTATCCAGGAAAATATTTTCCACCTGTCCGTCACTTCTGATCATGAACTTCAGTATAAAATTACCTTGAAGATCAGGGACAACATAAAGACGGTTTTTGTATAATTTTTGAATGGTATCCTTCTGCAGGTCAAAATAATATCTAATACTGTCGGGCAGCCTGGTTCCTACCAATGCGCTTTCCCACACAATTTCGGTTTGTTTGGGACCGCAAGAGGTTATCCATAGAACTATAAAAATGATTAAAAATAACAGTTTATAATTGTTGTTCATAAATTTCCTCCTTAAAAAATTACATTATATCCTTTAATATTGATACTTACAAGAAAAAGGATTACACAATACTTGAAACTTTTGCCACAAAAGTATAAAATAATATCAAATAAAATAACAGGAGGGGAGGATGTTTATAAGTGTTCTGATTGCGGTTAGTTTGTTAATATCCTGGGCTCCCCCGGGTGATTTTAAATCAGGATCATGGTCCGCCAATGGCAATGTACTGGCCCTTGTCCAGAACGGCAGCATAGGTTTTTTGGATATCAATAGTGGTCAGTGGACTGCTTATGAAATGGAGGGAGAAATCGTTCCTCCTCTAACTTGGCATCAGAATAATAATCACCTGGTTTTTTCTTTGAAATCAGGCAATCAGTACAGACCGGTGGTATTCAACTATTCCCAGGGCAGCTATCACCTGGGAATAACCGGAACTGAAATCCGGTCACTTTCCTGGGATCCTCTCTCCTTAACTTTTTTAATGGGTACTGAAAATTCTACAGCAGCAGTGCCCTGCAGTTTAATGCTGATTGAATACAATCCTCAGGCTGAATCAGCAAATCAAATCTTCACTCCGGTTAAATTATTCCCAGGCAGGGATGGCTACATCCTGGATGACGGGAATATCGCCTGTTTGGCGGGAAATCACCTTCCTCCTCTCCGAGTAGGAGCCCAAAAGCCTTACAAATATCAAACCGGTTATGCTTTCATCCTGAATCCCGAAGGTAATTTAGTCAGTAAAATTGAATTAACTGACGATCCGGCAGTGTGGACAGTTAATCCTAACGGCTACGGGGTTTACTCTTCGGGGAACAAGGTTTTTTTCATAGAAATTTCTTCAACCGGATTAAGAAATGAAATCTTAGTTTCCGTGCAAACCAGCTTAGTTAATGGTAGTCTGCCCTCTGCTTTAAAAGTACAGTACTGTCAAAATTGCATATACGCCCTTTGGGAAATTGGTTCTATGAAATGCCTGGGGCATTATCAGGAAGATGCTCCCAATGAAGACCGTATTACCTGCGGTATTGATAATTTTGAGGGGGGGTATGCAAACGATAATGTGGCGGTATTATCCGGAGATATTGAACTGGGCATATACAGTCCCCAGGGACAGATGATAATTAACTTCCAGGGGGGATCTGGTTCTCCCATTGATGAAAACAACTTTACCTCAGAATCCACTTATGCTATCTCCATCCAATGCCCTTCAATTGCTGATCTTTTCGACACCATGGAAATTTTGGACAACTATAATTTTGATTTTTTATCCCCCAATATTTCATCTGCATATCAACTGAGAATTTCCAGACAGTTGAGCGGGGCAGGTATGGTCTATCAGATAAACTTCGGATCATTTAATTCCTCAGAATTAGCTCAGCCTTATTTAGGGGATATTGAAAATATAGTTTCCTTCCCGGTTAGTATTGTAGAGGAATAGTACTGAATTAAATCATTCCCAGGCGTACAAATAATTTAATTCAGTAAAAATTATTTAATTTTCCTTGAATTATTTTAAATTTAATATTATCAACTAATTATGAAAAAATTAAAATGGGTTGCTCCCCTCAGCTCTTCAATCCTGCCCGGTCTGGGTCAGATAATCCAAAAACGATATCTAACCGGTATAGTTCTTTTAGCGATTTTTTACCTATTGACACAGGTTGCTTCCTTAATTCATAACACTCCGAAATTATCCTGGTGGATAACCATAAATCCACTTATCATTATTTTTGCTACGGTGGTTAAAAATTACTGGACAATCGGATTTATAATTTATATAATCGCAATTTCAATTTATTGGGTAGTGGTAATTATGGAATGCCACTGGTGGCAAAAAAATACGACCCATTAGTGTAAGTGGTTAACACATCGGCCTTTCAAGCCGAAGAGTACGGGTTCAAGTCCCGTATGGGTCAAATAAATTGAGGGAGCGGTGTACATCGCTCCCTTTTTTTAAAATATTTATAATTATGATTTCAATTTTTTTTACATGTTTGTTTTTATTATCTTCGACAGATAACCAAAAAATAAACGCCATCTGGATTCCCGGAGAATACATTGAGACCATGGCTAGAGCAGATACTCTGATATTCCCCTCTCACCAGATCAATACGGTGATGTTTCAAGTGGTTAGAAGCGGTTATGCTTATTATCCCTCGGAAATCTTACCCTGTTCCAAGAACTATTATTTCGATCCCCTGGATTTAACCATTTCCATCAACCGTTCCCAGAATTTAAACAGCTACGCCTGGGTAAATTTATTTCTGGTGTGGTCTTCTTCAAGTTTTCCTGATCATGCAGACCACATCATCTATCAGCATCCTCAGTGGTTATTTTTCAATCCGGATACAGTTAATGACCAATACCTGGACATTGAAGGATTAAACCAGCAGGGGATAGAAGGGATTTACATTAATCCTGAAATTCCTCAAGCCAGAAATTATCTTAAACAAGTGATTGCAGAATTAATTTCAAAATATCAATTAGATGGCATTGTTCTTGATTTCGTAAGATACCCTAACCAGACGTATCCCCGGGGACATTCAGTTATAATGTCTCCTCCCGACCAGCACAGTTTTACCAACCTGCCCGAACCATCCACAGATTTAGCCCAACAGTGGTTAAGTTACCAATATTTAAAAGATAATAAACACCGCATTGAAGTAATTGACCGATTCATCTCTGAAATAAAAGACACTGTAGACATACTGGATCCCCATGTAAAATTAGTGGCAACTTCTTTTCCCGATATTGAAAACACCTCTCTGATTCTGGGACAAAACTGGAGCCGTTGGAATGTTGACTACGTATGCCTTTTTGTGGATACCAGTTACCAGGATTCCATCCCCCTGTTCCCCCAGGTAAATTATTTATTGGCAACTACCAGTGATTTTTACCTGGAAGATGAATACCATTACCAGGGATATATATACCTCAGCGCTCAGCCCGATCAAGATGTGCTGTTGAATAACCGGCAATTTATCTGGAAAAAGTATTTTCGACCGGATTCTTTAGATTTGAACATTCCCGAACTGGTATTGATAAATTTTCCCACAGGAATAAAAAATTTCAACCACCGGCTTATAAATCAATTAAATAATTTTGAACCTGAATTCAATCGTCTCATTGATTCTTTGAGCAATTCCAGATTCATCAGTGAAGAAAGCATTCTCTATGTTGCTATTTACCGAGAAGACGGCGACCAGGACAAAATAGAGGAAGCATTTAGATTTCTGGAGGAAGGTATTAACCCAACCACGGTTACCTATATGTTCAACACTGATTCATCTCCTTATCCTTCAGATTCAACCTGGGGATTAGCTAAATTAGATCAATTGAATTTTCCTTTCGTGTTTACCCAACAACTACCCCAGCAATACATAAGTTCAGATCAAAAAACCGGATTTTACATATACCAGGTCAAATTTCTCTACCAATACAAGTACTTCAATGAAATGAATGCGGTGGAAAGATCTAAAGTGATTAAATTGTTTTTGAAAAATTATGCGGAACAAATCAGCTATTAACTGGAAATTTTATTATTTTCTATTAAAATTATTATATTATGACTAAATCAAAAAAACAAACCGGTGAAAATTTATTTCTGGTAATATTAATTTATGCCACCGGCTTGGTTATATCTTTTATAACTGTTTTTGTAATTGCAAAATTATCGGTGACCTTTATCAGCTCCCTGATGCTTAACTCCTCCACATCAGTGAAGCAACTTTTTATTTTCGTAGTAACCTCAGGATTAGTGTTGATGGTGATTTCACTGCTGTGGTCTTGGCTATTGGCAAAATTATCCTTTGCCCTGATGATCAAGGATTCATTGAAAAAACCGGCAAAAACATTCTGTTATCTGGTGGCAATGTTGTTATTTTCCATTACCTCAGGTTTAGCTTCAGGATATGTGCTCACCGATGTATTCATTGACCGTTCCGGTCTTAATCCGGAAAAGGCAACCGTACCCGATTTTATTGGGCTGAGTTTAGAGCAGGCTTCATCTTTGTTGATAGAATACGGTTTGGATACTTTGCCTTCTGCCAATATCCATTATTTCCCCGGAAATCAGGAATATCCGGAAAGTACCATTTTCAAACAGGATCCTCCTCCCGGGATTAATATTGCCCACTCCGGGCAAATTGAAATCTGGATAAATTTAACCAAGGAAGAAATAGTACAAGACACTGTTCTCTACGTTCCTCATGTGGACGGGCTTACTGCCGACCGGGCAGTCAGCTTGATCAGGTCTAAAGGTCTTGTCCCTGAAGTGGAATCGTTATTTTCCGACTCAGTATCTCCGGGAAGGATAATTTCCACTGATCCCCGGGGCGGAGAAGTTTCCGCTGCCGGAGACCATGTTATAATTATTGTATCCAAGGGTTCACATCCGGTGGAAGTTCCAGATTTAACCAATATGACCATTATCCAGGCATCTGAATTATTAACCAGTATGGAGTTGAATATAACCATTGCCGATGAAAGAATTTGTTCCCTTCCCCCCTTTACCATATTAGAACAACAACCTCCTCCCGGAGAAAGTCTTCTCCCCGGATCAAAAGTAACCGTGGTTATATCCAAAGAAATAGTCCAGGAAGAATCTCTTCCTGATTTCTAATAACACTGTAACCACAGGTAAACACAGCAGCCCCCTACACACAGTCCCCCAAAACACAGATGTCCCCCACCACCTAACAACATAAAAAGATTCAATCATTTATAATTCTAATTCCCCCAGTGGTTAAGCCGGGCATTATTAATCATTGTTTATTGATAATTGTAAATTGTTCATTGATTTCGAGGATTCGTGAAAATTAGTGGGTAAATGGCTCTTCTATCGAACAGCTTGGCATTACTTATTCTCTGCATCTCCTCAAATCTTTTTAATCAAAATTTGATGGAAGGTTTTATATTGAAAAACTTCCATCATCAATATATTTTCTTATCCTGTAAATCCTTTA
>LKUE01000344.1 GCA_001412365.1 Desulfuromonas sp. SDB | reverse complement strand
AAATTATTATCAACATCATTTTTTATATTCATCTGTGTAATTCAACTTTCCGCCTGGCCTGATGTGGGGGTGGATATACCGGTGGATATTCCCGGACCGGTAGGTGATTATTTAGCAATTGCTCAAGATATCAATGAGGCATTACAAGTATTTGCGGAAGGTTACACACCCGAACAGGAATATTACCTGGGAAGAACTTGTGCAGCAAACATACTCAACCAATATCAAAATAAAACCACTGAAAATGACCAACTCAGCATGTACGTCAATGAAATCGGTCAATCCCTGGCAGTGATGTCACAGGCAGACAGAGATGATTTGTTCTCCGGATTTATTTTTATTGTGGTGGAAGGATCTAATAAAAACGCCATTGCCACCCCCGGAGGTTTCATCTTTATTACCACCGGGATGATAGAAGCTTGTGAAAATGAAGATCAAATTGCAGCCATACTTGCTCATGAGATCGGTCATGTTATTCACAAAGATGCAGTAAATTCAATTGATTCCAAGCAAAGATTGATTTCTCTGATTAAACTGGCTGAGGAATACGGCGGACCAGCAGCAAAGCAGAAAGCGCAGGAAGCTCTGGACAAACTTCCCGATTGGTTTGTTGACGAGATCATCAATACTTCTACCGATGAAATATTTTCCACCATCGTAGATGGGATGATGGGATTATGGGAAAATGCCTACAATCAGGATCAGGAAAAAGCTGCAGATATCTATGCAGTACATCTGATGACTAAAACTGGCTACAATCCCTATGAATTGATCAATATCATTGGAAAATTAAATGAAGGAGTGGGAGACCATTACGGAGCACATCCTTCTCCGGAGGAAAGAGTAAATTACATTTCCACAGAAATAGCTACCCTGGCCACTTATCCTCAAACATTGCCGGTGCGGACAGAGAGGGTAGTAAAATAGAAATTAAAAGGGGGAGTACCCCCTGAGGGGGACCCCCTTTTAATAATTAATATAATTTATACATGTAAATTTTGGAATTAAGAGAAGAAACTATAATTTCATTAAATCCATCATTATCTACATCCCCCACTTCAATTCCTCTTAAAGAGCTATTGGTAAAACCAATAATTTCTTTCTGCCAGGAATTACGGTTACATTCAAACTTATAAATAAATCCATCGAATCCAACTGCATATATTTCAGAAAATCCATCATTATTTCCATCCCCCACGCAAACACTTAATATACCGTCTTGTCCGCAGCCCAAATCATTTTTATTCCATTGACCATTTTCATATTTAAATTGGTAAACATACCTATCCCTGCATGCTGTATATAACTCTAGAGTTCCATCATTATCCCCATCTCCAATACAAACATCTTCCATTTGATTGGAGCCAGAACCTATAATTTCAGTACACCATTGCTTTTGGGAATATTGAAATCTGTAAATTGAATTATCATCACAGGCAGCATAAACTTCTAATCTTCCGTCGTTATCACCATCTCCAACCGTCACTGATTCCATTTCATCCAATCCCATTCCAATTACCTCACCTTCCCATTTACCGTTAATGTGAGAAAATTGATATATTTGGCTGTCTTCACAGGCGGCATAGATTTCCATAATTCCGTTATTATTACCATCTCCTGTATATAAAGACCAGACCTCATCAGTTAATTCTCCTACTTTCTGCAATTCCCAAGCTAATCCACTATAGAATATCTGATAAATACAATGATCTCTGCATGCAACATAAATCTCATACAAACCATTATTATCAAAATCTCCTCCCACCACTCCATTCAATCCCCATGTACTAACCTTGGTTAATGAAATATTCCATTTACTATGTTCAAACTTAAAATGATACAAATTATCATCGTAGCAAGCAGCATATACTTCCACTAAATTGTCATGATCACCATCCATTAATTCAACATCCAGCATGGGAGCTTCACCTAACCCAATTATTGTTTCTACCCATTGACCTTGAAAATACGATTTTTTTGTAATCCTGAAGCATTTCCACATAGTATCTGAAAAGTTATTATTAAATACTATCACTGAATAATTTCCATAAATTGAATAACCCAAATCTAAACTACATTCAATTTTGTTCCAATCAGCTTTTATTTCTATGGGGACAATGGTTGTACTATCTGGTCCGAGAAATATCACTTTAGTATTATATAAAAAACCAGAACCGAGAATGTAAACAGTTAGTATCTGATCCTGAATGGCATAATGCGGATATATATAACTTAAAAATAATCCTTTCAATGAAAAGGGAATTATTATTATAAAAAAAAATAAAAAATTCCTTAAATGATATGTCAATATAAAAATTATAAATTTTTTAATTAAACTAAAAATTTTTATCATGCCCTTTCTCCTTTCAACTCAACAGTACTCCGGAGAAATTTAAATTTTCATATTTTATTTGAAATTTTGAACATAACTTAACTATACTTAAAAAACAATGAAAACACGGGCAGGTATTATCTTTTATCATCATACTCTTCAAATTCAGCTTCTTCTGCTTTATCAATAATTTTATCTATTTTTTCATTGTACTTAGGATTTTTAGGGGATCTTCGAAAATCAAGTTTATTCTGATTTTTTACATTGTCAATTACTCTGAGCAGCAGATAAATAACCACTACTATCAACACTAAAACGCTAATTATTACCGAACAACTGAAAAATTCAATCATCCTATTTCCTGAAATATTTCCATTTACATCTGTTTAACTAATATTTGTGAATATTATCATGCCGTTGTAAACTCAGTTGATGATTTGTACTGCTGTTTTAACTTTATATTCAGTTGATTATTTAAACAAGTATCAATTTTCAATTATATTAAAACATCCTGCAATAGAGGGATTGGCAAAGGTTACTCCATTGATGAGATCAAGGGGGAGTTATTAATAAAACTTACTGGGCTGCCTTAATTATAATTGGAATTATTGATTTATTTTATTCTTTTTCAGTTTTACTAAGTGATGAAATAGGCAAAGGCGGTAAAATATTAAAAGCTAATGGAATTTTACTGTTAATTGCCTTGGCGGTGGCAGTTATAGGATTCGCTGAACATAAAATTTCCCCTGACCACAAAAAATAGAATATTTAAATTTATTTATTCAGTAAGCTAAATCCTGGAAAACCACAGTTATTTTGTTCAGCATCCTCTCCAGGGAAAATTCAGGATAAATACCTGCTTTGCCTCTTTTTCCCATTTCATTCCTTTTGCTGGGATTATTTATCAGTTCAATGATTTTTTGGGCAATTAAATGCGGACACCCTGGGGGGACCAGGTAACCGTTAACCCCATGAACTACAACTTCTTTAGATCCATCCACTGCATTAGCTATAACCGGTTTGGAAGCCATCATCGCCTGTAAAATAACCTGAGGTAATCCTTCCCAAAGGGAGGTAAGTATAAATATATCCAGGGCGTTTATCACTTCGGGGATATCTTTTCTCCACCCTAAAAAATGTATCTTATCCCGGATATTCAGTTTTTCCGCTAACTCCCTGGCTGGATTTAACATAGGTCCTCCTCCTGCAATTATAAACTCAGCCCGGGGACATTGTTTAACTACTTCAGCGGCAGCCTGAACAAAATCAAAAGGAGCTTTTTGAGGTTTAAAAACAGCAACACTGCCAATTACCGGATTATCTGACTGAATATTCAATTCTGTTCTTATTTTCAATCCACTGCAATTTTGATATTGCTCCAGGGGAACCACCGCGCGAATGACCTCATATTGATTAAATTCACCAATTTTACAGTTTAATCCTTTACCGATATCCTCTTTGGTCACCACTATAATTTTCCTGGTATATTTGGCTAATAACCTCTCTCCATGGATAATCAGCCATTGAAATATTTTATGTTGGCAGGGATTAAAACTCCATCCGTGAACAGTATGAAACACCGGAAGATGAAGTAACCTTGCCGCCAGTCTTCCCAGTATACCGGCTTTAGAACTGTTAGTATGGACAATTAAATTCCGGTAATGTCTTTTCAGGCAGGTTAATATTTCAATTATTTCCACCAATGCTTTAATATCGTAATAGAAATTTATTTCACGGTAGAGGTGGGGTGCAATGATTAAACGTTCGTTTAAATGCTGTTTTGCTTCTTCAAATAATTCTCCGCCTTTTCCTGTAATTAAAAAACTATTGCTAAAATGACGGTTAATTTCCAAAGTAGTCAGTTGAGCTCCACCCCGCTGAAGTTTAGTAATAATCTCAACCGCGGTAAAATTTAAACGCGATTTCATTATTTCACATCATCTCCGCAATTTTCAGTGTGTTGAAAATTACATCTTCCATGGAAGCATAATACCATTTAGCATACCTTCCTACTGGAACAATGGAGTGCTTGCCGAAAAAAACAAAAATATTCTTGCGGGACTGTTTCCAGTTTTTATCATAAATCACATAAGCCGGATCAATAACTCTGGCAATATAAGTTTGTAACTTTGCCTGAGAATCAATTAGTTTATATTTTTTTAAACTGCTAATCACCTTTTCTAAAACTGCTTTTTTATCTCCGGGAGGAATTTTTTTGTAACGGCTGAAGGCAATTTCAGCATAAATTGAAAATTGACCCGGTTTTCCCTGGTAGAAATTTGAAGAACAACCTACCCGGTAGGGCAGTATATTTTCTTCAGGTAAGTAAACCCAGTGATATTCAGGGGACTTCCCCTCAAATCCCATCTCCAGATCCAAAACTTTTACCGAACGCAGATTATTAAAACTTTTTTTAATTACCTCGGGAACAGCTGGTTGTGCAAGATTCAAGAATGATTTAAGAGGCAGGGTCCAAATCAATTTACCATAAGGATAGGTCCCCTGTTCAGTGATCACCTTCTTCTCTTTCCAATTTACTTCGATTATCTCCTGGTTCAGCTTAATTTGACTTATTTTTTTTACTAAACTGAGGGGAAGTTCAGAAATGCCATTTTGAGGGTAATAAAAAAAAGGATTATATCCTTTATCGGTTATCTCTTCTCCGGAAAATAATGGTTTAAGCACTTCTGATAACTGAACATGCGGTACAAATCTCCCCATCCAGTCGGGGATAATGTATTTGGGTTTTATCGTCCATAATTTCTGGTTATAAGGTTCCAGAAAATACTGGAATATGCTTTTACCGAATTCACTGACAAAAAACTCTTCGGAATTTTGAGGATTAGGACAAGAGCGTCGTTGAATAAAATCATAGAGGCAATGGTAGCCTATTTCCGGAGGCAATTGATGTAAGTTCAACTGGAAAGGATAAGAGATCAACTTGCCATTAAAAAAAATATAAGCTCTTCGTTTATGAGATAACAGCTTTAAGTTAAGCGATTTAATAAAGCTTTCTATTTCCGGATAACGAAAATGCAGAAGGTGACCGGTGTAGTCAAAAATAAAACCCTGCTGATGAATAGATCTGCACAGACCTCCCGGCTCTGACTGTTTCTCCAGCAGGATATAATCTCTTTTTTTCTTATCCAGAAAATATCCCATGGTTAAACCGGAAATCCCTGCTCCACCGATAACTACATCCATAAACACTCCCGGTTAACTTCTATACTTTTACCATTGACAATAAAACCCCGGCTATCAGCATCATTACAACTATCAACCCAGCGGTTACAATGCCGGTTGTAGCCGAACCCAATACAATAATAATTGAACCTATCCCCAGTAAAATACTGACTAATGAAACTATAAATAATATCCACCAATTGTTAATTCCCAATTTCTTCAGCCGAAGGGAAAAATGATCAGGTGATCCTAAATAAAACGGTTTTTTGTTTAAAGTTCGAATAATCACCACCAGAACCAACTCAAATATGGGCACACCCAAAACGACCACCGGAGCAATTAAACCTAAATTTGAATGATAGGTATATCGAACACTCATTGCCATTGCCGCAATAAACAGACCCACTAACATACTCCCCGCATCTCCCAGATAAATTTTAGCAGGGGGTTTATTAAACCAAAAAAAGCCAAATGCAGCCGCACACAAACTTAATGCCAGCATTCCTAAAATGTTCTGACCAGCTAAAAACGCCAGGGCTGCTATAAACAGGGAACTGAAAAAAGTAACGGTAATACATAGCCCATCCATTACATCAATGATGTTAAAAGTATTGATAATAGTCAGTACCCATAAAATGGTCAGAGGGAAATTAATCCACCAGGGCAGGGAAACAACATCAATAAAAATATCTGCTTTGACAATGACAAAACATGCAAATATCTGACCACCTAATTTGATAATGGGAGTCAATGCTTTCAGGTCATCAAGAATCCCCACCAGCATTAATATGCTTCCTGATAATAATATTCCCAGAATATCAGTATCAAATCTCAATAAACTAGCACTGGAAATAAGCACTGCAGCATATATGGAGATACCTCCCAGATAGGGTACCGCCTGCTTTTGATTTTTCAACTTTCCATCAGGAAAATCAAGAATTTTAAAGTAAATTGCCGCTTTTCGGGCGATAGGAGTTGAATAAAGAACCACGATCAAGGACAGAGCAAAAGTTATCCCTCCCACTGCTGCAATTTGCATCAAATTAGATCCAATCTTTTAAGAGAGTCCAAAAATTCCGGTCCCTGGGGATAACAGTTAAGTGTATCTAAAAATTTATCTAATTGAATATCAAAATTTTTCAAAGTTAAAAATTCCACATAAGCTTGAACATATTTAAAATCATAACCGTAAATTGGAAAAATCCTTTGCCACAGTTCAATTGCAGAATCGCTGTAGCCTTTTAACACCAAAATATTGCTGATTATATTTACGGAGGGATAGTTTGAAACCAGCCAAGTATCCTGTTCATTTTCAGAAAGCAGGAGTAGTGAATCAAAATTCCAGTGGATGACCGCACTGTCCTCAATAAGTCCAGCCCGGTATAATTCAGCTGCTACTCCGATAAAATTTGGTTCCAACTGGTAAGCTCTTTTCAATAGAGATTCTCTTTGAAATATATTGTCAATAATTTCCGCTTTTTTCAAAAAGTAGGTTGGGTCATAAGGTTTAATTTCAATTAATTTATCAAGAATCATATTTTTCTCTTTTCTTAAATTCATCTGTTCAGCTAATTGTAACAACCTATGCCAGCGTTGGGGAGAGTAGTCGTCTTCAGCTGAAATTTCAGCTTGCTCATAAGCAAATTCCAGCCAAGTTTTATTACCTGACCATAAATAATAGTATTCATAAACATAACTGTTCAGTAAGTAAATGTCAGGATGAGTAGGCACCAGGTATTTAGCAACTTTTAAGATCCTTTTAGCTTGATTAACATTTTCCGGAGATCCCTGTTTAATTTCACCCAAGGCTAAATGTATTAATAATCCTCCCACTCCGGAACATATAGTCCAAAAAGAAATTAAACTGATAAAAATTAATCCGAACCTTTTAAGTCTAATTCCACTTCTCCCGCTAAAGCGGTACTCTTTAACCGGAATAGCCATTCCCAACAGTAATGCCAGTACAACTTCCAAAGAAGGCGGATACATAAAGGTGTCAAAAAAACCGATGATGATAAACCACATTATCAAAATGGAAACTAACTTTAAGTTATTTTCCAACCTTGTTTCGGAATCAAAGAAATTTTTAATTGCTCCCCAAAACAATAACATCATCAGTAACAAGCCCACTATCCCTGTCTCTACTGCTAATTCCAGATAATTTTGGTGGGCATATTTGGCAATTTTGCTGTAATTCACAATTCCCTCGCCCGAAGGGAAATTTTCCCGGTGGGATACTTCAATAAAACTACCTGGACCATATCCGGTAATTGGATTATCCCTGAACAACCTTATACTCTGCTGCCATATCTCAATTCGGGCAAAATGATAGGGATCACCGGTGAAAATATTTCTGCCGCCGTAATTATGGGCGACTACAAATCCACCCAAAATTAATATTATCGCCATAATAAATATGAAAATCCTTCTGCTCCAGGAATTGGCAAATAAGGATAAAGGTATTATCATCAGAACTAATATACGAGATCCTGATAAAACTAAAGCTATACCAATTATTATGGCAGGAACCCATATTAATATTTTTTCTCTGCGTGATCTTCTGATGGTGGATTTAAATATCCACCACATCGCAATGAGAAATCCCACCCCTATAAAATGAGAATAAAAATTTGCATATGTTCCGAAGGTTCCCACCGCCCTTGAATAATTGAAGCCAAAAAATTGAATTATTCCCACAATGGATTGAAAAAGAGAAAAGAACACCACTACTACTTGAAAGGAAAAATATTTGGAATAATCTTTATAGATCTGACTGGATAAAAATATCAGTAAGGAAAAAGCGATCCATTCTTTGCACCTCATTAAACTGAAATAAACATAATCAGATAACCAGGCGGAAAAAAAACACCAAACCATGAACAGCATTAACAGCCAATAGAATTTAGAAAAATATATCGAATAATTTTTCCGGGAAAACCAGATAAACCAGAGAATTGCAGTTCCAAAAACAATTACTTCCAGAATATAAGGACCATAGGGAGTAATTCCTCCGCTGAACAAAGTCAATAAAAACAAACAGCCGTATATTAGGCTGAGGATCAGGGTGGTTTGGGTCTTAGTTAAATTTACTTTATATCGCATATTTTTTTAGTTTTCGGTACAAGGTGGATAAATTAATACCCAACATTTCCGCAGTTTTCTTTTTATCATATTCAAAAGACTGCAAGGTTTTAATAATTGCATTTTTTTCAATTTCATCTAAGGTTTTGATTTCATAATTTTCGTTTAATTTCAATTCCTCTTCAAAATCAGAAACAGTTATAGTCTCCTGTTCTCCCAAAACCACCACCTTTTCCAGGACATTTTCAAGTTCCCGGACATTTCCCTTCCATTTTCTGGTGATCAAATATCGTTTTGCTTGAGCAGACAGTGACTTTTTTAAATTGTGTTTTTTTGAAAATTTATCCACAAA
>LKUE01000343.1 GCA_001412365.1 Desulfuromonas sp. SDB | reverse complement strand
AAATTGAATTGCGCGGTGTTTTTTTTACTTGTAAAAGGTGGTGACTTTCCTGCAATGATAAATTTATTTGGTTAATCCCCGGAGGGGGAGGGGAGATATAGTAAATTTGCGAGTTTAAATAATTCATTAAAAATTTTAGAGATCAAACAAATCTCGACAAGGCTGGGGAGGCTGATCGTTGACCAGTTTTTCAAATTTTTGTAATTGTTTTCTGGCTTCTGAATCAACTTTCTGGGGAGTCCACACTATAACTTCTACCAGTTGATCCCCATAGGCAGCTCCTCTCATCCCGGGTATTCCTTTATTTTTAAGCTTAAACACATGACCGGTTTGAGTACCTTTAGGAATAGTCATCAGCACCGGCTTGTCCAGAGTGGGCACCTTTACTTTGCCCCCATTGACTAAGGTGGAAAATTTGATGGGATAGCGGCAGAGAATATTTCGCCCAGCCCTTATAAAAATTTCATGAGGAATTTCTTTGATATTGACAATAAGGTCTCCTCGGGGACCTCCATGTTTCCCTGCATGTCCCTGCTGCCGGAGAACATAAGAGCCTGCTTCAGGAATGACTCCAGGGGGCAGTTTTATTTCCACTTTTGCTTTTTCACGGATAAGACCTTCTCCTTTGCACTGGGAACAGGGATTTTTTATTATTTCTCCACTTCCCCCGCATTTACTGCAGGTAGTGGTTGAAATCATTCTGCCCAGCAAGGTATTGTGAACTTTTTTGGTCTGACCGGTTCCGTTGCAGACCGGGCAGGTAATTTGATCTTCCTTTTTCTGGAAACCTTTGCCCTGGCAGAGATTGCAGGTTTCATGGCGGGAAAGCTGAATATTTTTGTTTATTTCCTTGGTCATCTCCTCCAGGGTTAATTTAAGGGCAATCTCAATATCTCTGCCTCTCTGAGGTCCTTTTCTTCTGGCACCATATCCTTGCTGGAAATCAAATCCCCTCCTTCCACCTCCCCCGAAAAACATTTCAAAAATATCATCTAACCCCCCGAAACTTCCGAAAATATCCCTGAGATCGTCCATGTGGGAAAAATTACGCATGGAAAATCCACCTTGGCCGAAAGATTGGGACAGACCTTCATGGCCGTACTGGTCATATAGCTTGCGCTTATTGCTATCCATGAGTACTTCATAAGATTCGCTTATTTCCTTGAATTTCTCGGCTGCCTCATCTTCCTGCCCCCGGTTGAGGTCAGGATGATACTTTTTTGCCAGGTTGCGATAAGCTTTTTTTATATCTGCTTCACTGGCTTTTTTATCTATGCCCAGAACTTCATAATAATCTCTTTTACTGGCCACTTTTGGCTTCTTTCAGATTATGATTGCCGGTTATTTTCGTCGTCATCAATTACTTCATATTCAGCATCACTATCCGGTTGTTGCGTTTGTTCTGTTTCCGGTTGAGTTTCTTCTCCTGGTTGCTGTTGCTGAGCTTGCTGCTGACCACTCTGTTCTTCCTGCTGTTGTTGTTGGTACATCCGTTGGGCAATGGGATTGAATTTCTGGGAAAGCCTGTTGATGCCCTCGTTGATTTTTCCGACATCGTTGGCAGCTAAACTGTCTCTGAGATTTTTTATTTCAGATTCAACATCCTGTTTTTCCTGGGAGGAAACTTTACCTTCAAATTCTTTAAGGTTTTTCTCAATGGTGTAAATAAGTGTATCTGCCTGGTTTTTCGCTTCCACTAATTTTTTCTTGTGCTGGTCTTCTTGCTCATGCTCTTTGGCTTCATTAACCATATTATTGATTTCGTTCTCAGACAAACCAGTGCCTGCTTCAATTCGGATTTTCTGTTCTTTGTGAGTGGCTAAATCTTTGGCGGAAACATGAAGAATACCATCTGCATCAATATCGAAGGTTACCTCAATTTGAGGTACTCCCCGGGGTGCAGGAGGGATATCTAAAAGGTCAAAACGGCCCAGGGTACGGTTGTCTGAAGCCATTTCACGCTCTCCCTGCAAAACATGGATGGTGACGCTGGTTTGATTATCAGTAGCAGTACTGAAGATTTGACTCTTTTTGGTGGGAATGGTGGTGTTCCTTTCAATAATTTTGGTCATAACTCCGCCTAAAGTTTCAATACCCAATGATAACGGAGTTACATCTAAAAGCAGAACATCCTTTACTTCTCCAGATAACACTGCCCCTTGAATTGCTGCGCCTATTGCCACTACTTCATCAGGATTAATCCCTTTATGGGGTTCTTTCCCGAAGAATCCACTAACCACCTGTTGAACCTTGGGCATTCTGGTCATGCCCCCCACTAAGATTACTTCGTCAATTTCTGAAGCGGAAAGATGGGCATCTCTAAGTGCCTGTTTGCAGGGCTCTAAAGTTTGTTCTACTAAATCCCCTACCAGGGATTCCAGCTTGGCTCTGGATAAAGTGATATCCAAATGTTTTGCTCCTGAAGCATCAGCGGTGATGTAGGGTAGCTGAATAGGACGTTCTAAACTTGAGGATAACTCTCGCTTGGTCTTTTCCGCAGCTTCCCGCAGACGTTGAAGAGCTTGGGAATCCTGCCTTAAATCTATGCCTTCTTTTTTCTTAAATTCATCAGCTACATAGTCTAAAATTCTTTGATCGAAGTCATCGCCACCTAAATGAGTATCTCCATTGGTGGAAATAACTTCGAATACCCCATCTCCAATTTCCAGAATACTTATATCAAAAGTACCTCCACCTAAATCATACACTGCAATTTTCTGATTTTTCTTTTTTTCTAAGCCATAAGCTAAGGCGGCGGCAGTTGGTTCGTTGATAATTCTCATAACCTCTAATCCCGCTATCTTCCCTGCATCTTTAGTCGCTTGTCTTTGGGCGTCATTGAAATAAGCGGGAACAGTGATGACTGCCTTGCTTACTTTTTGACCTAGATATTCTTCGGCTGAATTTTTTAAATATTGAAGAATCATGGAAGATATTTCCTGAGGAGTGTACTCTTTACCTTGAGCTTGTACTTTAACTCCTACTGCTCCTCCATCAATAACTTTAAATGGGACTAGATTAATTTCATTGGATACCTCTTCATGTCTTCTTCCCATAAATCTTTTAATTGAATAAATGGTATTATTTGCATTGGTAATTTGCTGTCTTTTGGCTAATAAACCCACCAGTCTTTCATTTCCAGAGGTGAAACCAACTACGGAAGGGGTGGTTCTTTCTCCGTCTGGATTTGGTATTACTACCGGCTCACCGCCTTCCACTATTGCCACACAGGAATTGGTAGTTCCCAAATCAATACCAATTATTTTTTCACTAGCCATATTATCACTCCTTTTAGTTATATTTTCTTATTTTATTCATTATTAGTAAAATTAGAATCATTTTCAGATTCAGGTTGGTCTTCAATGCCCACAATTACCTGGGCTGCTCGCAGAACTTTTTGTTTGAACAGAAACCCTCTTCTAACCACTACCAGGACTTTATTTATTTTATCTGAATCAGATACTTTCTGGCTGCCTATGGCTTCATGTACCTGGGGGTCAAATTCATCGCCTTCTTCCCCATAAGGTTCAATATTATGATGATTTAATATGTTATGCACTTTATTATCAATTAAATTTAAACCTTCCATAAAATCATCGTGATTTTTAGAGTTTTCCAGATGTTCTTTTCCTCTTTGTAAATCGTCAGCCAGATCAATAAGTTCTCTTAAAATTATTTCCTGACCTAAATTTAAGTGTTCACTTTTTTCTCTGTTCGCTCTTTTTTTAAAGTTCTCCAAATTAGCTAATGACCTTATGTAATCGTCCTGAAGAGATTTAACTTTTTCCTGAAGTTGTTCATTCTCCGCTTTGAGCTTGATTAAATTATCCTGCTCATCTGATTTATGATCAGGTTGTTCTATTTCCTGCTCCTGTTCTTGGGGGGAAAGAGGTTCATTAATTTTTTTATCTTGATCGTCGTTTGATTGAAGTTTTGATTCTAAATTATCATTCATATTTGTGTCCTCTTGTTAATTTTATTTAATTATTTAAAAAAAAAGGTATAGAGATAGGCTTTAAGTGTCAAGGTTGCAATATTAAAAACTATTATTTTTTATGTTTGAAAAATTCATTAAGTTGG
>LKUE01000342.1 GCA_001412365.1 Desulfuromonas sp. SDB | reverse complement strand
TGGGATTTTTCCTCATCAACCTGGATTAACCAATGGCATGCTAGTGCGGCCAGTTATGCTTCTGGAATGGCTTTTGATTCACTCACATATACATTATGGATTTCCTGCTGGACTAATGATTCCATCTATGTTTACGACCTCAGTTACCTGGGTATTGAAGAAGAAATAACTGAAAATATAGGTCTGTTTTCTTATTCAGCTTGCTATTTAAACAACAGCATTGAAATTTATTTCAGTTTGCCTGAACAACAAACTGCTTCCATCAAACTTTACAATATTGCAGGAGGATTGATCAATTCTCTGGAAAATATAAATTTTTCCCAGGGAAATAACCGAATAACCATAGATGCAAGTGAACTCAGTTCGGGTATATACTTTACTACTTTTAATTCACCCAGCTATACCCAGACTCAGCGCATTGTAATAGCAAAATAATTAGAAAAATTAAATATCAAGACGGATTTTCCACAATCCGTCTTGATTAACCAGTGCTATTTCTGTTTCATAATTTATAAAAACTATTACTATAGCCGAATTATCAATTATTTTTTCGGAAATGATTTCATAAGATTCAAATTCCATCATCTCCATACCCACCATGATTACAGTGGCAATTAATTCTTCTTCAGTCATTTCAAATAAATCATTTGTGGTTAAATTGTACACCAATAAAATACTGTTAAGTAAATCTTCTGTTTCATCATTTAAGATCTCTTTCAGATTATAAAATTCATTACTTAATTGATGGATACTTTCTGCGGATTCATCAGAAATGTAAAAAGCTGCAGTTTGATAATCGCCATCAAGGATGGCATCTAAAAAACAGACCACTATTTCGGAGGGAGATTGATTTGATTGTTGATTATCTTTTACCAGAATACAACAAGATGCTAATGTCAATATTAGCAATAAATAAAAAATTTTTATCTTAATGTAGTCCACTCCTTCCCAGTTAAACTAAACACAAATTAAAAGTTGAAACTTATTTTCCAAAATCCGTCTTGTTTAATCATTGGAATATCCACTTCTGTATCAGTAACCACAGTGACTACTGCCGAATCACCGTCAATTTCTTCTGCGATGATTTCATAACCAGAAAGATCAAAAAATTCATTGCTGGCTACAACCAATATAAAAGCAACCAATTCATTAGGAGACAAATCATAAAGATCATCAAAGGTCAATCCACACTTGTCCAAGGTTTCATAAAAACTGTCGTCCATTTCCAGGATATCTCTGAAATCATTGAATTCAAAAAACATTTCATGAACTATTTCCGCTGCTTCATCTGATATATACAGGGCAGCAGACTGGTAATCGTCATCAATGATTGCATCTAAGAAGCAAGCCATCGCATCAGCAGGTGTTTGAGGGTAAGGTTGATTTTCTTTTACCAGCAGGCAGCAAGATAATTGTGGTAAAATTATCAGTATTATCAGCGTAATATATAAGGTTTTAATTATTTCCCCCTTGTTCATTATTCACAGCTGCTAACTTTTATGTCAGTATTCAATCCCATAATTCGAAGCTAATTTTCCACTGCCCATCCTGCTTAATCATAGGTATTTCAACTTCGGAGTCAGACTTGAAATACACAATTGCG
Organism: Desulfuromonas sp. SDB; assembly: GCA_001412365.1. Lineage (GTDB taxonomy): Bacteria > SDB-A > SDB-A > SDB-A > SDB-A > SDB-A. The sequence goes on along the minus strand of LKUE01000342.1, from coordinate 2,941 downwards.
GTATCGCCATGTATCTCTTCACCTAAAATTTCATAATTAAATATATCCGGATCTTCATGCGCGGTGGAAATGAATATCAAGCCAATGATATCAGATTCAGGCATCTCAACAACCTCATCTAATTCAAGACCAGATTCGTTTAAAAATCCAATGAAGGCGGGATCACTTTCCAGCCCTTGTTTTAAATTTCCAAAACTAGATAACATACAAATAAAACCTTCCAAGGTTTTATCGGACAAATAAGCTCCTACTGCATGATAGTCTTCCTGTTGAATTGCATCCATAAAACAAACCATAGTCTCAGATGGAGATAATTGAGAAGACTGCCTGTCTTTAACAAAAACACAACACGATGACAGAGCAAGTAAAGTCAATACTAAAATGGAAAAATTTAAAATTTTCATAAACCCTCCTAATATAAATATAAAATCCAACTAACTGAAAGTTCAATTAAATCGGAAGGTAGATCAGCTAAGTTAATTTGATAATAACTGCCCCTATCCAAACCGGCATGAAAAATTTCATTCCCTAAAGAATCAAAAGATAAAATTTCCAGATCCTTTATCTCCTGAAGGGAACTGTCTTGGAAAATTTTATAAACCTTAATATCATCAACATAGGGAAGATGAAACTTCATAATTATATAAACCGTCAACAAATCTTCACCGAAAACAATTCTTCTCCGGTCCATTACGTTTTTACTGTAAATATCAATCACCAGTGTTTCCTCAGAAACATTGCTATAGAAAAAATCACTTAAACTGTCTTCGGTGGAATCATTAACCAATATTCTCAAGTCAGGTTTTCTAGATATCGAAATTTGACTTTGATTCTTGAAGCTTTTAAATCCGCAGCTCCACCAAAGCAAAGAGAAAATTAATATAAAAAGCACTGATCTTTTCTGAATATAAAACATAATTATTTTTGCCTTTTCTTTTTTATACTTCTAGAAACAATAAGTTATTCATTTTTTTCAATAGATAATTAGCTTTCCTCTTTCATTTATTTTTCCATCATCAATTGAGTAGAAGAACAATCCGCTTCTTTCAACATTGAAAATGAAACTATGCTGTCCTGGAGAATAATATCCCACTACCGGGGTGGGAATACATCTGCCTGAGAGATCATAAATATTTAGACGGATATGTTGATGGTCGGAAAGAGAGAGTTCTATTTTAATCTGGTGTTTTCCAATTGAACTTATATGATAAATTACAGGGAATGGATCAGGATAAGTAAATTCTTGTACATCGCTTCCGTTGCAGTTTGTTTTTATCAAATACATATCATAACCACCGCTTCCCAAGGAATTTGTCCCCCCTGCAAAAATGAATCCTCCATCATCAGTAAATTCAGATGCTCTAACTACATCCATGCCTGATTCTCCGTAAATCCTGGTCCAGAGGGTATCTCCGTAGGAATTGGTTTTAATAATAAACGCATCATATCCGCCCATTCCATAAGAATCAGTATATCCGGAAATTAAGTAACCTCCATCGGTAGTTTGATGCACTGACTGTCCGAAATCACAGTAAGAACCACCATAAGTTTTAGTCCATACTGAATCACCTGTACTGTCCGTTTTAATTAAATAAACATCAATATCTCCGTTGCCAAAAGATGCGGTATGACCGCATACAATAAAACCATTATCCTGAGTCCGATGGACTGAATATCCGTAATCATCATCAAGTCCCCCATAAGACTTACTCCAAAGTGTATCTCCAGTGCTGCTTATTTTTACCAGATAAAGATCTTTCTGTCCCGCCCCCATAGATTCAGTATATCCGGTTATGATAAAACAATTATCGTTAGTTGGAGAAATGCAAAAACCAAAGTCATTTAAAGAACCACCGTAATTTTTCCACCAAATCGAGTCGCCATTGCAGTTAATGTATAAAATGCAGAGGTCAAGTTCGCCTGCTCCGGAGGAATTAGTTCCTCCTACTATAAGATAATCTCCCTGTGCGGTTTGTAAAACTGATTTTGCCCGGTCCACATTTGATCCGCCAAATGTTCTGGTCCAAATTGAATCTCCCAGGCTGTCTGTTTTTATAATGTAGATATCAAAATTACCCGAACCCATTGAATTTGTCTCTCCTGCTAAGATATACCCCTGATCAGTGGTAACAACAACTGAATAGGTATAATCGAACATACTTCCCCCGTAAGTTCTGGTCCATAGAGTATCTCCGTAACAATCTGTTTTCACAAGATAGACATCAAAAAAACCAGCCCCGTACGAATCGGTATAACCTCCTATAATATAACCAAAATCCGAAGTTTGCTTAACTGTATATGCTTCTTCATTATATGCCCCCCCGTATGTTCTAATCCATCCTGCGTCCATGTTAATAACTATTACCGAGATAGATATCACAAGCAAAAACATGGTTTTTTTCAAAATAAAACTCCTGTAAATATTTTATTACTCTTTATCTTGGTCTTCTTGATTGAAATAAATTTTCATGCAGTCAGGACAAAGACCATGGGTGAAAATTGCTTCTGAATGATTGGAAATATATTGTTCAATTTGTTCCCAATATCCTTCATCTGTTCTTATCTTTTTACAATTAGCGCAGATAGGAAGCATTCCCTGAAGTGTATTCACCTTTTTCAATGCTTTCTGAAGTTTTAGGTTTAATTTTTCCAATTCTTTATTTTTTTCAAATAACATTTTTCTTTCTATTTCACTAGTCTGAAAGTCAGCTCTTAACCTCATTTTTTCCAGATCATGCTTGAGTTTTCTTTCAAGTAATTCTTTTTCATAATGATGAAATCGTTTATAATATTCGAAACCTCGGTTGTCATCTTGCTTTTCAAAATAATTTGCCAGCAGCAAGCAGCCTTCTCTTAAATATTCAATTGCATCTTGCTTCCCTGTGAGTAGATCTATTGCTTCTGAAATTTGATTTTTTGCATGTTTAGTTTTATCCTGCTG
>LKUE01000341.1 GCA_001412365.1 Desulfuromonas sp. SDB | reverse complement strand
CCTGAACATAAACTATCCTCGCTTGTGAAGTTTGAAAAGTTTGTTCTAATATGTACTGAGTATTGGTAGGGATATTATCAATCCAGGAAGTGGTGTCCACTGTATTGGAATCTTCCTGCCATATCAGTCTCAATGAGGCATGATCATATTGGTTGTCTTCTATTTGAACAGTTATGGAGCAGGTTTGATTGACCAGTACCACTGGTGGATAGCTAATGATATTAACATCCGGTCCCGTATAGGAAGGATCTACAGGCTGAGAACAGCTGATTAATAAAAACTCTGTGCTCAAACATAATGCCAGTATCAGTTTAATAAAATTATTGTTTTTCATAGAGAATAACATAACAGATGAGGAAATAAATGTCCAGTATTGTGATTGGTTATCTTTTTACCACCATGTAGATTCCAATTAAAATTATGATCAGACCGAAAAATTTTTTCAACACTCCTGCGGATAATTCAACTGCACACCTGGAGCCAATCAATCCTCCGATAAAAAATCCCAAACAAATAAATACAGCGGTCTTTATGTCCACATAACCGCATCTATAATATGTGTATGCTGCAAGTAAACCGATTGGAGGGATGAGCAAAGCAAGAGTGGTTCCTTGGGCTTGATGTTGGGTGAACCCAAACAGGAAAATTAATGCGGGAACAATAATTACCCCTCCCCCGATTCCAATAAATCCACTTATTACTCCGGCAAATAAGCCTACTATCAGATATAAAATTATTAACAACAATGGTTATTTCCTTTAGATAATATAAAAATATTTTATAGTCATATTCCTTTAAACCATCTGATTTAATTTGCTAATTTTTGAATAATTGTACAGAAAAAATATTAAATTTATATTCTATATCAATTTAATTTAATTTTCTATTAATTGTTATTATTTTTGTTGAAACATCATGAAATTAAATAACAAATTTGTTGACATAACAGAGTGATTTATATAGAATGAAGTTCTTAAATTTGCTGGGGTAGCTCAGTCGGTAGAGCACGGGACTGAAAATCCCGGTGTCGGCAGTTCAATTCTGCCCCCCAGCATTTTTTTATTACCCTCCCACAACCATTATTTTACAGGATTGGCAGGATGAGAAAGTTATGTAATCAAATAAATTATTTGAGGTAGTGATGGTGATATTCTGTAGATTATGTCAAACTTTATGGGAGGGAATATCCAATCAATATTTTCTTTAATGCAGTAGGAAGATCAGCGATTGATTCGATAACTAAATCCGGTTTTATTCCAGATTGATTGAAAAAAATCTGATCAAATTTACCGGTTTTAACTAAAATCCCCTTGATCCCATGGGACATCGCACCCTTGATATCAAATTCAACATCATCTCCCACCATTACTGAATTACTGAAATTATCCAGGGCATGGCTGAAAAAAATTTGGGAAGGTTTTCCCAGGTTCACTGATTTCCTGCCGGTGGCGTATTCCAGTTGAGCATTTAAAGGTCCTAAATCCATTTTCATATTACCATCAGGAAGACGGTAAAATCTGTTTACCGCGAAAGTGAACAGGGGAATATTTTTGGTCAGCAGCAGATTAAATGCTTTTTCCAAATGGTCAAAGCGAAAAGAACCTGGTTCATCAGCTATAACTATGGCTTTAGGGTTGTCAAAATCTATATTGAAACAGGTGGAAAGTTTACCCACCATTTCCTCCCTGACCAGAAAGAATATATCATCTATGTGATGATTTTTAAAATATTTACTTGCTACTGATATAGGGGTAGATAATTTTTCTATATCCAGTTTGAAACCCAAAGATCTTAATTTTGACAAAATGTCTTCAGGTAAGCTTGAAATAGTATTGCTCACGAAGATAATATTATGATTTTTACAAAGATGTTCAACTGTCTCTACCGCCCCCGGTATTGGATGATCTCCCAGATACAAGGTTCCATCAAGATCAAAACAAATATTCAATAATACTCCTAGTAAACATTATTCTTTATCCCTCTGAAGTAAATGGTATCATCTGCAAATTCATTGTACTGCAATGAATCCAAATAATTTTTAGCATAGGCTAATTTTAATATTTTATATACATTCCCCTGCCAGTAGTTGCTTATTCCTCCCTGTTCATAATGTAGCCGGTGATAACGGCGTGGATTGGGAATTATAGTAGCCAAGTAAGCCGCCTGGAGTGGGGTTAAATCATAAGCGGAAACTGCAAAGTAATAATGCGCAGCTTCTCCGATTCCTCTAATCCCCGGTCCGAATTCAATAATGTTTAAATATATTTCCAGAATTCTTTTTTTAGTTAAATTTCTTTCCAATTGCCAGGTTAGTACTGCTTCTTCCAGTTTCCGGGATAAAGTTTTATCTCCCGACAAAAATAGATTTCGAGCCAGTTGCATAGTAATGGTGCTTCCTCCGGAAATATAATGTCCTGCTGAAAGATTTTCCCTTAACGCTCTTCTCAGATGAAACAGGCTGAAACCGTGGTGACTCCAGAATCCTCCGTCTTCGCAGATAAGCACTGAACCCCAGACATACCGGGGAAGATTGTCCAGGCAAATGAAATTTGGATTATCCGGTCCTACTACCAGTTGTTGCCCTATTTCCGAACCAATTTTAATGGTTGTAGTAAAGGGATTCCTCAATCTGGCAATATTAATCTTTTCTCCCAGAGAAGTAATCCTGAGCTGATGAAATGTTCCTTCAACAATAAGCTCGGTGCTTTCCGGATAATCCTGATGGTAAATAAATCCTAAATGAAAATCAAAACTGCCTTCTCCGGTTATCCCCTTTAAATTTGGAATCAGGGGAGAGGGGATCATATTGATGACCTCCTCAACTTTGATCTCTGAACCAGTTAAGCTCAATGCTAACTGATAGGGTTGGGAATAATGTACTTGAGCAGTTAAATTGAGAAAGCCCGGATTGGTTTGGTTAGAGTCACCAATTACAATTATTAAACTGTCCAAATTTAGATGATGGTCAGAAAAATGAATTGAGCCCGAGCCCCGGGAAATATTTAAATTTTCAAAACATACCGTATCTTCACATAACAATGGAGAAAATAAGATTAAATTATTAAGGTTAATATCTTCAACCTGCCAGAAAAGCTGTTCCTGGGAATACCACATGGAGCAATCGCCGGAAAGCTGATAATCAATCAAATGTAATTGTTCATTTTCAGGTAAAGGATAGAAAAAACTGTCTGATTGAATATGCACAGCTCCCTGTTCATAATTAAAATTAAGGTTGTAATCAACTATTTCCACTTGAGGGATTGAGCTTTTTAGATCTACTCTGAAATTAAATTTAAAATCAAGAGGTTTATCTGAAAGTATTTTAACTGAAATTGATATCTGAGATTCACCATTGATGGAACTGTCGTCAATCCTTCCCCTGCAGCTCAACTCATTAATGTTAAACCCCGGGGAAAGATGGTAGGATCCTGATGTAGTCAGGGTGAAATCAGTAAAATCAACTTGCTGAACGAGTTCAAAATTACATTTTAACTCCCCAAAACTGATATTCCCCTTTAAGTTGTTAGCTCTGTGGATAATTTCCCCGTTTAAGTTTTCAAATATTCTGCCCTGGATGCTTACCGATCCCTGCTGGAAAGAAATTTTCTCCGGAAGCATTGAAATTATATTACTTCTGCCGGAGTTTTCTGGTTCTCCCGAAGCGGAATGCTGATCTAAGTTTATGGGTATATAGAAATTTGAAAGAAGCACTGATTTAATCTTTTTGGGATTCAAAGGAGAAAATCTGATCACTAATTTTTCAATGAAACCTCCTGCAAATCTGCTTGGTTCCATTATTTTAGTATTGGTAAGAGTCAGACATCCCCAGGGATTGATATCAATACATTCAGATTGTAAGTTGTAATTTTTTAAAGTGCTGCTAATCTGGGATTTAATGGTTAGGTTGCCCAGTAATAAAAGTATTGCCAAAATTGACAATCCACCCAGACCGATAATAAAGAATTTTACTTTTTTAGAATGCCAATTAATCTTGGTTAACATAGGTTGAAAAAGCTTTCTTGGTCCTGCTCCAAAATAGAACAAATTGCGGATGGGATGAAATCAATTAAATCCAATGAAGTTACCGAAGTGGATGAATATTCCTGCCCGGCAAATCTGCCGCTGAGTCCATGAATAAACACGGCGGCACAAGCTGATCTTGCCGTGGAAAAATTCCCGGCGAGAAAACTGCCCATTATACCTGATAAAACATCACCGCTGCCCGCAGTAGCTAAACTGTTTTCAATAAACGGAGAGATAAACATCTTTGCATTGGCGCCATCTGCTACTTGGCCCAGAGGTCCTTTTAAATGAACAGTAACCTTATGCTTTTTAGCAAATTCTGCAGCGGTTTCCCAGGGGTGGGTTCTTATTTCATCAATAGTTAAGCCGGTTAGTCCGGACATCTCACCCCAGTGGGGGGTCAGTACTATTGTTTTCCCATTAATTAAATCAGGATTATCAGAGAGGGGATATAACCCATCTGCATCCACCACTGCAGGGATTTCCAAGTGTTCAAGGAGTTTCACTACGGCTTGCTGAGTTTCCTCGGCTCTTCCTAATCCTGGACCTATTATCAGGGCATCATACTGTTTTTGTATTTCAATAATTTTATCTGCTCCCCTCTGGTTAAAATATCCTCCCTGATTTAATTCTATAGATACTGCTTCAGGGCAAAATTGAGCTGAACTTAAAATTTCTTGAGGTAGAGCCAGAGTCACCAATCCTGCTCCTGAGCGGTAAGCAGCGGCAGCAGCTAAACTTGGAGCTCCGGTCATCCCCTTGCATCCTCCCACAATTAATATTTTACCAAAGCTTCCTTTATGCCCCAATGGATCTCTGTTATTCACGAGAGGAAAAACTAAATCATAGGTGATCAGCTGATATTCAGACATTTCTGCTATAATCTCTGCAGGAATACTGATATCTGTTACCCAAATATTACCGGAATGCATTCTGCCCGGGATTTTAAAATGACCGGGTTTAATAGCACCAAAAGTTATGGTGATATCTGCAGTTACTGCCTGATCTACTATCTGACCGGAATCTCCATTTATGCCGCTGGGAATATCTACTGACACCAGGGGAATACAGCTGTTATTTATAGCAGAGATAATGTGCTTGTAAAATGAGCTTAAACTTCCCTTAAGACCAGTCCCAAAAATGGCATCAATGATCAGCTGAGAATGTTGAATTATTGTATCCAGCTGATTCAGGTCATCTTCACTGGTTACAAAGTGAGGGGTAATTTTCAATTTATTTATAATATCTAATTGTTTTTTGCAATCAGGGGACAAATCCTCTGGTTTAGCCAATATTACAATTTCAATGTTAACTCCTGCCTGGTGCAGATACCGGGCGGCTACCATCCCGTCTCCTCCGTTATTCCCTTTTCCTGAAATTAACAATACGGTTTCATTATCCACTGTATAATTTTCTATCACCCGGTAAGCGACACTTCTGCCAGCTGTTTCCATCAAAACCAGCGAGGGTATTCCCAAGTTATCTATGGTGTATTGATCCGCTTTTTTCATTTGACTGGTGGAAAGGATATACATTTCAAACCTCCTAAGGATTCCTTACTGAATTGGTGGCATTTATATGACTTCGGTAATTGGTGGAAAAAATATGATAACCATCTGGTTTTGCCACATAGTAGAGGTAGTCAGTTTCAGCAGGTTGCCAGGCTGCTAATAGAGATATCCTGCCGGGATTGGCAATCGGTCCCGGAGGCAATCCTTTGTACATATAAGTGTTATAAGTTGAGTTAATTTCCAAATCTTTAAATAATAACTTATCTTTGTGAGTTCCCAATGCATATAATACGGTAGCATCGCATTGCAAAGGCATATCTCGATTGAGACGATTTATATAAACACTGGCAATAATTTCTCTTTCAGAGTCAAATCGGGCTTCTTTTTCTATCAGGGATGCCAATATCAATGTTTCATACCGGCTGAGTCCATGGGGATGCCTTACCGGGGCAATTTCAGATTCAATTTCAAAATATTTATTGACCATTATCTCCAGGGCTTCCTGGGGATCAATGCCAAAGCCAAAATTGTAGGATGAAGGAAATATAAATCCCTCCAGGGATTTTATCTGAGCTAGGTTTTCAAATTGTTCATACAGCAATGAACTTATAAATTCAGAACTATAGCATAATCTTACTACTTCAGCGCTGTCGCAATTTGCTTGTTTTTGAAGAATAGATGCAATTTGTTTTATGGTTAATCCTTCAGGAATTGTTACTAAACTCTGGATGGGACCTTGTTTTAGTATGCTTACCAGGCTATCCGGATTAGTGGGGAGGTAAAAATAATAATGACCCCACCTTAAGTTTCGGTCCACACTGTCTGCAATTAAAGTTTTAAAAAAAAATTTT
>LKUE01000340.1 GCA_001412365.1 Desulfuromonas sp. SDB | reverse complement strand
TTCAAATAAGACTCTGGGAATTTTTTGTCCAGGACGTTTTATTAATTATCACTACCTTCTTTCTGATAGTATTGGAAAAATTCGTTACTTTGATGATAATGACCAAATTCATGGAAAATATTATCCACCAATTGATATAAAGGTTGAATCCAGGGATAATTTACAAGAAAATCCCGTAGATGTTTTGTTAATTATGTCTAGATCATTTGGAAAAGAAATAAAGCTATCTTTTAAGGATAATAAAATGAACAATACAACTGATATTATCACCATAAATGAAATTCTGTGATATTTTGCAGAATAATATAAAAAATGTTTAATTGTATTAATCCAAAAAATTCTCTCTTAAGAAAAATTCCTTATCCCTATTTGGGAGCACTTTCTATATCAAATGACATCGAGTTAATGAGGATGGATTTCTTTGAAGAATTGATGAAATTTCTTAATACCAATAGAAAAACACTTTTGGGGGATGGACTTAATTTAGAAGTAACTTCAAGTTTATTTTTTTTCTCAGTAAATCCATATAATTTTTCATATTTTTCCAGCGGTTATCCAAAATTTACAAAAAGTCAGTATGCTAGTAGATTAAATGAATATTTAAAGAGTAAATTGATTGATACAAATCATTCTTATGGTGATTTTGATGGGAAGGGCGGATTTATCCGAGAATATGCCGTACAATGCTATAATATTTTAAATGAAATTGGTGTAGAGCTTAAAATTTTTACCAATCATGGTGGAGAGGAAAACAACCAAAATATTGGAAAGGATGCTTTATATCATTTGGGTGATGTGAAGGAAAGTAAAGCATATCATGCAGATTTGATGAAAAAGCATGGTGTGCAATATGTTTGGACAGATTCATGTATATTGAGTGAGAAGAAAGAAAGATTTAATTATTTTTTTATACCTCTTAAAAACAGTAAAAGAAAGAATATCCTTGAAGATATTGAATTACAGGATGGTTCTAAGTTTAAAAGTTTTATTAGGTTTAGGTCAACTGGCTTGAATGCTCCAAATTTATCATCCTTAGATTACCAGTTAAAACGAATAAATTGGGAAAAGTTTTATACAGAAAATGATGTAATAATCATATATCAACATATGGGTGTTCTTAATAAATTGGGGGGGGAATGCTATCCATCAACAATAGATGATGTTAAACGTAGACCGGAAATATATTTAAGACCATTTTATTTTTTAGCAAAAGAAAATAAAATGGGAAAGCTTTGGATAAGCAGTCTTTATAAACTTCTCAATTATATTGATATGATAAATAATGTTGAGATAAATTATAATATCAAAGAAAATATTTATAGAATTGAGTACATGAATGATGTTGAAAAACCTGAAATTTTTTTTCAAGGGTTAACTGTATATGTAAATCCCCAAAAACCTTTAAAAATATATTATAAGAATAAAGAACTTTTTTTTTCCATTAATGGTCCTGATGAAACGGGAAAATATTCTGTTTCGATACCTTTGAAAACTTTTGGGGATATATGGTAGATAACATTAAAGAAAAAATAAAAAAAGCGGGATGGGATTTTCCAGAACAAATTTTTGACTTAATTTCTAATTATGACAAGAATTTTATTGTCAGTGAATTTACCGGTTTAAAAACACTAGATTATTATCATCAAAGAATAAATTGTTTAGGTTTTGTAGATATGAATAATGTACTAGATGCAGCTTGTGGGATGGGACAGTGGTCAATAGCTCTATCCTTAGAAAATAAAAAAGTCAATGGGATTGATATTAATGTTGGTAGATTATTAATAGCGGATAGTGTAATAAGAAAAATGAAAATAAAAAATTGTAATTTACAGTGGGGTAATATTGAAGACCTCCCGTATCCTTCTGAAATCTTTGATGGGATATTTTGTTATGGTTCATTTATGTTTGCAAATATGCCAAAAACATTGATGGAATTTAATCGAGTATTAAAACCTGGAGGTACATTATATTTAAATGCAAATAGTGTGGGATGGTACCTACATTTATTATTTGATAGAGGGATTAAAAAAAATAATTTTTCTAATGTCAGAACAGTTATTAAAACATTAACCAGAAATTTATTTCAAAAAAAATCAAAAATTGTAGTATTTAGTCATTGGATTAACAAATTACTTCAAAATAAAGGTTTTCAAATTATTTCATCTGGGGCAGAAGGGGAAATTAATATTAGTAATGTTCTGGAAAAACCACAATCTGCATATCCTAAAACTTTCTATAGTTTCCCAGCAGTTTTAGAAATATTGGCTAAAAAAAATGATTAAAATTGGCTTTTTCGGAGGCATGGCAAATAATATGTATGTCTTTGCTAAAGCTTTTGATAAATTCGGATTTGAAGTCAAATACATTAAAGACTATTCAGATAAATATCCATTCAGTCAACCATTTTGGGAAGATATTCCCATTGTTTTAAAACATTATCAAATTGAAGTTTATAAGAATTGGTCATTCTCGAAATGGAGATGTTATGAAAAAAAGATTGATTGGAATAAACCTTCCTGGTTTTATGATATAACTGACCAAAGAGATAAAAAATCTAACATGCAATTGATCTTTCAATTGTTTCTAAAAGTTATATTTTTAAAGAATTCAAGGTTGATTGTTCACCGAATTAAATCAATTAAATTAATGTCGAAATGTGATTTACTTATAGTTTGTGGAATTGAGGGTACAATCATAGCAAACCTTTCTAACAAACCTTTTATAATTTGGCCTCATGGTGGTGATCTTAGATTTGCAGCGGGTCAAGATTTTCCTACAACGATTAACCCATATATTTGGATAAAATATCGATATCATTTAAGAACTTTACTGGAAGCATATAAGAAGTCTTTATTTGTTGGAACTCATGGTCCAGTTGGACTTGGTTGGAAATTAGATCCTCTCCTAACAATAATTGGAGATGATAAGATAAAACTGATTCCAATACCTTTGAAAATAAAAAAAATCATGTCTAAACAAGAGAAAAGGAATTTGCTGATTAAATTATTAAAAGATTTTCAAATTAATTATCATAGTTCAAAATTTATAGGTTTTATTCCTTCTCGTCTTGATTTTTCTTGTAAAGGTCAGGATAGATTTTTAAATGCACTGGCAAAATCTCCCTTTAAGAAAAATTTCCATATTTATGTCTCTGGATGGGGAACCGATATAATTAATGCAAAAAATGAATTTTCTTTAGATAATATTACATTTCTACCTTTTTCATTATCTAAACCTCTTTTATATGATTTTTTCAGATGTATGGATTTTGTAGTAGATCAATTTGTTATTGGCATGTACGGAACTTCAGCAGTAGAAGCAATGAGTTGTGGCGTTCCGGTGATAATGTGGATTAATAAAAAGTTATATATAAAACAGGGTTGGTCTTCTCCACCGGTTATCAATACCAAAACAGAACAAGATGCGATTAATGTAATAGAAAGAATCAGTAACAATAAAATTAATTTACCTAAATGTGGGTTGAAGGCTCAATCTTGGATAAAAAACGTACATGGAGAAAAAAATGTTTGTAGAAATTT
>LKUE01000339.1 GCA_001412365.1 Desulfuromonas sp. SDB | reverse complement strand
TTTGAAAATTTATCCACAAAAAATTCAGCTAAATTTATAATGTCCTGCTGCCTTTCCCTTAACGGGGGGATGTACACGGGAACCACATTAATACGGTAAAACAAATCCTCTCTGAACTCATTTTTATCAACCATTTTCTTTAAATCACGATTGGTGGCAACCACTATGCGTACATCTATTTTAATAGAGGAAGTTGCTCCCAGGGGAGTTATTTCTTTTTCCTGGATTGCCCTTAACAGTTTTACCTGGATTAGAGGAGATACATCCCCGATCTCATCCAGAAATATTGTTCCTCCGTCGGCAATTTTAAATAATCCTTCTTTATCTGCATTGGCTCCGGTAAACGATCCCTTCTTATGTCCGAACAGTTCACTTTCCAGCAAAGTCTCCGGTATTGCCGCACAGTTAACTGTAACCAAAGGACCTTTATTTCTGGAACTCCATTGATGAATTAATTTAGCCAGGAGTTCTTTCCCCGTTCCGCTTTCCCCCTGTAATAAGATGGTTGCGTCAACCGGGGCAGCTTTGCGCAATTTATCTGCAACTTCTTTTAAGCCATCTTCCAAACCCACAATCTTCTTCCCCCCTTTGATGAACAGACTTCGGAGATAATCTGCTTCTCTCTGCACCCGGTATTTGCTCATTACTTTATCCATTCTTATCAGCAGTTCCTCTACTTCAAATGGCTTGGTTAAATAATCATCAGCTCCCGATCTCAGTGCTTTAATAGCCGAATCCAGAGAAGCATAGGCGGTAAGTAATATAAATCCAGTATTAGGGGAATTCTTCTTAACTTTTTCCAGAAGATCTAAACCGGATACTTCCGGCATTTTTATATCGCTAATTACTACATCAATTGGTTCTTGTTCTAATATCTTCAACGCCTGCTTTGCGGAAGTAGCTTCATGTACATAATAATTATGTTTTTTAAAGGCAATGGAAAGTACTTTTATTAAACTTTCTTCATCATCTACAATTAATATCTTTTCTTTAACCATCTCAAATTTTATTAAATTTACATTTCATTCCATTCTCTAAAACTTATTTCTGCTTTATCCATAGGCTGCTCCGGGCTCTCTTTTTCATCCTCCTCATCATCACCCCTGGGGATGGATATGGTAAAAACAGTTCCTTGATTGAGTTCGGATTCCACCCATATATCACCGTCATGATGAGAAATTATTTTTTTTACAATAGATAAACCCAAGCCGGTTCCCTTGCTCCCCGAATAAAAAGGATTGAAAATTTTCTTTATATTATCACTGCTAATCCCGATTCCGTTATCTTGAATTTCAATCAACAGTTGATTTCCCTGAAGGTTAAGTTTAATTGAAATGATTTTTTCTTCCTGTTTCTGCAGAGCATCGCTGGCATTGTTAAGTAAATTCATGATTACCTGAATAATCTGACTTCTATCTACTTCCGCAGTTATGTACTCATCGGAAACTGAAGTTTTCACTTCAATATTTGCACCCTTTTTAGATATGGAGAATAATTTTTTAACATCCTTAATCAAGCTGTTCATATTGGTTAATTCTTTTTTAGGTTCAGGCAGCCGGGATAATTTAAGGAAATCTTCCACCAGATTATTTATCCGGCTCACTTCACTTCTAACAATATCCGCCAATTCTTTTTTTTCAGGAGTGAAATCGTCATACAGTACATCCACGGAAGCCCTGATCGAAGCCAGAGGATTTCTAATTTCATGAGCTATTCCCGCACTCATTTCACCCATCAGCGCAATTTGTTTGATATCATTTAACCTCTTTTCCTTTTCCCTGAGGTCAGTTAAATCATGAAGTACAATCATATTCCCAATTATCCTTCTCTTCAAATCCATCATGGTGGCGACTCTGCAGGATAGAATCCGCTTCAGCCCGTCAATGCCTATTAATTTCAATTCCTCAGGCTGTTCTTCAATTATTTTTGAAATTTCATCAGGAATCTGTTGACCTTTGCTAAGCATATTGTAACCAGTGTATAAAGCAAAGGGAGGATTGACAAAGGCAATTTCACCTAAATTATCGGTAGTAAGAACACCTTCATCCATATTTCTGAGAATATCATCGGTAGTGTACTTAACATATTCAAGCTGCTTGGTTTTTTTAGCACTTCTCTCTTCCATCCACGCGGCAATTGCTGAAATAATCAGTACCGAACCAGCTGAAAAACTGAACTGAACAACTAAAAAGTTGAAGGATATGGGTTTTTCCCCCTCATATAAAGCAAGGTGAAATAATTTATCCACAATTTGCAGAATCCCTTTCCAGTGGAGAATTAGAATAACAAAATAGGTTAAAATGGAAGTGGCGGAAGAAATCCAAACTGCTTTTTGTCCCCGCTTAAGAGTGTAAATCAAAATGATCAGAATATAGATCATGGATAAACTGCTCTCCACCCCTCCTGAAATAAAAATAAGCATGGCTATGACCAAGCAGTCTAATCCTAAAGAAAGCAACCATAACTTACTTTTCTTAGTAACTAAAAATATGTCCATTAAACTGGTAAGGGCAGCTACAAGGAAAATCAATGCTACTAAACTTATCTTAAACCGGTTGAGGGGAAGGGTCACCAACACGGAAATAATGAAAAATACAAAGGGACGGTAAACTGCTATCAGTTTATCCTTTAGATCAATAGACTTATTCTGGGTTTTACTCAAAATTGTATCAGCGATAATATTTTGAACTGCTGCTTGGTTTTAACCAGCATGTTCCATAAAGGTTGCAGCCATCTGGAATATCGGTAGATACATTGCCACCATTATGCCTCCTACCACAACTCCCAGCACTACCATGATAATCGGTTCCAGGGCGGCAGTGAGGTTTTCCACCGCCTGATCAACTTCCTGATCGTAGAAGTCCGCTACCTTTTGAAGCATCATATCCAACTGTCCGCTCTGCTCCCCGATTCTTACCATCTGAATTACCATGGGAGGGAATACCTTTTCACGGGAAAGTGGTCCGGAAATATCCTCACCCTCACTTATAGAAGTTCTCGCTTCAAAAACTGCTGCTTCCACCACTGCATTACCCGAAGTGCGGGCAGTAATTTCAAGAGAATCCAATATAGCTACACCGCTGCTCAACAAGGTAGCTAACGTTCTGGAAAATCTTGCCACTGCTGATTTTTTAGCTAAATTTCCAAACACTGGAATATACAGGGATACCTTATCTCTGATAAATTTTCCCTTATCTGTTCTGGTAACCAGTTTATATACTATTATTAATGCTACAATTACCCCTATAATCAAGAAAAAATGATGTCTCAGTAAATTGGATATTCCCATCAGTATTTGGGTAGGTAAAGGCAAATCTGCACCCAATCCGGCGTACATAGAAGAAAAGGTGGGCAACACAAACATCAATATAACCGCTACCGCTATAATCATCACAATGGTTATTATAGTCGGGTAGATCATCGCCCCCCGGATTTTTGCAACTAATGCTGCCGTTTTTTCCAGATAGGTTGCCAGTCTGTTTAATATGGTATCCAGGGCACCTCCCTTTTCACCTGCTTCCACCATATTGATGTAGAGATTGGAGAAAAACCGCGACTGCTTTCTCATCGCTTCGGCCAAGGTGGTTCCGCCTTCTACATCGCTGGACAGTTGTTTAAGTGCCTTTTTAAATCCGGGATTGGTTTCCTGCTCGGTTAATATTTCCATACACCTCATCAAGGGCAAGCCAGCGTTGATCATCGTAGCAAATTGCCGGGTAAAGGCAGCCATTGAACGGGCATTAACTCCTGTTCCTATTTGGATTTCCTTCATCCGGTTTAGCAGGGTATCCTTGCGTTTAATGGTAATAGGAGTAATTCTTCTCGCCCGCAGCTGTGCTCGGGCTTCCTGGATATTAGCGGCTGTTAATTCACCACTTTCATCTTTTCCATCATACCTAGTACCTTTATAGAAAAAAACAGCCATATTAACCTCCTAGCTCCTTATTAATACTGCATCCCATATTTTTATTTATTCTTTCTGGAATCAGCTATCATTTTTTCCAATTCTTCAATATTCCTTGAATAGGCAAAGGCATTATCCAAAGTTATTTCCTTTCTCATCCACAAATCCAATAAAGACTCATTCATGGTCATCATCCCATATCTCTTTCCCGCCTGCATAAAATTGTAAATCTGATGAACTTTTTCTTCCCTGATTAAAGCGGAGATAGCGGGAGTCACCACCAATATTTCTTTGGATAAAACTCTCCCCCCCTTTATCCGCGGTATCAAGCTTTGAGTAAGCACTCCCCTCAATACGAAAGCCAACTGGGATCTGACCTGGGGTTGGCGGTTAGCGGGAAATATATCAATGATTCTGTTCACCGTTTCCACTGCGGAGTTAGTGTGCAAAGTTCCAAAAGTCAGATGACCAGTTTCGGAAATGGTGAGGGCGGCTTCAGTGGTTTCCAAATCTCTCATCTCTCCTACCATCACCACATCAGGATCTTGTCTCAGTACATATTTTAAAGCAGTGGCAAATGTTTTGGTATCTGAACCAACCTGCCTTTGATTTACTATGCATTTTCGGTGCTGGAAGGTATATTCAATAGGATCTTCCACCGTGACTATATGCTTTTTCTTCTCAATGTTAATTTTATTAATCAGGGTGGCTAAAGTGGTTGATTTTCCGCTTCCGGTGGGACCGGTTACTAATATTAATCCTTTGGCTAAATTAGACCAGTGGGCGACAGTATTAGGAAGTCCCAATTTTTCAAAACCTAAAATATCAAAAGGAATAGTTCTGATAGCCATGGCTACATTTCCCCGCTGAAGAAAGGCATTGGCTCTAAACCGGCTTACTCCGGGAATTCCAAAACTTAAATCCAGTTCATGCTCATTTTCAAATTTCCTCTTTTGTTCATCATTTAAAACTGAATAAACCAGGGCTTTTACACTATCCGGAGTCAACCGGGGATAGGTTGAAAACACAATATCACCATCCACCCGCCAAACAGGAGGAGCGCCAACGGTTAAATGCAAGTCGGATGCTTTTTTATCCACCATCTCACGGAGAAGATTTTCAATACTAATGCTTGCCATACAATCCTCCTGTTATCTAAATCAATCAAAGAGAAGATGTCTCTCTGACTATCTCTTCAATTGTGGTCACTCCTTGGGAAACTTTAAGCCAGGCATCCTCCCTAAGGGTAATCATTTTTTCGTTAATCGCCAATTGTTTAACTTCGGCAGTAGATGCCCCGTCCACAATTCTCTGCCTGATTTTACGGGATATGGGCATTACTTCAGTAATGGCAACCCTGCCTTTATACCCGGTATTATTACAGTACCCGCATCCAGTACCCTTGTAAAAAGTGAATTTTCCGTACTTCTCCTGATCATAGCCTATTTCTTTTAAATAGACCTGATCATACTCTATAGCCTTCTTGCATTTCGGACAGATCCTTCTTACCAACCGCTGAGCTTGGATAATATTCAAAGAAGCTGCCACCAAAAATGGTTTAATTCCCATATCCACCAGCCGGTTAACCGTGGAGGGCGCATCATTGGTATGAATGGTGGAAAGAACCAATTGTCCAGCTAAAGCAGCCCTGATCGCTATTTCCGCAGTATCCTGGTCCCTGATTTCCCCCACCATAATTATATCCGGGGAGTGTCTCAATATGGCTCTTAACGCATCAGGAAAATCAAATCCGATGTCGCTCCTTATGGGGATCTGATTAATCCCTCTGATATTATATTCTACCGGATCTTCAACTGTAATAATCTGAGTTCCCGGTTCATTAAGACGGCTTAATGCAGAATAAAGAGTAGTTGATTTTCCACTTCCGGTGGGACCGGTTACTAATATTATTCCATAAGGTCTTTCCAAGGCATCTTCAAACTTTTTCCTGGATTGTTCGGTAAATCCCAGATCTTTCAGGTCAACCATTAAGCTTCCTTTATCTAAAATCCTCATCACTACTTTTTCTCCCAGTACGGTGGGGATAACACTAACTCTCAAGTCAATATCTCTTCCATGATACCGCCATTTTATCCTTCCGTCCTGGGGTTTGATATGCTCGGCAATATCCATCTTGGATAGGATTTTAACCCTTTGGATGATAGCCAGGCTGAATTTGCGGGGGGCATCTACAACTTCCTGGAGTACCCCGTCAATCCTCATCCTTACCCTCTGTCTTTTCCCAATAAATTCTATATGTATATCACTGGCTTTACGGGACACTGCATCGTCAATAATGTATTTAACAAAATCCGCAGCCTGGGAAGAGGTAGTCATACTCAATTCTTCTTCCCATTCTTCCTCCGGTTGATACACATCCTTCTGTTCCGCTTGGGGAAGATCTGACACCGCCACTAAGTTTCCTTCTCTTTTGTAATATTTATCTAAATACTCCTGCATTTGAATCTGGGAAATCATAAGGGGTTTGGTGCTGAGACCGGTTAAAAAACTTATATCTTCTATGGCATTTTCATTTAAGGGATTGATCATTCCTACGTAAAGAGATCTTCCCTTTTTCTCAATAGGTATAACCTGATACTTGTGAGCGACCTCGCTTTCAATTAAATCCAGAAGCATAGGATCCATTTTGAAGTTTTTAAGATCCGCAGAATCTATTCCATACTGGTCTTTGAAAAACTTCATTAACTTTATTTCACTGAGGTGGCCATTTTTAACCAGTACTGAAACCACTCCCTCATTAGTTTCTTCCTGCTTATCCTTAATTGCCTTAACCTGACTCATAGTTATCAGGTTGGCATTAAGTAAGGCATTTAATATTTCAGCAGCCATTACAACTCCGCAGTTTCCTTAATTATTTCCTCCAGGTCTGTTTCCTGATTTAATACTGCCTTCAAACCTGATTTCCTTAAACTTACCATTCCTTCCCTTACCGCAAAATCATCTATCTGATCAGAGGTAGCCCGTTTTAAGATCAATTCCTTAATCCCGGGGGAGATATACATAACTTCAAATATTGCTCTCCTCCCCAGATAACCGGTTTTATTGCACTTGTCGCAACCTATTCCCTTATACAAGGCAATCCCGTCAAACATGCCGGGATCAATGTGAACTTCTTTCAATCTTTCCTGGGAAACCCTTATCTGCCTGCGGCAGTGGGGGCAAGTCTTCTTAATTAACCTCTGGGCAACAACCAGGGTTAAAGTTGAGGCAATCAAAAACGGTTCTACTCCCATTTCTACCAATCTGGTTATAGTAGCCGCAGCAGTATTACTATGAACCGAGGACATAACCAAATGCCCGGTCAAGGAAGCTCTCACCGCAATCTCCGCAGTTTCCTTATCTCTAATTTCCCCCACCATAATTACATTGGGATCCTGACGAAGATAAGCTCTTAGCGCCGAAGCAAAATTTAATCCTGCGGCACTGTTCATCTGAACCTGATTTATTCCCAGTAAAATATACTCCACTGGATCTTCAGCAGTGGTGATATTAATTTCTTTGCTGTTGATCTCATTAAGGGCTGCATACAAAGTTGTAGTTTTACCGCTGCCACTGGGACCGCTAACCAATATTATCCCGTAGGGATTATGAATTGCTCTGTTAAAAAAAGTTAAGCCTTCCTTGTCCATTCCTAATTCATTGATATTAAAACTGACTGATGATTTATCTAAAACCCGGACTGCCACTTTTTCTCCAAAGATAGTGGGAACTACCGCAATTCTGAAATCAACCAATTTATTGCTGGTCTTCATTGTTACTCTTCCGTCCTGGGGTCTTCTTCGTTCATCAGGTTTCATCCCTCCCAGTAACTTTATGTAGGTAACTATACTCTGATGCAGTTGATATCCAGGAGAAGATATTTCATGAAGCATACCGTCAATTCTAAACCTCACTCTTACTTCTTTTTCGTAAGGTTCAATGTGAAAATCAGAACACTTCCTTTCCACCGCCATTTTAAGAATTTTACTGGTAAACTGCTGAGCGGGAGAAACTGCTTTGGTCTCCAGCTTATCCAAGTCCATGGGACCTTTGCCTACTTCGGTGGAATCAGCCAAAGAAAGCATTTCTTCCTCAGAGGCTAAATCCAAAGAGGAAGTAACTTTATCCAGAGCCTTTTGAATTTTATAGTATTTTTTAAGAGAATTTTGAACTGCCCGGTCCGCAGCCACTACCGCTTCCACATCATAACCCAAGCCAAATCTAACTGACTCAATTGCATTTTGATCAAAGGGATTAACCATTGCCATCCGTATTGTTTTACCCACTTTGGATATAGGTATCATTTGATGCTTCAAAGCTAAATCAGCAGGAATTAGATTTATCACACTGCGGTCTAAATTTAAATTGCTGAGTTCTACACTGGGGACATGAAGTTTTTTTTCCAGGGCATTGATCAGCTGTCCTTCGGTGATATAGCCTAAATGAATTAATACACTGCCAAATCTGCCCCCCTGCCTTTTCTGCTCTAATAATGCTTTCTCCAGTTGCTCTTTAGTAATTGCCCCTTGTTTAAGTAATATTTCACCAATCTTCATCTTAATTCCCGGGGTTCCCGTTTTGAAAATCAGTTACTGTAATTAAGGATTCTATTCTTGAAAATTTTACCGGTCCAATTCCTTTAACTCCGATTATGTCCTCCTTACAACTAAACCTTCCTATGCTAGTTCTATACTCAATAATCCTCGATGCAATTACTGGTCCAATTCCCGGTAACGCTTCCAATTGATATTGAGTAGCTTGATTGATATCAATCGGATAATTAATATTATAATGGATATTTTGACTTGAATATACCAAATTTTCATTGTGGTCAACTTCATTGTCTCTACCGGCATCTGCGGTCAATCCCGGATCATATTGTGTGAAACCGGGAATCAATCTATCCTCCAATGTTTTCTTCAGACAATAATTGCCAAAATGCTTGGGGGCAAAAATTAAAGGGGGAGGGTTTTGTTTTCCCTTGACAAATCGGATAACCACACCTGTAGAAGTTACCGCAATAATTGCTGCAATTAAAAAAAGTTCATCACCGGCCAGATTTAAACTCTTTATATTCATGTAATAATCTTATAAAAGATTTAAAAGGAAATCCAATAACATTATCCATGCTTCCCTTAATTTCATCAACAAAAAAACTCGCTAATCCTTGAATAGCATAGCCACCTGCCTTATCACACCATTCCTTGGAATCTAAATAAATTTTCAGATATTGTTCCTCTATCTTGCAGAAATGAACCTCACTAACTTCGGTGGTTGAAATCATATGGTTACCCCGACCGCAACAAAGTGCAGTAATCACCTGATGCCATTTTCCGGAAAGAGTTTTTAAAAAAACTTCCGCTTGTTTTCTATTTTCCGGTTTCTGAAAAATCTCTGTGCCCAGTGATACTATGGTGTCGGCAGCGATGATGATATGAGGACAATCCGGGAACCTCCGATTTGCTGCTTTAAATTTTAATTCAGCAATTCGGCAGGCATAGTCCCTGGGTAATTCCCCCGGTTCTACAGTTTCTGCAACATGGGGAGTCCACACCTCAAAATTAACTTTGCTTTGCTCTAAAAAAAACCTCCGCCGAGGGGAGGCGGAGGCCAATAGGATCTTAAAATTTTTAAGTTCCAGAATTATTTCTTTTTCTTAGAAATTCTCGCTTTCTCTACTGTATCTTTCAAATGAGAAGAAGGTGAGAAATGAGGAACTTTCTTGGCTTTAATTTTGATAACTTCCTGGGTCTGAGGATTTCTTCCCTTACGTGCATTTCTTTTCTTTACACTGAAAGTTCCGAATCCAACCAAGGTTACCTTATCACCTTTTTTCAGAGATCCTTTTACTGCATCTACAAAGCTTTCTAAAGATTTCTGAGACTGAGCTTTGGAAAGCCCTGTATCTTTGGCGATCTTTTCAATTAATTCGCCCTTGTTCATTTACGTCCTCCCTTGTTGAGGTTCATTACTGTATTAAAAAAAAATATACACTAAACATAGTATTTGTCAATATATTTTATGCAATATATGTGATTTTTGCACTTTTTTTGGGGTTTTTCAGCGGTTTTTAGTTAAATTTCAGCTTTAAAGCTGGATTTTCAGAGATTTTTTTAACAATAAGAATTGAAATGATTT
>LKUE01000338.1 GCA_001412365.1 Desulfuromonas sp. SDB | reverse complement strand
ATTTTAAAAAACAAAATCATTATTCCGGATATAACCGCCATGGAGAATAAAGATAGGGGGTAGCCGAATTTCCATTTTAATTCAGGCATGTGATTGAAATTCATTCCGTAAATGCCCGCAATAAAGGTAAGAGGTATGAAAATAGTGGCAATAGTTGTCAATACTTTCATAATTTCATTCATTTTATTGCTTATGGAAGTTAGATAATTGTCATACATCCCTGATAACAAATCTTTTAATGTTTCCAGATTGTCAATGGCAATAAACACATGATCATGGATACTCATAAAAAATTTCAAGGTTTCCTTGTTGATCAATGGGGAATCAGTCTGTTGAAAATAGCGGAAAGTTTCCCGTAAAGGAGTTATTGATTTTCGAAAATAAATCAATTGCTTTTTAATATTTAATATTGTACTGATGGTCTTCTGATCAGGATTCAAGGTGATTTTTTCATCCAAGTCCTCAATTTTATCGGATAAGTTTTCTAAAATGACAAAATAGTAATCAATAATGGTGTCCAGTAAACTGTACACCAGAAAATCAGCAGATCTGTTTCTCAGTGTACTTTGGGGGATTCGAAGCTGCTTGCGGATAGGGTCAAAAACATCTCCTTCCCTTTGCTGTAATGAAATTACAAAATTTTTACCCCACAGTATACTTATCTGTTCTGTCTTAATTTCATTAACCGCACTGTCCAGATAAAGCATTTTTACGATGATATAAATATAATCAGAAAATTCATCAATTTTAGGCCTTTGATTGAGATGAACAATATCTTCCAAGGTAAGGGGATCTATGTTCAGGATGTCTTTCAATCTGGCAATTAGATTTAAATTATCCACACCGAAAATGTTAATCCAATGGATAACCTGGGGCTGGGCAGAATATGTAAATTCATCAACTTGTACAAATGAATCTAATTTTTCACTATTGTAGATAAATGTTTCAGTTTTGGTGGGAGTATACTGGACAGTTGGTCTGGTGACATTTTCATCAAAAATTAAAGGCTGCCCTACCTGTTTAAATGGCGGAGAGAAATTTTTATTCTTTTTGCTTTTGTGCATAATTAATCATTACTTCCTAAAAGTTCAAATGCAATAATAATTTTGTCAGGTTGTAATTAAATGACAACCCTTATAAAATATTAGCAAATATAATTATGACTACAGAGATTTTTTTATCATTAACTGTTTTATTAGTTACGGTGGTGCTGTTTTTCAGTGAATGGTTGCGGGTGGATGTGGTGGCAATATTAATTATGATCATTCTCCCCTGGTTAGGATTGATAACTCCCCTGGAAGCTTTTTCCGGATTTGCCAGCAATGCGGTAATTTCCATCATGGCGGTTATGATTCTAAGTTTTGGGATTGAACAAACCGGAATACTAAACCTTCTCACTAAACCATTGCTTAGAATTTCAGGTAACAGCACCAAAAAGTTAATTTTATTTTTCTCTGCAGTGGTCGGATTACTATCCGCCTTCATGCAGAATATTGGAGCAATTGCCTTGTTTCTCCCCGCCCTGCATAGAGTGTCCAGAAGATTGAAGTTAAGTGTAACTGATTTGATGATGCCCATAGGTTTTTCCGCAATTTTAGGAGGAACTCTGACCATGGTGGGATCGGGTCCTTTGATAATTTTAAATGATCTTTTATCTCAGGATAATCTGTCAAAATTTAATTTATTCGTTGTCACTCCATGGGGTTTGCTATTACTGGCTTCGGGTTTAGTTTACTGGCTGCTTTTTAGAAAATGGCTTTTACCTGCTTCCCCGGCTCCTTCTCCGGTGGATCATCAGCAATTGCTGGTAGAAGCCCTGCAATTGCCCACAAATCTTTATCCGGTAAAAGTACTAAAAAACAGTAAATTAGGGGGTAAGACCTTAGATGATATAGACTTGTGGTCTAAATATCAGCTGAATATACTGGCCTTGGACAATAAACAGGAAATAAAATATGCGCCCTGGAGGAAAACTGAATTTGAGCCGGGTAATGTAATTGCTTTATGGGGAGACAAGGATAATCTTGAAAATTTTATTCGGGATTATCAGTTGCAGAAAATAGCACCCTCCCCTTCTTTTTCTCAATTGGAAAACACTGATATGGCTGGGTTTGCCGAAGTAATGATTCCTCCCCGGTCTGAATTTGCTGGAAAAAGTTTAAGGCAGATAAAACTGAGAAAAAATTTCAATATTGAACCAGTGCTGTTGGAAAGCGGATTTAAAAAAAGACGGGGAGATTTTTCTGATCAAATTCTAAAACCGGGAGATATACTGGTAGTACATGGACAGTGGGAGATAATTACTCAACTAAAGCAAAATCGAAATTTAATTGTCTTAACTCCAATTAAGATATCAATCACTAAGCCGGGCAAATTTAAAATTGCAGTTGCACTGCTCTCCTTGATTTTAGCTCTAACCCTTGCTTTTTTAGGATTTCGTTTATCTTTGAGTTTGTTTTCAGGGGCAGTGATGATGATATTGTTTCGAGTTATTTCCATAAATCAGGCTTATCGGGCTATTGACTGGAGAACGGTGTTTTTGCTGGCGGGATTAATACCTTTGGGTATAGCCATGGATAAAACTGGAACTGCAAATTTTATTGCCACCAAAGCGGTAAGTTCCAGTTTGCTGAATAATTCTTTGATCTTTTTGCTGGTGATAGGAATTTTGTCTACCGTTTTTTCTCTGTTTATGTCAAATGTAGCTGCCACCGTATTATTGGTTCCCCTGGTCATAATGATGGCTGAAAAAGTAGGGCTGGATCCCCGGGCACTTGCTTTACTGGTGGGAGTATGCGCTTCCAATTCGTTTATTTTGCCCACTCACCAGGTTAATGCGTTAATCATGGGACAGGCTGATTACGGTAATAAAGATTTTATCAGGGCAGGTGTGGGGATGACGGTTGTGTTTCTTGTAGTTTCGGTATTTTATGTTTATGTTCTATTTTAAATGCTAACCCAGGAGGATTTATGCTGGTTCTTCAATATTTCGTAAAAGGTATAGCTCATAGTTCCTATATTATAAGTGGCAACAACTATTGCGCAGTGGTTGATCCCCGCCGAGATGTAGACATATATATTCAGGCGGCAAAAGAACTGGATGTAACTATAACTCATATTCTGGAAACTCATCTCCATGCCGATTTCTTATCGGGGCATATCGAATTAGCTAAACTAACCGGGGCGGAGATTTATATGCCCAAGTCAGCTAACTGCGAATTTGATCATGTGCCCTTGAAAGAAAATGATAAATTTTCTATGGAAAAAATGACTTTTCAGGTTTTAGAAACCCCGGGGCACACTCCCGAACATATCAGCTATGTAGTTACCGATACTGCACGGGGAAATGAGCCGGTGGGAGTATTTTGCGGAGATACTTTGTTTGTAGGAGATGTGGGAAGGCCAGATTTATTTCCGGGAAGAGCAGAGGAATTAGCCTCAAAATTATACGACAGCCTCCATCAAAAACTTTTAAATTTACCTGATTACTGTGAAGTATATCCTGCCCATGGAGCCGGTTCTTTGTGCGGACGGGCAATGGGAGCAAAAAGAACCAGTACTATCGGCTATGAAAAATTATATAATCCTGCTTTGAACATAAAAGACCGCCAGGAATTTATAGCTTCTCTTACTACCGATATGCCTCCTGCTCCTGATCACTTTTCCCGCTGCAGCAAGATCAATGCCCAGGGACCTCAATTGCTATCAACCCTGCCTCCTCTTCAACCTCTTAATCCTGATGAATTTAACAGAAAATCAGAACAGGAAGGGATAGTGGTTTTGGACATTAGGGACTATCAGGGTTTTGGAGGTTTTCATGTCCCCAATGCCTACAGCATAGATTACGGCGGTAATTTTGCAACTTTTGCCGGATGGATCATTCCTCCCCATGCAGATATCATTATAGTCAGTCATTCAGAACAACAAGCACATCAGGCAAAAAGATCAATGCACCGGGTAGGTTTAGACAAGGTAACCGGATTTCTTCAAGGGGGAATGTTCAATTGGGCCCGCAATGGGTTGCCTGGAAAACAGGTTCCCCAGCTTTCAGCAGCTCAGGTATTTAAAAAGATATCCGCTGGTGAAAAAATTACCTTGTTAGATGTAAGGTCGCCTTCTGAGTATTCTTCAATGCACATAGAAGGAGGGATAAACATCCCCGCCCCTGAACTTAGAACGCGATATAATGAGTTAGATAAATCATCACCGGTCCTGGTGATGTGCAGCACAGGTCACCGTTCCAGTTTAGGAATCAGTATTTTACAGCAGCATGGGTATGATAATCTTTATAATGCAGCCGGGGGTATTCACGGATACAGCAGTGCCGGATATTCAAAAAAATGTCCGGTATGCTTTGCCCCCCATAGCCCTCATTTTATGGGGGAGTGAAACAGATAATAATATAAAATCAGGAGTGCTTATGAATTGGCTTACCGCAGCGAGATGGTCTCCTTATGCAGTAGGAATAGGCATTGGTATCTTAAGTTGGTTTACTTTTTTTCTTTCCGACAAACCCATAGGTTGTTCAACTGCATTTGCCAGGAGTGGAGGGATGGTGGAGAAGTTGTTCAGAGGAAAAAAGGTGAACCGGAAACTGTACTATCAGAAATTTACTCCTTCTGTTGACTGGGAATGGATGTTGGTATTGGGAGTGGTAATTGGTTCCTTTATATCAGCAGTCACCTCAGGCAGTTTTAATTTTCAATGGGTCCCTCTGTTGTGGATGGCTGCTTTTGGCAGCAATCCAGTGCTGCGAATTATAGTTGCCCTAGCGGGGGGAGTGTTAATGGGATTTGGGGCAAGATGGGCAGGAGGTTGTACCAGTGGTCATGGAATTAGTGGAACTTTGCAGTTAGCCATTAGCAGCTGGCTGACAGTGATATTCTTTTTCATTGGGGGGATAGCAGTAGCCATGCTCATATTTAAACTTATTGCAGGGTAGGAGTGAAAAATGCTGGAGAAAATTTATAAAAAAAATAAATTGCAGTTATTTT
>LKUE01000337.1 GCA_001412365.1 Desulfuromonas sp. SDB | reverse complement strand
AAAACCAGAGGTTTTTTATTTGCGGTTTTTGCCATGTCCATACCAGTTCAGATTTTGTTATTGAGTATTACCTTTGGTCTATCAATTCTTTGGAATGTAGTACTGGGCATATCTTTTCTACCCTTGATTTATTTAGGGGCTACAGTGGGTATTCCTCTGGGTAATAGGATGTCCAAGGACAAACTGAAGATGATTGCCTATATGGTTCTGCTGATTATTGGAGTTAGCGCGGTTGTGCCGGCATTGCTTTCTAAATACATATAGTTTTGTAGTATAACTAAATAATTTAAATTTAGGAGAATAATAATGATCAGTAACGCGACTATTGAAATCCTGATGAACCGAAAATCAATTCGGAAGTATCAGGATAAAGAACCTAGTGATGAAATAATTGAAACCATTGTAAAAGCTGGACAACAAGCACCATTTGCCTATCAACTGGGCAGTGTGTTGCTTTCCCGGAATAGGGATGAAAATCCATGTAATGCTCCCCTGTTTTTTGTTATCTGTGTAGATTCCCATCGCCATGAAGAGGTGATGGCCAGGAGAGGCTGGAAAATGGTGCAAAATGATCTATCCTTGCTACTTTTCGGTATCCAGGATGCTTCCTACATGGCGGAAAATATGGTGATAGCAGGGGAGAGTTTAGGTATGGGCAGTTGTTTTCTGGGGGGTATCCCCTATCAGGCGGAGAAAATAATTGAACAGTACAATTTACCTTCCAGGATTTTCCCTCTGGTTGGTTTAGTGATGGGATATCCCGCTGAAAATCCGCCTATCCGGCCACGTTATCCTTTAAATATTTCTCTGATGGATACACAGTATAATCTTGCTGGTGATGAATTGATTGAAAATGCTATAGAAGTTATGGATCAGGGATATCTTGATCAAAATTACTACCGCAGTTTAAATGCGATGATACCATTGGAAGATGGCAGGGAAGAATCCTATACTTTTGACAACTACAGCTGGACTGAACATATTTCTCGAAAAACCGGGCAGTGGATGGAATCGCCGGATCAGTTGCTGGAACAATTTGCTAAATGCGGATTTAATCTTCCCGGCTACAATCAGAAATCCGATGAGTAGTTAATTTCAACAAAAAGAAATGAAAATATTTAAGATGAAATTAGATGAAATTTTGCCTACCCAGTTATATATCTCAAAGTCTAAGTATGAGCATAATTTGAAAATTCTAGAGAAAAGTAATTTCAAAAAATACCAGCCTTTGCCGGTCAAGAAGATCGGAGAAGAGATTTTTTTTACCGATGGACATACCCGTGCATTTATTTTATGGCAGCAAGAAATCACCGAAATAAATGTTTATGATGACCCGGACAGATTGGACTGGATTATGTACCTGTTGAATTTAAAGTGGTGCCGAGATAGTAATATAATATCCATCGGAGATTTAAATGACCGAATTATCGAAGAGCGGGAATATCAGAGAGAATGGCTTGATCTATGTTCAAGTTATCAGCAGAAAATTAGTCAGGATCCCCTTGCCGATCTGGTGGTTGAAATGGAAAAAAGTAGTAAAATTAAAGCACAAATCTGTGAACAGATTTTAAGATCTCTTCCTCAGTGGTTTGGAATAGAGAAAGCAATTTTACACTACATTGAAGATGTGAAAACTTTGCCTTTTTTTAAGATAAGCATTTACAGCAAAACAATTGGTTTTTGTGCAATTAAAGTAAATTACGGAGTTAATGCAGATTTATATGTTCTGGGTATTTTCAAGGAGTTTCATGGTAAGGGGATTGGAAAACGATTGATCGGGACAATAAATGAATACTGTAAACAGTTAAATATTCCCTATATGTCGGTTAAAACTTTAAGTGAAAAGCATCCTGATAAAAACTACTGGAAAACCAGGAAGTTTTATGAAAAATGCGGATTTAAGCCTTTTGAGGAATTCACTGATCTATGGGGTGAACATAGCCCTTGTCTTTACATGATAAGAGAAGTTAAATAATTAATAACGGGTGAATATTTTAAAAATTTAATTATTATTCAAGTTTAGTTTACAAGACCAGTCAAAAAATACGGGAGATATTATGGAAGAAAACAAAGAATTAGTTTCCTATTGCGGATTATATTGCGGAGATTGTGTAGGTTACCGTCAAAAAATGGCTAATCTAGCCAGAGATCTGAGAAAAGAACTTCGGGAAACCCGGTTTGACAAGACTGCTCAAACCCTGGCTAAAATACCTTTTTTCTCAGCTTACCGGCACTATGATGAATGCTATGAGGTTTTAGGAGCTATGGTTAAGATGAGGTGTAAAAAAGCTTGCCGGGGTGGTGGAGGTCCTCCGTTCTGCAAAATAAGGAAATGTTGTGAGAAAAAAGGGATTCGGGGATGCTGGGAGTGTGATAAATTTCCGACTTGTACAAAATTGGATTTTCTAAAAGAAAATCATGGAGATGCTCATCTTAAAAATTTAAAAAAATTGAATAAGAAAGGAATATCCGGATTCTTATCGGGAAAAAAATACTGGTATAGTAAAATCAAGGAGTAAATTATGGATAATTTAGTGGTGGTGAAGGAATTTTCCAGTCATGTAGAAGCGGATTTGGTGAAAGGGATGTTGGAATCAAATGGGATAAAAGCTATAACTGTTGCCGATGACTGCGGAGGAACTGCCGGAGGGCAAACTTTTATCCGGGGAGTTAAATTGCTCATTTTTCCGGAGCAGAAGCAGAAAGCACTGGAATTAATCAATCAGATGAACAATCAGTGAAATGAAATTCCGGAATTCAGTGAAAGCGATAATTATTGAAAACAACAAAATTTTAACCATCCAAGCGCAAGACTTAGATGGATATTATTATCTGTTGCCGGGAGGAGGGCAGAGACCGGGGGAAACCATGATCGAAGCTTTAAACCGGGAATGCATGGAGGAGATAAACTCCAGGGTTTTAGTTGGGGATATTAAACTTATCCGGGAGTATATCGGCTTAAATCATGAGTTTAGGGATACGGATGGAGATGCTCATCAAATAGAGTATATGTTTGAATGTCAGTTAGAAGATATGACCGATTTAAAAATGGGCATTTCACCGGATCAGGGTCAGATGGATATTGCCTGGCTGGATTTAGATAATATCGAGCAATATCGTCTATATCCTCAATCACTGAGATCAGTTCTAGCTGATCTGGATAATTCCCCTAAGATATACTGGGGAGATGTAAATTAGGGGATGCCGGAGCATCCCCTGAACATAAGTTAGAAGACCTGGATGGTTTTTGTAGTGATAATGTTATCAGCATCAAATCTAATAAAGTAATTTCCCGCCTGAACTTGTTCACCGGAATTGTCATCAAGATTCCAGTAAATCTGATGTTCACCGGTAGAAAAAGTGCCATTAGCAAGGGAATTGACAATTCTTCCGGAAAGATCGTAGACATCAATTTTAATATTTTGACCTGCGGGTAAGGAGAATCTAATACTCACTCGATTTGACTGATTGATTAAGTTGAAACCGTTAACTGTACCGGATACCGGTTCTTCCTCTACTGAATTGTACATATTCCAGCGGTCAAACCAGATATTATCACTGGCAAATTCCCGGTAAATCAAAATTCTTCCCTGCAATCCAGTAACGGTAGCATAGGTAATCTGAGCCGGCATATCCCCGGTAAGACTGTAGTCGTTGGGAGTAGCCCGTAAATACCAGGAATGAAAGTCTGTATTTGCCATTCCTGCCACTAAAGTGTCAAAAGCCCCCCCCTCCACATTGCAGCAGGCAACCGGTCGGTCGTTGGTCTGGTCCCAGCCTATCCGGATATGGGGTTCTTCGGATTCCACCTCTCCGGTTAGTGACCAGTATTCTGGATTGAAGTTCTGACCTCCGTCGCTGCTGTAGGAGAAGAATACTCTTTCGTCTGCTGCTGAACCGATTGTGTACATTCCATAAACGTAGTTGTTGGGATAAGCATGGTATTTCTGGGTAGCTAGAATGGGACTTTGACGGGTGGTGTCAATAGTGGTGGAAACATTTGCAAAACCCCATCCTCCGTCGTAATGCCGGTACATCCGGAAACGGTTGGAAGATTGAGTGTAAATTACTCCGGAATAGAAATGAGTAGAATCCTGAACGGTAGTGGTGACATCTCTTGGTCCTGAAGAGGCAGTATGAGGACCCCAAGAAGTCCAGGTTATCCCGCTATCCGATGATAACAATGTGTACCAGCCGGTTTCACCGGGTGATTCAATGCGGATATAGGATATGGCCACAGTTGGATCGGCTTCCGGGGAAACATCCATGGCTGCTTCCACTACATTGGTAAAAATTGAATCGGAGAATTCATACCAATGTTCACTGCCGTTTTGTTCAATTGCTCCGAAATAAAAACGGCATCCGGAGGTAACAGTATCCACCCATACCAGGTACATCAGGGGATCTGATTTATAGGGCTCAATTCTGAATTCAAAATCACGAAGTTCGCCACCTGTTCCAGCCCAGGTCAGAAAAATCTGGTTCCAGGTATATCCCCGGTCAGTGGATTTGAAAATGTACAAAGAGTCCGCATCCGAGGAGAAAGAAGACTGTACCGCTGCATATAAATTTCCGTCTACATCGTAGTCTAGAGCTATTTTGTATCTGAATAATATATTGCACTGATCGGTGACCAGCTTGTCATCTGCCCACAGGGGGGCATAGTGGGAGGGGGCAGTTCCCAGTTCAATATCTCCCTGACAAGGAACTACTCTCGGCTCAGTCTCCGGATATATCCCATCTTCCGGATCTAGAGCTGATTGCCATGAATTAACTACCGCTGGTTGGCAGTTATTTCCTGCCGGTCCGCTATTTGCCGCATACAGGGAAACAAAAAGTAAAAGTCCCCAAAGTACCAAACTCTTTTTCATATAACCCTCCTTTACTAGTTAAACATTAACTATAGTCATTATTTTTGATATATTTAGGCAAAATATTATAATTACCCCCTTTGAAAGTTCAACAATAAATTGTACGGTAAGTTTATTTTTATTACTATATAAAAAATAATATCAGAAGATTAACTCAAATAAACAGTGAAAATAGATATTAAGTAAATGTTAAATATATGATAAATTTGAAAATAATTATGAATAAAGAGATAGGAAAATAAATTGAGTCTGGATACGAAGTTTAAGATATTCGGTAAGCCTTTGATATCAGTGGGCTTTTTTGCCAATGGAATTATTTCCATTGGCTTTTCTGGAGTAGGATTTATTACCATAGCTCAATTCGGAGTGGGAGTAATTGCAATTACTCAATTTGGAGCTGGATTTATCTGTATTTCTCAGTTTGCCATTGGCTTAGGCTGCTTAGGTCAATTTGCTCTGGGAGCAATTATGGCTATCGGTCAATTTGCTCTGGGCTGTGCAAGTGCAGGATATTCCGGAGGATGGGGTTATTATTTTGTTAAGGAACCGGAAAGCATTCCTCAGGCATTTTTCTCATTGATTGAACTTATCCACATAAATCCTCAACCATTTATTATCTGGTCAATTATCTGCATCTCCATATTTTTGTTTTTCTATGTTCAGAAGAGAAAATTTACAGGGAGATGGAAACTAAAAGATTTTTTCCGACCGGCAATTAAACATTCGGATAGAGATTTCAGATTGAAAGCTTTAGCTAAAATTGAAAACAATTCAAAATTGAAAGAAATTGCCTACACTGATCCATCTATGGATATTAGGACTGCTGCAGTTGAAAGAATGACTGATCAGAAGATGATGGCAGAGATGATGAAAGATAAACATTTAGTAGATCTCTATCCCTGGCTGGCTTCCCGAATTGATAAGGAGGATTTACTTTACGACATTGCTCTGAGCAGCCCCCAATCTCAGGGAGCTAGAGATGTAGTGGATAAAATACATAATCAGAATTACTTAAAAGATATTTCTTTGAAAGCATATAATCCAAAGTTTAGAGCAGCTGCTATCTCCTATCTGCAGGATCCGGATCAGTATTATCTGCTCAGCCGAGTACAGCATGAGACAGACGAAGATATTTTAAATGCCCTGGTGAACAAGGCTACCCTGCAGGATACTTTGGTAAAAGCGATACAAAAATCTGATTCCAGCAGAGTTAAACTGAATGCAGTTAAAAAACTTGTTCCGGATAATCAGATGACTATTTCCCAATTACTTAATGATGAATCCTGTGAAGATGTGGCAATGGCATTAGCCAGTTTAATTACTTCCCAATCTTTACTGAGTGAATGCGCCAAAACCGCAAAGCATCCCCGGGGAAGAATCGCTTCCATATACGCGATGAGTAATCCAAGTGATTCATGGTTAAAGTCGCTGGCGGAACAGGAGAAAGAACTATCGGTATGCAAAGCAGCTCTAGTAAAAGTTAAGAACAAGAATATGGTAAAGGACATTGCTCTTAACTCCTTCCGAACCGCTTTGTCTGTTTTGGCGGTAAAAGTTCTGGATGACCGGAATTTAATTAAACAGGTGGCGGATCAATCTTCACATCCCGAAGTTAAAAAAGCAGCTCAGGAACGGCTGGAATCAGTTATGCCTTTCTACCGCTCCTATCAAATTGAATTTGAATGCCCTTTCTGTAGTCAGCCGGTCTTTGTCAATGGCTTAACCTCTAAAATTAAATGTAATTCCTGTTTGTCCTCAGTGGATTTAGATCATAAATTTTGGAATACGGTCATTAAATCCGATCTGGGTCAGTCCCGTTATCTCAATTACCAAGATCTAATTATTACCATGAATAATTCCTCTCCCCGATGTACTAAATGTAAAAAAGAATTGGATGTTGATTTTGTCCCTACCGGTTCAGTTAATCCCATTAAATGTGAAAATTGCGGTAATCTCAATTCAACTTATCCCGTTCCCCCTGAACTTAACTGGATTAACAATGCTGAACAGGTGTTTGGTGGTATTTTATATGGACAGAAAGAAATTGATCAAGAAAAGAAAAAATCAATAGCAATAACCTGTATTAAATGCGGAGCTCCTTTGACCATTACTTCTGAAACTCCCCGTAATGCCAGTTGTTCTTATTGTAATACTGTTCAGTATTTACCGGATGGACTTTGGCTGGAGCTTCATCCAGTGATTAAAAAGAGTACTTGGTTTATTCGTTATAGAAGCAATCAACCTTGATATCCCCAAATAATTAATTGACATTTAGATAAAACTGGATATATTTGATATTGAGTATCAATCTCAAAGACCAGGTTTGAGTAAAATGAATGACATTAAAAAACAATTTTGTAATTTTCTGAAAAACAATAATTTACTGCTGACTGCACAGCGTGAGTGTATTTTAAATTACATTCTTTCAACTTCCTACCATTTTGATGCTGAGCAACTTTATGTTCAGATGAAATCAGAAGATCCTTCCATAGGCAGAGCAACCGTTTTTCGTACAGTTAAATTACTGGAGAGTTCAGGTTTGATCAGGAAAATCCGTTTGGGAAAAAGTAAATCCTACTATGAGTTAACTGTGAAAAAGAAACATCATGAACACTTAGTCTGTCAAAACTGCGGAAAGATTATTGAATTCATTGATTCTGGATTAGAAGAAAGGATAATTAAAATTGCTAAAAAAAATAATTTTAAAATCAATAAACATGCTGTGGAAATTTTCGGAATTTGTGAGGATTGTTTTAAATCAACAAAAAATAAATAAAATTTAAGGAGATAAAATTGTCAACTTTAAAAACCCTTGCTGATTTAAAAAGTGGTCAGCAGGGTAAAATTATATCCATCAAGGATCACCATCACCGGCACCATGGAATAAACCAAAAGTTGCAATCCATGGGTATTCTTGAAGGTAAAATTATAACTAAAGTCAGCTCACAGTGGATGCGGGGTCCGGTGGTTTTTCGATGCGGCAAAACTGATATTGCAGTTGGTCACCGCATGGCTAGGAAAATATTGGTGGAAGAAGTTAAGCCTGGAGAAAATAGTTGAAAATTCTGCTAATTGGCAATCCCAATGTGGGTAAAAGTGTTATTTTCAACCGCTTAACCGGTGCACATGTAATTGCCTCAAATTATCCCGGAACCACTGTGGAGTTTACCCAGGGAAAAATGAAATATGATCACACCACCACAACAGTGATAGATGTTCCCGGAATTTATTCCCTTGAACCTGCCTCCACATCAGATGAAATTGCAGTGAAGATGATTGAAGAACATGAGGATGCAGTTCTGGTAAATGTGGTTGAAGCTACCAATTTGGAGAGGAATTTAAATCTAACTTTGCAGCTTATCCAATTAAACAAACCGATGATTTTGATATTGAATTTCTGGGATGAAACCCACCATTTAGGGATTGACATTGATCATAAAAAACTCGAGGAAATATTGGGAATTCCCTGTATTCCCACTTGTGCGGTTACCGGTGAAGGAATTAAAACATTTGTGGATATGATACCTCAAGCCCGAATTCCTTCCCTGGAGTTTGAGGATCAACACCGCTGGGATTTAATCGGATCAATTGTAAAACAAACTCAAAATTTACAACATCGTCATCACACAATTTTAGAGCGGATTGGAGATATCTCGGTAAAGCCAGTCACCGGTATTCCCCTTGCAGTTATTGTACTGCTGGCTACATTTAAAATTATCCAGCTGGTAGGAGAAGGACTGATAAACTATGTAATGGATCCAATATTTGAAATGGGATGGAAACCTCTGATGATGAGGTTATCCGGGATAATGGGTTCTCAAGGAATTTTTCATGATTTGATAATTGGACGTCTGGTGGAGGGTGAAATTGACTTTGGTCAATCTTTCGGTGTTCTTACTACTGGCTTATACGTACCCTTGGCTGCAGTCCTTCCCTACATTGTTGCCTTTTACCTGGTTCTTTCGTTTTTGGAAGATTCCGGTTATCTGCCCCGGTTGGCAGTAATGGTGGACACTATTCTGCATCGCTTGGGATTGCATGGATTAGCCATCGTTCCCATGCTGCTGGGATTAGGCTGCAATGTTCCCGGAGCTCTTGCCACCAGGATACTGGAATCAAGAAGAGAAAGATTTATTGCCATGACCTTGATGGCTATTGCAGTACCCTGCATGGCTTTACAGGCAATGATAGTAGGTTTGGTGGGTGAATTTGGCATAAAAAGCTTAGCTACAGTTTACGGCACATTATTCCTGGTTTGGATTGTATTGGGAGTAATTTTAAACCGGATTTTAAAAGGAGAATCCTATGAAATATTTGTTGAAATACCTCCCTATCGGATTCCTTATTTTCAAGGCTTGGTAAAAAAAATTGCTATCAGAATTACCTGGTTTGTAAAAGAAGCAGTTCCTTTTGTTTTGTTGGGAGTGGTGATTGCAAATTTACTTTATACCTTTAAAATTATTGAAGTGATGGGAAATCTGGCTAAGCCATTAATAACCAATGTCCTCGGTCTGCCTCAGCAGGCTATTGGCGCTCTGTTGATGGGTTTTTTGAGAAAGGACATTGCGGTGGGAATGTTAATTCCTTTGGGATTGACTGAAAAACAGCTGGTGGTAGCCTCCTTGGTGCTGGCTATGTATTTTCCCTGCGTAGCCACCTTTTCCGTATTGTTTAAGGAATTGGGGATTAAAGATTTAATCAAAGCAGCGGTTATTATGATTATTTCCAGTGTGTCTGTAGGGGCACTGGTAAATTATTTGTATCCCTGGTAGTCAAAACTTTTCCCCCTTATCTATCAATCTATCTTTTTTTAGTTGTTTACACAATGGTTCTTTGTTATTTTAAAAGATCAGCAGTGATAATTAGACAAAATATATATTTTCAGGCGGTGAATGGTTATGAGTAGCAAAACAGCAATATCTCCACGGCGGGATCAGGATTATCCCAATTGGTATCAGGAAGTTATAAAAAATGGTGATTTGGCGGAAAATAGCGAAGTCCGCGGTTGCATGATTATAAAACCCTGGGGCTATACTATTTGGGAAAATATTAAAAATGAACTAGACTGTAAATTCAAGGAAACTGGCCACCAAAATGCATATTTTCCTCTGTTTATACCGTTGAAGTATATGCAGAAAGAAGCAGAACATGTTCAGGGTTTTGCCAAAGAATGTGCAGTAGTCACTCATCATAGATTGGTACAGGATGAACAGGGAAAGCTGATCCCTGACGGAAAACTAGAGGAACCCCTGGTGATAAGACCTACCAGTGAAACCATAATAGGGGAAACTTTTTCCAAATGGGTAAAATCCTACCGGGATCTGCCTTTATTGATCAATCAGTGGGCTAACATTGTGAGATGGGAGATGAGAACCAGACTATTTTTAAGGACTTCTGAATTTCTCTGGCAGGAAGGACATACAGTTCATTCTACTCAGGCAGAGGCGCAGCAGGAGACTTTGCAGATGCTTCAGGTTTATAAAAGTTTTGCGGAAGATTATCTGGCTATGCCGGTTATAGCAGGAAAGAAATCTGAATCTGAAAAATTCCCCGGAGCGGTGGATACTTATTCCATCGAAGCAATGATGCAGGACAGGAAAGCTCTACAATCAGGCACATCCCATTTCCTGGGGCAGAACTTTGCCAAAGCTTCTAATATCAAATTTTTAAATCGGGAAGGCGCCCACCAATATGCCTGGACTACTTCCTGGGGAGTGTCCACCCGCTTAATTGGAGGGGTAGTGATGACCCATGGAGATGATAATGGCTTGGTCCTTCCTCCCCGCATTGCTCCGGTTCAGTTAGTTATACTGCCTATCTTTAAAGATAGTGAAGAACGGAAAAAAGTTTTTGATTATATAGAGAAGATCAACCATGAAATTAAAAACACCAAATTTTTCAACCAGGAGATTCTAACTGAGATTGATGACCGGGAAATCCGGGGTGGAGAGAAGAAGTGGCAGTGGATAAAGAAAGGCGTTCCCCTGATTTTAGAAATTGGCATGAAGGATATTGCCAATAATTCGGTGGCACTGATCCGGAGGGATGATCAGGATTTGAAAAGAGTTTTCATCCCCCGGGATAAATTTTTATCGGAAATATCCGGATTGCTGGAAGATATTCAAAATAAAATGTATAAACGGGCTTTTCAGTATCAGAAGAATAATACCAGAATTATTGATCAATGGAATGAATTTGAAAAATTTTTTACCCCGGTGCAGGCAGATAAGCCTGAAATACACGGAGGATTTGCCAGATCATTGTGGTGTGGAGAGTTGCAATGTGAAGAGGAAATAAAGCAGTTGAATGTAACCATAAGAAATATTCCTTTAGGAGCCAAACCGGAATCCGGTGTTTGCATTAAATGCGGGAAGCCAGCAAAATTAAGGGTAATTTTTGCTAAAGCTTATTGATATATTTTTAATTTAAAAAATAAATGAGTAAAACAATTGAACTGGAAAAATACGAGGCAATTGTATTTGACCTGTTTCACACTTTAACTTCTATTCAGCATACTCAAGCTCCGGGTAAACATTCCAGTGAATTGTTAGGGATTGACCGGGATGATTGGAATAAAGCATTGTTTTCAGGAACAGAGTCAAGATTAAGGGGCTTAATAACCGATCCGGTGGAAATAATCCAGGACATCGCATTGAAGATTGATCCTGGAATCCCCCGGGAGAAAATAATAGAAGTTGCTTCAGTCAGAAAGAAGCGATTTATCCATTGTTTGCAATATATACCAGCTTCCACTATGGATACATTGAAAATATTGAAATCCATCTCTAAAAAAATTGCCTTAATAAGCAATGCCGACGCAGTGGAATGTAGCGGGTGGAATAAATCGGAGATAGCCAAGCTGTTTGATGTTAGTATATTTTCCTGTAATGTGGGATATTTAAAGCCGGAATTTCAGATATACCAGCTGTGTCTGGAGCAGTTAAATCTTTCCCCTGAACATTGTCTTTTTGTGGGGGATGGAAATGCAGATGAATTGCAGGGAGCAAGGCGGGTAGGAATGGATACAGTTTTCACTTCTGAATTCATCCGGGATATATGGCCTGAAAAAATATCTGAACGGAGTAAAATTGCCCATTATCATATCACCAGCATTACTCAATTGGTAAAAAGTGATAAGATAATTTATTAATAATTTATCTGGGAGCATTATCATGTCTGTAAAAATAATATTGGTGCTGACTCTGTTTATAATTACTGCTTTGGGAGTGGGATTTACTGCGAGTTCTTTAACTACTTCCGGGATCAGGGATTGGTACCCCCGTTTGGAAAAACCGGCATTAACTCCACCTTCCTGGATTTTTGCTCCGGTCTGGACTTCACTGTACATTATGATGGGAGTAGCCGGATTTTTAATTTTTCAGAGTGGATGGGACGATAATAAGGTTAAAGTTAGTTTAATTTTATATATTGTTCAACTGGTGATTAATGGAACCTGGTCTCTGGTATTTTTTTCAGTTAGAAATCCAGGATTAGCCATGGTGAATATTTTGATTTTATGGATTTTAATACTGATCTGCATTGTACAATTTTTCCCCATTTCAAAAACTGCTGCTCTGTTGATGATTCCCTATCTGCTGTGGGTAAGTTTTGCCAGTTATCTGAATTTCTTTATCTGGAGGTTGAACTGAATGAGAAAATTCTGTTTAATTGGAGGGATGGGACCTCAGGCAACCATGCTGTACTATAATTTAATCATTTCAAAATACAGATCATTAGTATCTACAGAAAATTATCCGGAATTTATGATAATAAATCTGGATTTATATTTAGTTGACCAGTTTATGGAAAGAAGAGATTATTCTGGTTTAGCTGATTATTTATTAAAAGCACTGCACCGGGCTTACCAAGATGGGGCTGAATTTGCAGCAATGGTGGCAAATACACCTCATCAGGTGTTTCCTGAACTTGCTGAAGTATCTCCACTTAAACTTATAAGTATAGTGGAGGCAACTTGCCGTAGAGCCGGTAAACAGAATTTAAATAAATCTCTTCTGCTGGGAACTAAGTACACTATGCAGCTTGATTTTTATCCTTCAGCTATGAGTGAGTACGGGATTGAAATTGTTGTTCCTTCCATAGAAGAACAGAAATACATCCACCGGAAAATATTTGATGAATTGGATAAAGGATTAATTCTAGATCATACCAGAGATGGTTTTCTGGGAATTATTAACCAAATTGCAGAAAATCAAAATATTGACAGTGTAATCTTAGGTTGTACTGAAATCCCCCTTGTTTTAACTGAAAAGGATATCAAAAATCTAGTGGTACTGGATACAGCCAGAATTCATGTTGATGAAATTGTTGATGAAATGCTGGCAAAATAAATTTTTACTTCAGCTTTTTCAGATAAACAAAAGACATTATCACTGCAACAGTAATGGGGACTAGGGTTATAATCCATCCGATAATATTAAAGGTCCACAAGCAAAAAAAGTTTT
>LKUE01000336.1 GCA_001412365.1 Desulfuromonas sp. SDB | reverse complement strand
AACACTCCAATGGCATCTTCTGCCGATAATTGTTCAGCTTTCTTCTCTGTCAGTATTTCCAGTAGCTCCACATCAACCTGAGATTTATCTAAGAGATCCAAAAAGCCAAGTTCATCCAGCTCCTGCTCTTTGCCAGTGATCAGCTCTTGAAGACCATCTCGCAGGATTGGATTCTTCAGAAAAAGTGAGAGGACTTTTCTAAGTTTTGCATAAGTAAGGTTCATGATTACTCTCCCATAAACACTTTCATGGCAATACTGACCAAAAGAAAAAACTGACTGATCGATATGGAAGTAAGAACCTTGATAGTTGTTTCTAATCTTGCTATCCTACTGACCATCGATTTGGAAGAATCTCCGTTGCCGTAGATCTCTTTATGTACATCGCAGATCTTCTTCTCTATTTCCTTCTCCATCTACACTCCGGCTGTTTCAGGTATCTGGTTGAAGAAGACTACTTTCTCATTTGTTTTACCGATAAACTCGGTAGTAACTTCCTGAGTGTAAAGACCGTCAGCTTCGCCGCTCCAATCAACTGTCCAGCGGCAGCCATTGATCAGGATTGCCTGCGTTTTATCTTTGGATAACGCAATGAAGGTAAGCTGAGTCATTCCGGCACTCTGGTCTTCCAACCAGTTCTTCTTGGCTTCGGAGATACCAACAATGGTAACGGTGATCACATTGGTTCTCTTGCCTTCTAACTGATAATGACGAGTCTTCAGTTTTTCTGCTTTGGATTCTGCTTTGAAAGGCTTTTCGGATAATTCTCCGATCTCTTCAAAGTTGCTATCCAGCTCTGTATTGATTGCTGCCTGAGATTCGAATATTGAAGCTATTTCGGCAGTAGTTAAACTGCCTACTCCGGCATATATGTTATAGACATCTACCTTACCGATCTGGTTCAGGAGATCGGCAAGATCTCCTGAACTTAGACCAGTAGGAAGTGTTGGTTTCTGTACTGGCATTGGTTTTCTCCTTATGCTGCTTTAGCGATCTTATCTCAATGAGAAAGAATCCAGCCGACAATGGCTTCTTTGAACTCTTTGAACTTTTCAACAAAAGCATCATCGATGGTGTTGCTGGTTTTAGCAGCCAAGTTTTCCAGCGCAGCAATGATCGCATCGACAATCGGCTCTGCCAATGCTTTAACAGCTTGTTTCAGTATCCATTTCCACATGTTTTACCTCCTTGTTTTATTAGACATCAGTGAGATGGAATATTTTCACGAAATTGGGAACGTAGGTTATGCCCGGTCTGATCCTGATATACCA
>LKUE01000335.1 GCA_001412365.1 Desulfuromonas sp. SDB | reverse complement strand
TATCAGCTTGATGAAAATGTGCAAGCCCATTTCATCTGCGCTGGACACCACCTGATTGCATGAGCATGAAACAATAACATGGATGAAGAACCACCCAACAACCAGGGGGCATTGAACGCAGATGGACAGGATTATA
This sequence comes from Desulfuromonas sp. SDB, assembly GCA_001412365.1. GTDB lineage: Bacteria > SDB-A > SDB-A > SDB-A > SDB-A > SDB-A. The sequence goes on along the minus strand of LKUE01000335.1, from coordinate 3,246 downwards.
AGGGATTTACGGGATAAAATATATGGATGATTGAATATTTTTGTTTAACAAAAATATTCAATCAAATTTATGATTAAAAAGATAGAGGGTACTGTTTTGGAAAACAGCAATTTGCCACGATAAGAAAAGAGGGGAGTTAATTCAGTAAGGAAGTACAACTGGTTTTTTTAAGGTAAGGTTATTTCATGGTCTTAAGGGTATTGAAAAAAATGATTTCACAGTGTACAAATTATTTTTACCGATATAAAATAGATTTCTTTAGTCGTTAAAATTATAAGGAAATTAATTAACAAATAAAAATACTATGTATTATAAAATCGCACCTCATATATCTACAAGATTGATTGATGAAAAAAATGCTAAAATATATAATCCTGACCGGAGAATCAGAAAATATCTCAATGAAACCGGCTTGTTTATCTGGAAATTATTAGATGGGAATAAAACAGAAAGGGATATTAATGAAATCCTGAAAAATGAATATCAAGCCAAAGATCAAGTTACCGAAGAGATCAATGAATTTTTAGCAATATTAAAAGAACAAAGTTTTATTGAAGAGAACAAGAAGCCCTTTGATAAACCTATTCCCGCGACTGCTTTTCCCAACATAAATGATGCCCCTAATTCATTTGATATATCGGTTACCCGGAAATGTAACCTCAGATGCAAGTACTGCTTTTACAATGATGAAATGCAGGAAAGAAATGATGTTCCGCTGGATGAATGGGCACAATTTTTCAAGGAAATTGGCAGTCTGGGAGTGGAGGATCTAACCCTGAGCGGCGGTGAGTTTTTTGTCCGGAAAGATTGGCTACAGATACTTGATTTAGCAATTGAAAACAAGATGAGGTTTTCCATCCTTTCCAACGGAACTTTAATTGATGAAAAAACCATAAACTTGTTTAATCAACACAATCGAAAGAGAAGACTGGATTATATTCAAATTTCAATTGATGGCTCCTGTGCGGAAGTTCACGATAAAAGCCGGGGAAAGGGATCATTTGAAAAGGCAGTTAGGGGATTAAAACTACTTAAGAAAAATAATTTTCCAGTAGCAGTACGGGTTACCATAAACAAACATAATGTGGATGACCTTGACAATATTGCCCGATTTTTACTTGAGGAAATCGGATTAAGGATGTTTGGCACTAATGACGCTATGCCCATGGGAGCTGGATGTTTTAACCAGGAAGATGTTGTACTCTCTCCCCCCCAGCAGTATAAGGCAATTTTAAAAATGGGTGAGCTTGATAAAAAATATCCGGGTAGATTACAGGCGCAGGCGGGTCCCCTGGCTAAGTGGAATGGGTACAGGGAAATGGAAGAATCTTTAAAACAGGAAAAACCTCTTAACTCTAGAATGGGTTTTTTAACTGCCTGCGGATGTATTTACAACAAACTTTCCGTTCACCACGATGGCATTATCACTCCCTGCAACATGCTGGCTGATCTGGAGATGGGAAGGATAAATCGAGATAATATTAAAGACATCTGGAATAAGCATCCTATACTAATAATGTTAAAGGAAAGAAGATTAATTCCCATGTCTGAAGTTCCCGGATGCGAAGGGTGCAAATGGCAGAAATACTGCAACGGCAGCTGTCCTGGATTAGCTTATGAGTTGACTGGTGAGGTTAACCGGGCAAATCCTCATGACTGCTACCGAAAATTTATTGAAGAGGTTGGACATGGAATCGAAATCTAAAGCTCCTCCTCTAAGAACCATCTACTGGTACCTGGCAGGTTCCTGTAATCTCAACTGCCGTCATTGCTGGATTGACCCTCATTTTGGAGAAGATGGGGTTACCTATCTTCCCTGGAAAAAAATGAAACCGTTGTTTGAGGAAGCTAAAAATCTTGGCTTGGTTTCAGTAAAGCTGACCGGTGGAGAGCCCCTGCTTCATCCGGAATTTACAGAGATATTATACGCTTTAAAAGAAATGAAGCTGGGTATAACTGTTGAAACCAACGGGACACTGGTTGGTGAAAGTGAAGCCAAAGCAATAGCGGAGACCGTCAGCTTTGTATCAGTTTCCCTTGACGGCACCACTGTGGAATTTCATGAAGATCTTCGCCAGGTTGACGGATGTTTTAAAAATACATTGAAGGGTATTGAAAATTTACAAAAGTATAACAAGAGTTTTCAGATTATTTTTTCACTTTATCGGAAGAACATGGACAATCTTTTTGAGATGGTTGCTTTTGCGGAAAAACAGGGGGCAAACAGTTTAAAAGTCAATCCGGTAAATGAAACGGATAGATCAAGAGAAATGAAGAATGAAGGAGAATTACTTTCAGTAAAAGAAATTTTAGACATACATGATCATTTAAAGAAAGTTACAAAAGATAAAAAAACTATAAAGATTTATTTCGATATACCCCCTGCTTTTAAAGCCCTGTCTTTACTAAGAAAACATGGATTTCAAACCTGCGGAATTTTCAATATATTAGGTGTTTTGCACACCGGAAGAGCAAGTATCTGCGGAATCGGGTCGGTGGTGAAGGAATTGGACCTGGGTGACCCTTTTGAAATTGGACTGGAGAAAATCTGGAAAAACAATAATATTCTCAATGAAATAAGAAAAAAACTTCCAAACCGGTTAACAGGAATATGCGGAAAATGTATGCTGAAAAATTACTGTCTGGGAAAATGCATTGCCAACACCTATTTTTTGACCGGGGATTTGTTTAACGGATTTATCTTTTGTGAACAGGCTTATAATCAAGGTCTTTTTCCTGAAACCAGATTAATTCCCTGAAATGGAAAAAATATTATTACTGGGTAAAAGCATGAAGCCTTTCTTCAAGCAAGGAACGGTGCTGTTTTTTAAAAAGGTTCCCTGTAAGCAATTGAGACCGGGTAATGTAATTGTGTTTAGAAGATATTCTCATTTAAAGCCGGTAATTCATAGAATAATTAAAATTGATACAAGTAAAGAGGCGGCGGTAACCCGGGGAGATAATTGTAAATTCAACGACCTGCCGGTAGATTTTAGTTTGATTATGGGCAAAATAATTGCTAAGCAAAATAAAAATAAAATCACAACTATTTCCAGAAACACAGAAATTATTCAGCAGTTTACTGCCGGTGTTTTTTTGAAAATTAAAATAAGTATGCACCGTTTTTTGTATTTTATTTTTCCGGCGGCTATTTCCACCTTTTTAATTAAAGATTTGTTTTTAAAGAAGTACGAAAACAATGAAACTATTAATGTCTTTTTTTTAGATAAACAGATTGCGGTATAT
>LKUE01000334.1 GCA_001412365.1 Desulfuromonas sp. SDB | reverse complement strand
GGATACAACTCCGGTGATCCTATCTGGACGGGCACTCAGACTTCCTGGCAGGAGCAGCATTACACTTTCAGTTCTAGCGGAAATATTAATCTCTGCTGGAGATTTGGCTCGGATTACATGATCACCTATGAAGGGTATTATTTTGACGATATTTTAATCGGGGTTCAGTCCGGATTCAACGCAGTGGAAGAAGAAGTTTCCGGTCCTCCTGCGGTAAGTTCCTACCAGTTCAATCTTGCCCCCGCCTATCCCAATCCGGTACAGGGAAGGGCAATTATCGCCTACAGCGTGGGTACAGAAGGACCGGTAAGCTTGAAAATTTACGACCTGACCGGCAGAGAGATAACCACTCTGGTCAATCAGATTCAGTCGCCGGGAAATTACCGGATAGAATGGGACGGCAGGGATAACCATGGCTCCATGGTGTCCTCAGGCACCTATTTCTACCGGATGACATCAGGCAGCTTCTCCGACGGGAAAAAGCTGGTAGTGGTCAGATAGGGGCTATAAGCTTCGCTTTTAGCAAAATACAGATGAAGGCAGAATTCCTTAATTGGAATTCTGCTAGTCATATCTTTTGCTGCATGTCTGGAAATAATAATAACCGGTGAAATATGAGTAGAAGTTTTTCAGATCAAATCGCCAGGTTAAAGAACTTTTAATTCCAATCAACAGGACCGGAATTAAAACTGCTCTTCAACCTGTTCAAGACAACTGACCAGGCAGCAGAGAAATAATCAAATCCGCTGTCCCAATCCTCTCCTTCCTGCCATCCGTAGTGGGTCAATTTTACTTTAGTTGCTGAACTGCTGATTTTTTCCAAATCAATAGATACTTCCGTTTTTGCACTGCTATTTCTCAACAAAGGAATGGAAGGCGGAAAATTCCAGGTGAATACAAAATGAGTGGGGGGAATGACCTTTAAAACCTTACAACCCTCTCCGCCTTTGTATCCCTCCGGGGCATCAGGAATGAAGTACATCTCGTACTCCCCTCCTTCTGACAGATTTATCCTGGATTGAGGTGCAAAAAATGTTCTAACTCCTGATTCAGTAGTCCAGGCATTCCAAACTTCATCAATTTCTGCATTTACTACAATTTCTTTTTCAATCATCTTTTCCATGATTAATCCTTGATCCTATATTTTCTTCACCTTGCTGTTTTAATTTTTCAAGATTTAAAAATTTTCTCAAAACCGGCCAGGTATCCAGTGAATTTCCAAAACATACCCCCAGACCGATAAATACTCCTCCAAAGGCAGCAGCAACGGAGTAAATCCATGGTGAAATGAAATTTAATTTTAAAAAGGAAAGTGAAAATGCAGCTAATAAAATTATCCATCCCATGATCAGGGAAATATTTTTTGATATCTTCATTTTTTTCAGCTGAGATTTTTCATTTTCAGCTAATTCAACCAACTGTTTTAGAATTTTTTCTCTTTTTTATTCATGGAGGACGATCAGTTTAACTTTGGTCTTCGATTTTTTTAAGTTTTGCCGACCCCATAGACATTATTACCAGAAAAATAAAAATAAGGGGAAATAATATTTGAAAACAAAGTTGATCTCGGTTAACCGTAATAAAAATATACACCGGGGTTAAAATCATAATAATCAGCAGAGCTGAAAATATCTTCTTCTTAACATCCCAAATTAACGTTGAATTACAATGAGGACAGATTATTTTTGACCAAATCCAGGATTTTGGTAATCCAATTTCAATCTGCTTTTGACAAGCTGGACATCTAGACTTGGTAATCATTAAATTCATAGTTACCTTCAATGACCTCTAAAGGGTTAAATAAATCTCTTGTAGAAATTTTATCATATTTTTACCAATTTTCCGTCATCTAATTATTTTTTTAATTTTATTTTTAAATTAAAATAATCCTGATCTTTGAATTTCTCAGCGGTGAAATCATCAAATTCCTGGAAACCCATCTTTTTAAGCATTTTTTGCACCCTTTTATTTTTCACGTTGACAATAGATTAAATCTCCGAATAGGTTGATTTTGTATTAAGATAAAATTCCTTGAACATTTTTCTGACAGCATTGGTTTTTCTCTCTTCGGGGACAATTTAAGCATCCACCACATAAGAGCCCTTTGAATGTATCCAGCAATATTGACTTTTATCCACAAATCCCAGAAAATCCGCCAGATTATATTTTTTTCACTGCCACAATCTTGAGATTTTGAAAGTTAACCTTTCAATATTATTTCCCACCTGTCTGCGGCTGGTGAAGTAACTATAACAACTAACAAATAAAGTATTAACAGAATATATTTATAGTTGGGATTCAAATTTCAATTAAATATTAGTTTAGTTGACTTTCTTCCGGCTCCGGTCAACTGAGAATAATTATCAGATTAAATGCTAAAAAAGACATTTTATAACATCAACTTTAACATTATTTTCAATTAATTTCATAACTTAGAATCACTAATTTATTTTCTCTCAGTTTATTTTATATCTTGAATAAATTGCTTAATCACTCCATAAAACTTACCACTGCCAGTAAAGATATGCCATCGGGGTAAACAAAGATTTATCAACATCGGGAAAACACATGTAAATACAGGAAATTTCCGTTCTCATATTCCGCAGCAAGCCAACCCGGTTGTTGGGCAATGGAGCCCAGCGGATGGCAACAACTGCCTGTAATTTTCTAGGGACATTATCCAGGTAAGTAAATGTTAAACCATAACTTGCCGAAAATAATAAAGCGACCTGGCTTGATATTCTACTATCCAAACCAACGCTTAAATGAGGAAATAAAAAATTATCAAAAGATATTCCAGTAGAATCAGAACGATTTAGTATTTCCAAATGTTTTTGATAAGCTACCCCTCCCGAGAGGTGAATGTAGCTGTGTTTAAATGGTCCCACCGAAAGATTTAAATTATTGTACCAGCTTGATCCCCAGCGTTTAATACTCAGATCAGTTCCATCATCTTCTTTGAAGTAATCCAACTCAATAGATTTAGGAACATATTGAAACATGGTTTCTACTGCTAGATTGTACTTTTCTGTCTTTAGCAATTTTATACGGAAATTCACACTGGGTACTCCTCCCAGATTGGCTTCCACATCAATCTCCGCAGTGATCCAATCGGTTATTCCCCACCAAAACCAACCCGGAGAAATTGACAGAACTGGCAGATTATAGATGAAATCATTTCTATTTAAGGTAAAACCGGTGAAGGCATCAGCAGGATGGAGGAACACTTCATCCTTAACTGAATTTACTGAATACAGCGGTGTCCACCAAAAATAAATCACCAAAGAGATAATAAGGGATTTCTGGGAAATTTTTAACATTTTATCTTCACAGCTTTTGATATAGATACAACACCAATTTTATGCTGACAACTGGGTAATATACACTCCTCTGCTGGAAATACCTTCTTCATCAAAAGTAACATTCAAATTAAATTCTTCAAGAATAGCGGTCATTTCTTCTTCTGTAAACAAACCAAGTTCATGATGTTCTACAAAATGTTCAGTTTTTTCCGGAGTGCCAATTAGATAATGCAGATCAAACACTGATATTTTGTTTCTGGTAAAACTGGTATTAATCCGGGCAATTTTCAACTCCGGCTCATCAATGAAAAATGCATGAGCAGTATTTTCTTTCCATACTTCCGGGGTCAGCCAGGGTTCTATCACTAAAAATCCATTGGGATTTAAATGTTTAACCATATTTTTGATTGCTGATTTCATCAAATCTGAGGTTTTCATGTAACCGATTGAACTGAACAAACAGGTAATTATATCAAAATTTTTTGCCAGGTCGAAATCAAGCATGTCCCCTAGATAAAAGTTAATTTCTGGATTTTTTTCTCTAGCAATATCGAGGAGAGTTTCACATATATCCAGACCCTCTGATTGAAAAAATTTT
>LKUE01000333.1 GCA_001412365.1 Desulfuromonas sp. SDB | reverse complement strand
GAAGTGCGCCCTTTGTCCAGACAATTTTTGGTTTAGTATAAGTTAACATTTATCCGACCTTCATATTTTGAATATTCTCATGGAATACAGCATCCGGTGTTTTATATCTCAAGGACTGATGTTTTCTGCGCTGATTGAAGAACAGAAAATAATTATCAATAAAAGTTCGGCATTCTGACATATTATCGTATTCATTCAAATACACTTCTTCATATTTCAATGATCGAAAAGTACGTTCCATAAAAACATTATCCAATGCCCTGCCTTTACCGTTCATGCTGATTTTGATGTTATGTTTCACTAATACCTGGGTGAATTCAATACTGGTAAATTGACTTCCCTGATCTGTATTGAATATTTCAGGTTTTCCATATTTGCAAAGTGCTTCATTAAGTGCTTCTATACAGAAGTTCCGATCCAGAGTGTTGCTGAGCTTCCAGCTCAACACTTTCCGACTGAATATATCAATGATAGCAACAAGATAAATTACTCCCTGCTTCAGACGAATGTAAGTTATATCTGAAGCCCAGACCTGGTTTACATGTTCTATCTTTAATCCTCGCAAAAGATAAGGATATTTCTTATGCTGCTTATTGGGAATGCTCAAATTTCGCTTCGGATAGATGGCTCTGATACCAAGATCATGCATAATCCGACGTACTCGCTTGCGGTTTACATTATGACCCTGTTCTATAAGGTCTTCCCGAATCCTGCGATAACCATAAAAGGGAAACCTCAGATATGTTTTCATGATCAGCTCTTCCAATTTGAGATCATCTAGTTTCTTACCCTTTTTCTTTTCATAAACACTCGTTCTCCTTACTCCCAATAATTCACACTGCCGCTTAATGGATAATTGTTTATGATCTTTTTCTACAAGTCTGGTTCTCTCCCGTAGATCTGTTTGTACTTTTTTCGCAAAAAGTCCCTCTCTACCTGTAATTTGCCAATCTGTTTATAAAGTGAATCAACTGATACTTCCTGGGATTTATCCTCTTTACGACGCTTATCTATAAATACATGAGGAGCCGCTTCTATAAATTGTTTCTTCCATTTTGCGATCATATTTGGGTGTACTTCGTATTTTTGTGATAACTCTGATAATGTCAGCTCTCCTTTAACTGCTTCTAATGCTACTCGTGCCTTAAATTCGGACGTATGATGCTTACGCATAAATATGCTCCTTTTTTTTTCTCTGAAAATTTCCCTAAAAGATTTATGTATAATTGAAAAGGGAAATTTTCTGAGAAATTCATTTTTCCAATTCAATTTTTCACCTTATACCGTTGTCCGAATTTTGGGGGGCATTATA
>LKUE01000332.1 GCA_001412365.1 Desulfuromonas sp. SDB | reverse complement strand
AAAAAAACCCTGGCTATGGATATTCTCTGCTTCTGTCCTCCTGATAATTTTATTCCTCTTTCTCCCACCTGGGTATCAAAACCCTGGGGAAGGGAAATAATAAAATTATAAATATTAGCCATTTTTGAAGCTTCCTCCAGGTCTTGCTGATCTGCCTGATAATTTCCGTAAATAATATTTTCTCTGATGGTTCCGTCAAAAAGAAAGACATTCTGCTGAACAATCCCAATGCTTTCCCTCAGAAATCTCCGTTTTAAATTCATAATATTGTGGTTATCCAAGTAAATTGTTCCTGCCTGCGGTTCATAGAAACGGGGAATTAACGAAACTAAAGTACTTTTCCCCGCTCCTGATTCTCCAACCAAAGCAACTTTTTCTCCACTGGCAACATTCATATTGATATTATAAAGTATTTGTTCAGGAGAAGTTTTGTATTTAAAATCAACATTTTTTAATTTAATTTCTCCCTGTACTTCTTTTAAGCTGTAGGCATTGCGATGATCTTTAATGTCCGGTTCAATGTCCATTATCTCGATGAACCTTTCAAAAGAAGCCGCACCCTGCTGAAATTGCTCGATAAAATTTTTCAATCTGTCAATGGGAGGCAAAATAATCCCCAGGTACAGTATGAACGCTAAAAGGTCTGCTGTATCAATTTTTCCTTGAAAAATCAGAACTACTCCTCCTCCAATTATCAGCAGATAATAATAATCTCTAAACAGCTGCATTCCTGAGAAAAATGTAGCCATCATTGAATACATGGTTTCTTTGGATTTTTTAAAACTTACATTAACCATATCAAATTTTGTAATTTCCAGTTCTTCATTGGCATAGGATTTTACTTCTCTAATCCCCTGTACTGAATTTTCCACAGTGCTGTTTATATCTGCAATTTTTTTCCTTACCCTGCGGAAACCACTCCTCATTTTTCCTCCGTAAATCCATCCCCAGGCTAACATGAGAGGAATGGGAATAAAGGAAATAAAAGCCAGCTGGGTATTAAACATGAACATGAAGATAAATGCGCCAATGATAACTCCGATAGAAATAATTAAGTCTTCAGGAGCATGATGGGCAACTTCAGCAATTAAGTTCAGATCATTAGATATCCTGGACATGATGTGGCCGGTTTTTACATTATCAAAATAAGTAAATGACAGTTTCTGAATATGCCTGAAAATATCACTCCTCATATCATATTCCATCCTAACTCCCAAGATATGACCCCATTTTATTCGGATATAAGTAACCAAAGTCTTGAACAGGTAAATCAGGGACATCAATCCCAGTATAACAACTATCATTGTAATATTTTCATCAGGTATCTGTTGTTTTAACAGATTTCTAGTCAGATAAGGAAAAAATACAGCCAGTAATGAAGCTGATATTGCAGCAACTAAATCAACAATGAATAATTTCAGGTGTGGTTTGTAATAACCTATAAATTTTTTTAGCATAGTATTGATCTTTTTTTTAATTAATGTACTTATTTGAAAATTTTATGGTATATTAAATAGAAATATTTGACGAGTTTATTTTAACATGCCCTATCATAATATTGAAATTTTTATTGAGAAGTTGCTGAAAAAATCCTTGTTGGGTATGGTCAAATGGGAGCCCACCGCTGACGAAAATGTTTTTAAAGTTACCTTCTCAAAATACATTGTCACTATCTCCAAACATTCAGAAAGAGATATTGAAGAAAATAAATTTTCTTATGACGAAGAAGATTACTCCTATTACGTTTTAAGTCTTTACAATATCAAAGAAATCCTCATAGACCGGATATCCGATACTGATCTTGTTGATCAAATCGAAGATGCCCACAGTTACTTTAAAGGAATTTATGATTCCGCCCGTAGGATTTCCATGGGAATTGATGAAGTCATCGAAGAGTTGATTGATGAGTTGGGTGAAGACGGTAAAAAAGTTCCCTAGAAATATTTCCAACCAACCATATTTACCATGTATTGCTTCTTTTACTTTCACCATTATTACAGTAAGCATTATAAAGATAAAAAGAGCAGGTAAAGTACGATAAACCCAGGATGTTAATTATTTAAACTGTCTGATAAAATCCATCTCTGGTGATACATATAATCAGGATTGACCAGAGTGGAGATGAAATCCGCCCATAGTGTATAACCCCGTTCAGTTAAATGTATGCCGTCCCAGGTAAATTCTTCATGCAGATTTCCATACTGATCTTTAAACAGCATATGAAGATCTATATACCGAACGTAATACTCCATGGATCTATCATCAATAATCTGTTGCAGCAATTCATTAAGTGAATCAATACGTGGATTAAGATTACTGTAATTATCCCGGGTAGGCAGAATACTATGCACATATAATTCTACCCAGGGCAGACTGTCCAGAATTGTATCAATCAATAATTGATAACCGCTGGCAATTCGGGAAACGCTTCTCCGCCCATCTGCTACATCGTTAATCCCAATCATCAAGAAGATACGAGAAGGTTTTAATTGGAAGCAGGATACATCCAGCCGTTTCAGCACTCCCCCATCGTCCCCCATTCCGATTTTATCAGCTACAATCCCCCGGTTATATACTCTTGCCCCCGGAAAATATTTCTGAAGTAAAAAACCCTGGGTGATGGAATTTCCAATAAATACTATTCCACCCGGAGGTATGGAACAATTTTGTTCAGTGAATTGTTCTATTCTTTGATAATAAAGGTCGTATTGCTCCTGACATAAAAATACATTTCCAAAATCATCTTCCACTATTCCTGGAAGCAATAAGCTGAATAAAACTACTTTAATTAAAATCATAAAATCTTGCCAAGGATACAGTTTTTAACCTAAATTCCTCAGATAAATCTATGCAGACATAAACAGGGTAATTTAAGTAATTAATTATTTTCTCCTCTGACCGGATGATGAAATTCCCAATTACAAATAGGACAAATTAATTCAGATTTTAAAATTTTGGATTTACACCGGGGGCACTGACGGTATTTCCTCGATCTAATTACGAGCATAATAATAATTGTAGTAATAATCGCAGCTATTACCACTCCCAAAGCAATCCAAAACCCACAGCAAAATGATGAGCCCCGCAGGAATAGACCCTTTCCCATTTCGGTAATGCTGTCCACCTGTTCAGGGGAAACAGTAGTGGTGTCTTTAACTTTCTGCAATAAAATTAAAGATAACATTTTATCTCTCTTCCTATAACCCCTGCATAAAGTTCAATATAATTTTTTATGGGACTTGAATCTATCTTTTTCAACAATACTTCTTCAACCTGAAAAAAGCCAACTGAGGCGGTCATGCGGACAGTTATTTTAATAGGCAGACTATCTCCTGGTTCAATTAGAACTTTTTCAATTGCTGCTGCAGAATATTTATGAATATCTCCCACTTTAGATTCTGTATTTAAAAGCATGGGAATTCTAGCCCTGCCTTTTTCCATATCACATCCGTCCGCAACTAAAATTATCCCCGCTTCCATTGAATTTATGCTGAAATCAGCCATGTGCCCGATAATACATTCTATAATAACCGATTTCAGAACAACTTGTTTGTACAGGTCATCCCCATAAAATTTTTCCAGTATTCTTTGGATAATGGGGGCAGCCAAAACAATCCCGGTCAACTGGTGATTTTCTCTTCCTATGGACATCCCCACATCATGCAAAAAACCGGCAATCATCAATCCAATTCTGCAGTCATGAAAAGTACAGACTTCATCTTTTTCCAGGGAAAGTTGGATTTCAGCGCGGTGAAGCAAATTTGCCATGACTAAAGCGTTCAGCACCACTTTCCGCATGTGCACCGGGCCATGATCATTATATCCCAGCCGTTTAATGGAAACAATATTTGCATAATCATGCAGACAATTTATCTGTTGGTCATGAAACAGAAAATGAGCGATGATCTTCTCAGAAGGATCCAACAATTTCTCAATTTTCTTCTCTAAAATCAATTCTTTAGGCGAACTCAAACTGCACTCCCCTGTTCACTAACCATCTTGCTGATCACTTTTAGATCCGATGTGGTTTTCATGCCAACGCTTGATAACCTCAGCCAAGCCCAGTATTACAAACCCCAGAAAAAATAATTCCATAGAAAAATTAAATTCAACTTTTACATTCATACCTGAATTCATATCAGCGGAAAGAAAAATTTGATTAGCAAAATAATATTTTATAATCGAAATGATAATATTTCCCGCAATCACTATAATCCCAATTAACTGTATTCTCTTAATTATGGCGTCAACAGTAAATTTGGATTTTCGATCAAGCAGAATTTTTCTTAAATTATAAATAACCAGCAGAGAAAATAACATGGTGACAAATTCAATAAATGATTGTGAAATCTTTGCAGCAGGGGTTAATGCCGGGGAACTTAAAAATATACTGATCACTTCACCCCTCCACACTTGCTGGGGAATATCCTCAATTGACCGGTTAATCGAAGCCAGGCTGATTACAACATCTAAACCTAGCAATACAGTAAAAATTATTGAAACCCACCAAATAATATTTATCACCAGATCAATTACTTTACTTGATTTTTTCATAATATAATTAGACCACTCCCCCCATCTCAGCTAATTTGAGAACAACCGAGATAATAACCATTAATTCCTAGATGGTTATATTTTTCAGCCAGTCCCTGTTCTCCTTCCACCAGCAGGCTGTTTTTTCAATTCCTTGTTCAATGGAAATTTGAGGTTGCCAATTCAGCATTTGACGGGCTTTGGATATATCAGCCCAGGTTGCCTTCATATCCGCTTTATGAAAATCTTTATGTATTATTTCTGCTTTTTTGCCTAGATTTTTCTCAATTAGCTCTATAACGTAGTTTAATTTAACTGATTTATTCCCCCCCAAATTAATTATTTGAAAATCAAGGGGCTTCAGAGCGGAAACAATTCCCTCAACAATATCATCAATGTAGGTAAAATCTCTTTTCTGATTTCCATCGCCAAATACTTCTATGGGCTTGCCTTCATCAATTAATTTCATAAATCTAAAGATACTCATATCCGGTCTGCCCAAAGGCCCGTACACCGTGAAAAATCTTAACACGGTAATATTTAAATTATAAAGATAATTATAAGCATAACACATCATCTCCGCTCCTTTTTTTGTCGCAGCATAGGGAGAGATGGGAGTATTTACGGCAAGAGTTTCAGGAAAGGGCATTTGCTGTCCCGCATACAGAGAAGAGGTTGAAGCTAAAATAAATTTAGATACATTATGTCTTTTGGAAAGTTCCAGCAGATTAGTGTTTCCCAGCACATTAGTAGTAACATATACAAACGGATTCTCCATACTGTATCTTACTCCAGCCCGGGCAGCGAGATTAATCACTGCGGTGAACTTAAAGGTGTTAAATAAATTTTTTAAATCCTCAAGCTTCTCAATATCTAAGTGCTGAAAACTAAAATTTTGATAATTCTTTAAAATGGAAAGTCTTCTTTTCTTCAGTTGTAAATCATAATAATCATTGAGATTGTCAATACCCACTACTTCATGGTCTTTTTCCAATAACTGTTGGGCAGTTTTCATTCCAATAAAACCAGCTGCTCCCGTCAACAATATCTTATTCATCTAGTTTCCTTGGTTCAAATGTTGAAAGTATCTGCGGACTGTAAAGTATACTGGATCAACTAATAACCATTTGCTTAATTTCCTCATCAAGTCATTTTTACCAATCAACTTTGCAACCGGAGGAGCTAACAGGTTATATCCGTCTATAAAAATCATTCCAGTTTCATGTTTGATCATGATTAGATCTCTCCACAGTTGGAGATTCAATATTTTATGTTTTTGTTCAGGCATACAGGCTGTGGCAACAAAACAAGGCTTCCTTTTCTTTTTGGGAGTGATTTCTAATTCATGAATTGCTTCCAATACTGCTGGCTCGGTTTGTTCAGGATCATCAAAATTGTAGTTCTCCACCAGCATTCTCTCCCCCTTTTTATCCCCTAATTTATGCAGAGCTACTGCCGCCCTTGTCCATACAATAAATGAATCATCGCCGTACATGGTTTTAGTCAAATAGGGGATGGCTTTATCACTGCCAATTTCTCCCAAGGCATTACATGCTTCTTTGCGGACATATTTATTTTCATCGCTAAGATAGCTTAGCAACGTACCTACCATTTTCTCAGATTTCATGTAGGCTGCGGCTAAAGAAAAGCACAATCTATCTTGATAATCTTTACTTTTAGCCCTTTTTAAAAATTCGGGCAGAAGTTCTTTATGGGTCATCATTTCAATATAAGCTTTTTTCTTGTTTTCTTCGCTTTCATACTTCAACACATTGTAAATTTTATCAATTTTTTCCTTAATGAATTGGGGATCATTCATATCAGATATCTCCTGTTTTAAATATCGCCTTGATTTTTATCCGATTGTACTGACTTAACTTAACTCTGAACACCACCATAGTGCCCTGGAGATTTTTCTCAAATCCTCCTTCATTATGATTAACAGTATATATTGGGAACCAAATGATGTCATCATTGAAATCTGAATTTATAGTCAGATCATATCCGACAATTTTATCTAAAACCGAAACTTGATTCTTGTTTGCCTGCCCGGTGCTTCCGGGAAGATGAAAATCATCTGGAAATATTATACGGCGGTCAGGATTATCTGGTTCGGGTATGAATACAGGGATAACCAAATGAAAAAACAAGTCTTGTTTATAATCATGACTAAGTTGATAGTTAATTTCCAGATTATCTCTTCTCAGGTCGATAATAATTTTTTTATTTATTTCAACATAATTATTTCGGTAATATCCAGCTAATTCAATTTCCTCCCCTTTTTCAGAAATATTGAAAGGTAAATGAATATTCCGGGTGTCTAAAATGTTTTCAGTGGTAAGCAATTCTTGATTTTTAGGTTGAGTGCATAAAATTTCAAAGAACATAACCAAAGGACCTCGATCAAATTCCAACCATTTTTTCCATTTTTCAAAATCATCTACATTGATATCATGAATAGTAGGAATTTCCCGGTCCTCCCTGTCCGGCTGGCTGACCGTTGAAGCATTTAGCAATAACTGATGGTAAGCTTCTTTTCTTCTGGCTATTAAATTAGCAAAATTATGACCGAGAGGACGAGAGCTGATTTCATTAAAAGACCCTCCCCGGGCTGGGGATATTACATAGCTGAAATTTTTTGTCCTCACCAGAATTTCATCAATGTCATCTTGATCGAAATCAATCCGGTCAACTGAATACAACTTATGCTGAGTTTGAAAATATTCCTGTTCAGCATTCAATAAGTTGCTGAAAATAGCTTCTCTTAAATGAGGCAAATAAATACCTCCGAAAATGCCATGCCAATAACCACAGTTGCATTGAGCTTTTAAAATATGCACGGAGGCAGATTGATCAATCTTCATTAAATCAGAAGAGAGAAAATTAACCCGTTTGGACATGTAATTTGATTCAGGATACTTGGAAAAGTAATTTCTCCAGTAACCTCCTCTGATTAATCCGTCCAATCCTTTTATGCTGGGATCATCTTTGGTCTGATCTAAAAATTTTTCCAATTTCAATCTTACTTCGGTAGGCAATACCCACTCGGTCATCTCCAGATAGGAGCTGGTGGGTAGATAAGCTAAACCCCGGGAATGAAATTTATCTGCTGCTTCCCCGGGAAGAATACATTTAATTTTATTACTCTGGGTTAATGCGGTAAAAAATTTCATCAGCCATTTATTTTCATATACATGCTGAAAAGTGCCCGGCCATGTTCCAAACTTTTCTCCATCATCAAATAAAACTGCGGTAACCGGTTCATTATGGGCAGGGGAAAAAGCCGGATTTTCAAGGCATTCAATTACTTCCTCCACCGGGGAAAAAGGGATTTTATACCTGAGCATTTTGGATATGGGAAAGACTTTCAATATATGATTCTGATCTTCGGTATTAAAATAACCGTAAAGTTGTTCTGGTTCAATACCTGCGCTGAAAAAATGAAAATCATCTAAAAAGGTATATTCCATGCCTGATCTGCCCAGTAATGAGGCTATCTGGGGCTCCCAAGCTCTTTCCGCCAGCCACAATCCTCTGGGGGTGCAGTTGAAGTAACTTCTCAGCTTCTCATTCATTAATTCAATTTGATTAAGGGCATCCTGTCGGGAAATTGAACTAAGAATAGGTTCATACCAGCCTCCCCCTATAATTTCAATTTGATTAATTTCCCTCATCCGATTTAACTTGGTAATAAAACCGGGTTGATTCTGTTCAATCCATTCCCAAACAGGTCCTGAAAAATGTACAGCTGTTTTTATTTGGGGGAACTCAGATAAAATATCTATAAATGGCTGGTAAGCCTTTTGGAAATTTTGTGTAAACACAAAATCAAAATTACCCACCGGCTGATGACAGTGAATTCCAAATATAAAGTAGGTTACCGGACTACTCAAAAATTAAAAATCCTCCAGAGTATCAAGCTGCTGATAACTGGTGTCAACGGGGGGTAAACTTTCGGTGTTATCAGTTGTGCCAGAAATATCAACATCTTCAAAATCTTCCAAATCTTCTATTATTTGATTAGGTTGTGGGTTGGAATCAACAGTTACTCCAACATCCGGTTCTGAAATCTCCCGGTTATTGCTGGCACTGTCAACTGCCTGGCTGTCCGCACTAAGATCAGGTTCAGTTATGCTGTCCAAAAATGCTCCTGAATCAGAAATCCCTGAATCAAAATAAATCTCCTGGATAAAAGTGTCTGATTCCTGTACTTGATTAAAATCCACTGATTGTCCAGGGGGATTGACGATGTTTCCGGTAATTATTTCGGTTTGATCTGACTGGTTTTTAGTAGGTATATTCAAGCCGATTACTATTCCCAACATCAATGAACCCAGGAATAAAAATAATAGAATAAATATTCCTTTATACTTCAGCATTTAAATAACAAATCGGGGTGACTGGATTTGAACCAGCGACCCCCTGCTCCCAAAGCAGGTGCGCTTCCAGCTGCGCTACACCCCGAATGATTTTGAATTTTAATTATCAATTGTGTAAAGGTCAACTTGTTTAAACCAATTTTTAAAATTATTTATAGCCATTGATCGGTGACTGTAATTGTTCTTTTCACCTAAACTCATTTGAGCAAAGGTCAATGTTGATCCCCGGGGGACAAATACCGGATCGTATCCAAAACCATTATCTCCGGTCGGATTTTTTACGATAATACCCTTAACTACTCCCTGAAACAGATAGGGATTGTGGTGCCCCGGAATATAAAAACAGAGCACTGTTCTAAATTGAGCAGTTCTGTCCTCACCCTCAAGTTTCTCCATCTGCTTTAATAATTTCCGGACATTATCCTGGTAAGATGCTTGATTTCCGGCATATCGGGCTGAATACACTCCCGGAGCCCCCTGCAGTGCTTGGACTTCCAATCCGGTGTCGTCTGCCAGGCTGGGCAAACCGGAAAATTTTGCTCCCCATCTGGCTTTGATTAGAGCATTTTCTTCTAAATTAATACCACTCTCCTCGATTTCTGAAGTTTTACCAAACTGCTCCGGATAAACCAGTTCAACATCAACTTTATTCAGCAACTCATTGAATTCATTTCTCTTGTCCATATTATTAGTAGCCAGGAATATTTTCACTTTATTTGCTGAAGTACCTGTTTCAGTTTATCTATATACTGTTCTGAAGTAACCAAGGTGCCCTGTTTACTTTGGATTACCACAACATTTTCCAAGCCCATCACTATTATTTTACTGTGCTCATTAACTACGATTGAATTTTTCAGCTGATGAGTTTCAACCGGACCAACTATCACATTACCATCCTGATCAGGTGATTTAAGTCTTTTCAAAGCCATCCACGAGCCGACATCATCCCACAAAAAATCTCCTTGTACACAGGCAATATTATCAGCTCTTTCCATCACCGCTACATCAACAGGCATCTTCACCGCTTGCTGATATGCTAATATTAATTTTTGAGGGTCATTACTTTCTGCATATTGCTGAAGATAATCAATGGATTCTTTTAATTCAGGGACATATTTTTGAAAAGCCTTTTGAATAGTGTCAACTTTAAATACAAACATTCCGCTGTTCCAAAAGAAATTACCCGCGTTTAAAAAAGTTTCAGCAGTAGCCTTATCCGGCTTTTCCCTGAACATGGACACTTCAAAAACATTTTCACTAATTGAAGATCCGACCTCAATATATCCGTAACCAGTATCTGGTCGGTCTGGTTTAATTCCAAAAATCACTAATTTATCCTGTGCGGCAATTTTCATTGCTTGATTGATTCGTTTGTAGAACAAATCAACATCCTGCACCACATGGTCAGCTGGAAATATGCCCAGGATATCCTGGGATCGGTTCCTGCCAATAACAAATGCAGCTAAAGCAACTGCCATCGCTGTATTCATTCCCCTTGGTTCACCAATTACCCGGTGTTCAGGAATTCCCACGGAAACAGTTTTTGACTTAAGATTTTCCGTGGTTATAACCCATTCATCTCCACAGGACAACCGAGCCAGTCTTTCCATAGTTGTCTCCAGCATGGATTTTCCGCTCCAAATATTAATGAACTGTTTGGGATTTTCAGGCGTACTCAAGGGCCAAAATCTCTCCCCTATGCCTCCGGCAATGATTACTGAAATAAATGACATGCTACCCTCTACAACTGTTTATATTAAACTCCCATATCTGCATCAACTAACACCATCTGTATTGATCCCACCATGATTTTCAAACTCACCAAAACAGGAATATGCCATTCATCATTGGTGTACCAGACTTCAAGTCCATTTCTGCTGGCAAAAATCGTTGCTCCTTCCGCATAAGCTCTCACTACCACACAGTTGAATTCTCCCAGAGGAGTACTAACTGTTTCTTCTCTGAGCACTTCGATTGTACCTGGAAAATTTTTCTTGGAGTCATGAATATTTATGGGATAGCTTTCCCCCACTGTCAACGGCAGAATCCTGGCGTAATAAATACAGGACAGAAGATCCTGGGTTTGCTCCTCAATAGGATATTTTTCATCTTCCCCATAAATCACCACATTCATCTCCGGGATAAAAATGGTTTCTCTCTGCGAAGAATAGCTGCCCTCATTGATATCTTTAATAAATTTGCGGGTTGCCAGTAAATTGACATCCATAAAACTTTCATAGCGGTCGTTAATTTTAAAAATTTTTGAAAAATAGTCATTAGTTCTTAAAAAACTGATCAGATGATAAGTCTGATGACCTGCCACTGTAGAATATCCCTCTACCTGCATCAAGGCTTCTCCAGCAGTTATTGCTCCATACTGGACTGAAAATCTCAGATTTTCTCCAATTGACCAGGGAACCTGGGCAGACCATAACTGAGTGCCGGCAAACAGGATTATCAACATAATATATATATTTTTACGGTTCATCGCATCCTCCTATTAATTTACCATTTTGTAGATCATATCAATTACATCATTTACTTTAATTCCTTCTGCTTCCGCAGCAAAACTCATAACTATCCGGTGTTGTAACACCGGGTACAGCAAATTTAAAACATCACTACGGTCGGGATTTGGTTTCCCTTGAATAGCGGCTAAACCTTTAGCCCCTAAAATTAAATTTTGACTGGCTCTGGGGCCAGCACCCCACATCACATAGCGGTTAATCTGTTCTGAGCTGTTTTTACCTGGCCGGGTCAGCCTGACAATTTTAACTGCAAATTCAACTAAATCCCTGCTAACCGGTATTCGGCGAACCAGCTTCTGATAATCAATTACCTGTTGTGCGGAGATAACTGGTTTCAGCTTAGGTAATTGTTCGGCAGTAGTACTTAATACAATTTCAATTTCCTCATCTGTGTGCGGATAGTCAATCTTGACGCTGAACATAAAACGATCTAATTCAGCTTCAGGGAGAGGATAAGTTCCTTCTTGTTCAATTGGATTTTGAGTGGCTAGGACAAAGAAAGGTTGAGGAAGTTGATAGGTTTTACCTGAACAGGTAACTTCATATTCCTGCATCGCCTGGAGTAAGGCTGCTTGGGTTTTAGGAGGGGTTCGGTTGATTTCATCAGCTAAAATCACATTGGCAAACAAAGGTCCAAGGACAAACCTGAAACTTCTCTGGCGGGTAATTGCATCTTCTTCCAGCACATCGGTTCCGGTAATATCTGCAGGCATTAAATCAGGAGTAAATTGAATTCTATTAAAACTCAAATCCAAAAGATCGGATAATGTATGAACCATTAGGGTTTTGCCCAATCCGGGTACTCCAATAATTAAATTATGTCCATTGCACAGTAAACATAAAACTAAATGGTCAATTACATTTTTCTGTCCAATAATTATCCGGCTAATTTCTTTTTTAACCAGATTATGCAGCTTGGTTAAGTTATTTAATAATTCTAAATCATTCATAAGTTCTAAAGTTAATATATTTAATTTGTACCAATATTATTCCCTTTTTATGGTTCACTTTTCCAAATCTTCTGCTTGCTTCCCTCAGAATCTCCAACTCTTCAGCATCTAAGCTGTGCTTTCCCTTTATCTTCAACTTTAACAAAATCCGGTCCATTTCCCTTTTAAGAGTTTGGTCATCATAATAATATGCTCTGTTCTTAGGAGGAGCAACCTGATGAATATTCCGATCATTTTTATGAACCGGCTTCAATTGTTTTTTTAAGGAAAATACTTTTAAATAAATAAATCCGAACAGCATTCCCCCCAGGTGGGCTAAATGAGCAATTCCCGTTTCCATGCCTGAGGAAAACAGCATCAGTAATTCCAATCCCCCCAGAAGTAAAACTAAATAACGCGCTTTCAATGGGAATAAAAAGTAAATGTATACGGTCCGATTGGGGAAGACCATTCCAAAAGCAAGTAAAACTGCAAACACCACTCCTGATGCGCCGATAACCGGAATAGTAGATTGAAACTGAAATAGTACATGTAAGATGCCTGCTCCCACTCCCCCTATCAATATGTACTTGAGAAATTCTCGGCTGCCCCAAAATTTTTCCAATTCAGAACCAATCATCCAGAATACGAAAAGATTAATGGCTAAATGAAAAATACCTCCGTGCAGCAGGGTATAGGTGACCAGTCTCCATATTTGAAAAGAGTGCCACACTTCCCGGGGAATCAATCCCAATCTCAAAGTTAATAAATCTATACCTTGAGGAAGAGTGGTAATTGACTGAAAGAAAAAAGTGCCAATGCAAATAATGATAAACCAAAAAACTACAGGAGTAGTCTGGGGCATTTTTATGCTTATGTTGTTTTTATTCATATGGAGGTTATTGTAATATCTTTTACAGGTATAAATCAATCTTCTTTGCCGGAATGAGGATGAGCGGTACCGTATATCTCTTTTAATTTATTCATTGATAAATGAGTATAAATCTGGGTGGTGGTAACTGAAGAATGGCCTAAAAATTCCTGGACAAAACGGATATCTGCCCCATTTTCCAAAAGATGGGTTGCTATTGAATGTCTGAGAATATGTGCCCCCCTGCGGTCGCTTTTACAATATTGAGATATCGCCTTCCTAACCACTCTTCTGATTTCCCTGGTATTTATTCTTTTACCCCGGACTCCCAAAAATAATGCCTGATCATCAATTTCATTCTGCCAGTTTTGCCGAATAATTAAATATTTCTTCAACCGGGGGATAAACCTTTGAGGAAGGGGGATAATTCTCTGCTTAAATCCCTTGCCGGTGATTCTAATCTGTTCAGCTGAAATGCTAATATCTCTAAAATCAATATTTGCCAGTTCTTCCGATCTCATGCCGGTACTGTAAAGTAAATCTAATATGACCACATTTCGATAAATTACCGGATCTTCTGATTGGGGTTCTGCTAAAAGCTCGGTAACATTTTTTACCTGGAGATAATCAGGCAGTGATTTTGCAATTTTAGGTGGAGTAATGTCTTCCACCGGATTGGGCTGAAGTTTATAGTACTTGTAAAAATTTTTCAAAGCAGAAATTCTCCGAGCGATGGAAGTTCTTTTCAATCCTGATTTCATCATGTAAATCAAATATTCTCTCACCTCATCCTGAGTAACCTGCAAAAAATCATTAAGGTCAAACTGTTCTTCTAAAAATATTGAAAATTGATTTAGGTCTTTTTGATAGGATTGTATGGTTTTAGCAGAATATCTTTTAACTAAACTTAAATATTCTATCCATTCTTCAACAAGATTCATAAAACAGATCTCTTGTTTATTTTCCCATATAATCTTAATCCCATAATTAATTTCCATTCCTGTTTATAATTAATTATAAGTCATATAACTTATAATTAATTATAAGTTATTATACATTCTAAAGCAATCTTATCCAGTTATAGATGATTTTCTTATCCAATCCGCCAGATGATTTAAAGATCTTTCCGCCAAATAATCCTTTTTTAACTTTTTAGATTTAATTTTATGTTCTAACGGAGAAACTAAGCCGAAGGAAGCGGCAATTGGTTGAAAATCTTTTTTAGCGGTATGCAGATGGTTTAATAAACCTCCGATAACCGTAGTGCCCGGCGGCGGATTCCACTGCCGGTTATTATCTGTGGTTATCTTTTCCAAAGCGGCTAACAGTCCAATGGCTAAAGATTCGACATAACCTTCCACTCCTGATAACTGCCCGGCGATGAATAATTCTGAATTCTTAATCTTCAGAGACCGGTCTGCTAAAACTTCCGGAGCATTGATATAACTATTACGATGGGCTTGACCAAAACGATCGAACTTAACCTGGTGCAAGCCGGGAATAGTGCTGAAAACCCTCCGCTGCTCCTGGAATTTTAATCTGGTTTGAAAACCCACCAAATTCCAGGCATTGCCTTGTATATCTTCTCTTCTTAACTGGCAAACTGCAAAAGGCTGTTTGCCGTTTCGGGGGTCAATCAATCCTTTTGGTTTCAACAAACTAAACCTCAGTGAATCTCTTCCCCTTCTGGCTATTTCTTCAACGGGCATGCACCCGTAGAAGAACACCTCCTGGTCGAATTCAGTGCTAACTACCTCCGCATTCACTAAATCATCAACAAATTTATAATAACTTTCACTATCCAAAGGGCAGTTCAGATAATCACCGCTGTGCTGATATCTGCTGGCAAAAAAACAATTAGCATAGTTTATACTGTCCCCTCTCACTATTGGAGAAATTGCATCAGTAAAATGCAAAAATCCCCTGCCAATGATATTCTCTAAACTTCTCAGCAGTGATTCAGAGCTTAAAGGTCCGGAAGCTATAATGGTTGAAGCTAGATCCAAACACTGGCATTCTTTTCTGATAATGGAGATGTTGGGATGATTTGAAATTTCAAGGGTAACCCCTGCGGAAAAGCTATCTCTATCCACCACTAAAGCTTTACCTCCGGGCACTGAAAACTTTTCAGCAACAGGCAATACCTTGCTTCCCAGCAGGGAAAGTTCATGTTTCAACAAACCGTGAGCATTTCTGCGCTCTGTGCTTTTCAGGGAATTAGAACAAACCAGTTCAGCAAAATTTTCAGTTTGATGAGCAGCAGTCATACGATGGGGTCTCATCTCCACCAGATTAACTTTATATCCCCTGTCAGCTAAATATAAAGCTGCTTCAGAACCTGCTAATCCTCCTCCAATGATATTTACCAGTTTTTTCATTAATGACCTATGTTACCTTATCCGCATAGTATTCACCTTAAATAAATTCTAACAACTCAACTATACATGAAATATTCAATATTGATTTATTGTCATTATTATGATACCACAGATTTACATTTATTAAATTTATTAGTATAAATTATGCCAAACCGACTAAATAAAAGGTGAAAATATGAATATCTCTATTGCCAGTGATCACCGGGGATTAAACCTGAAAACCAATATAATAAATTTTATCCAGCAAAATACACAGCACAATATTTTTGATCAGGGTCCTTATGATGATCAATCCACCGATTACCCCGACTATGCACAAAAAGTTTGCACGGATATCATCAACCGAACTGCTCACCGTGGAATTCTGATATGCGGATCTGGTTTGGGCATGTCCATGGCTGCCAATAGATTTAAGGGTATCCGGGCAGCTTTATGTACCTGTTATGAACAAGTTGTATCCAGCAGAAGGCATAATAATGCAAATATCATTGTCTTTCCCGCTGATTTATTAGCCCCCCGGTTAATCTGTCAATGGTTGGAAGTATGGTTGAATACTGATTTTGACGGAGACCGTCATCAACGCCGAATAAAAAAATTAGATAATTTCAGTTAAATTTATTGAACCTAAGGAGGAATACCATGGGCATAATTTCAAAAATTGATCCGGAAGTTGCCGATGCACTTTATTCTGAAACTAAACGTCAATCAGAAAATCTGGAATTAATAGCTTCAGAAAACTTTGTCAGTCAGCCGGTATTGGAAGCGATGGGTTCCATTATGACTAACAAGTATGCAGAAGGTTACCCGGGCAGAAGGTACTATGGCGGCTGTCAATTTGTAGATGTAACTGAAAAGATCGCCAGGGATCGAGCTAAAGAACTATTCAATGCAGAAAGAGCAAATGTTCAACCTCATTCGGGAAGTCAGGCTAACATGGCTGCTTACTTTGCTTTATTGAAACCGGAAGAATGGCCCGAACAGTCAAAAAAACCGGTAGTTATGGGCTTAGACCTTTCCCATGGAGGTCATCTCACCCACGGACATCCTATTAATTTTTCAGGGGTATTCTTCAATATGGTTCATTATACGGTTGATCCTGAAACCGAGCAATTTGACTACAAACAAATTCTGGAACAAGCCAAACAGTGCCAACCCCAATTAATCATTGCCGGAGCAAGTGCTTATCCCCGGGAAATGGATTTTATGAAGTTCAAGGAAATAGCTGATGAAGTAGGAGCTTTCCTGGTAGTGGATATGGCTCATATTGCAGGATTAGTAGCGGCTGGTATCCATAATAGCCCCGTACCCTATGCTGATGTGGTGACTTCAACCACTCATAAAACTCTAAGAGGACCGAGGGGGGGATTAATTTTATGCACAAAAGATCATTACAAATCAGTAAACCGCTGGGTGTTCCCCGGGGTTCAGGGGGGACCGTTAGAACATGTAATTGCGGCTAAAGCAGTAGCATTTGGAGAAGCACTTAAACCGGAATTTAAAACTTATCAGGAAAACATCGTTATCAATGCCAAAGCCCTGGCTGAAGCTCTCACTGAGCAGGGATTCAGAATGGTGGCAGGAGGTACGGATACCCATCTGATGCTGGTTGATTTAAGGCCCAAAAACATCACCGGAAAAGATGCGGAAGAGTTGCTGGATAAGGCGGGGATAACTGTCAACAAAAATACCATACCTTTTGATCCAGAAAAACCTTTCATCGCCAGTGGTCTAAGACTGGGAACTCCATCTCTGACTACCAGAAAAATGGGACCGGCTGAAATGAAAACTATTGCCAGATTGATTGATGAAGTAATCACTCATCGAGATGATCCCCAGATCATTGATAAAATTCAACAGCAGGTAAAAGAATTAACTTCAGCATTTCCCCTTTACCTTAATCTTTTAGAAAGAGGATACTAATGAAAATCTTATTCTATTTAACTTTATTCAGCCTATTACTAATGGTCAACCTGTCCTGCTCTTCATCCACCCCGAGTTTAAGTCCCCAGGCAGAAAGTATTCAATCCCAATTAAATTATCAGTTTGAAGATCAGGATGAATGGCTAGGCATGTATATTGCAGGTAATAAAGTAGGTTACGCCGTTTTTGCCCTGGACACCTTGAACAATGGTATTCTACAGGAAAGAGAATTAATGGTGATGAAACTTACCGCTGGATCCAAAGGATTGGAGATTACTACCCGGGGAGTTAGTTATGGAAATCAACAGGGCTATGTGGATAGTTTCTTCTACGAAATAAAAAGTGAAACTCAAACCTTGCACCTAAAGGGGATCTACCAAACTGATTCCCTGCAACTGACCATGATAAGCGATAACCACGTTGAACAAAAGATATTTGCTGCTCCTCCCCTACCCCTGACCATGATTGATGCAATTAGATTTTTCGGGGACCAGCAGCAGATCACCCTTGAAATTTTCGAACCCAGCACCCAGGAAGTGGTGGAAATTGTTATCCAGGACCTGGGAGTAGATACTTCTTATCAATATGGAGTTCTTCGGCATTATCAAGCTACCATGCTGGGAGTTCCTATTGACATCTGGTTTGATCAGAATAATAGATTGATAAAGCAGGAGATGCAAGCCATGCAGATGGTTCTAAAATCAGAACCCCGGGAATTAGCAGAGGATTTATCTTTAACTGAATTATCTCCGGACATCTATAAACAGTTCAAGGTAGATACAGACCGTCCCCTGGAAAATCCCCGAAACCTGGTTGAACTAACCGTAATCATAAATCACTTGGATATTGACATCGCCTGTTTTAATCAAAAACAGAAAGGGGACACTGTATTTGTAACCTCTGCTGATTTAGAATGGATAAATTCAGAACTCCCCGATTCAGTTCTGAAATATGTTGAACCTTCTCCCTTAATTCAGTCACAGCACCCTGATATTGTCAATGCTGCTGAAAATATAATCGGATCAGAAAGAAACTTAAAAAAGCAGGTAGAACTGTTAAACCATTGGGTTTATCAAAATCTACAAAAGGAACCCACTTTCACCGTTCCCTCCGCCCTGGATATATTGAATTCACGCCAGGGGGACTGCAATGAACATTCTACCCTGCTATGCGCTTTACTCCGGGCAATTGGAATACCCGCCAGAATTGCAGTGGGCATTGTACATGCCAACAACGATGGATTTTACTACCACGCCTGGTGTGAAGTATATCTAGGCAAATGGTTCAGCATTGATCCCACCATGGACCAAATTCCTTCTGATGCCTCCCACATTGCCATATCCCGGGGGAATACGGTTGAACAGGCTAAAATAATGACAGTTATGGGTAAAATTGATATAATTATCTTAAATACCAAGTATAAATAGGTAACAAAATGTTATTGCTGCTGTTTCCAGTTTTACTTTCTGTTGGTCCCTTAGTTATTTCTACTGGATTATTGAGTTTAACTTTGTTTTTTATATTTTATAAAACCTAGTTAAATCTGGTGAATCTGCCACCTGCCATAAAAAGGCAGGTGGTATTTATTTTTAATCTTCCCCTGGATAATTTTTCTTATTTCTGCCGGCGAAGTGACTTCTAATTATGTCCGCCATTTTCCCTGATATAATTTAATATCTTTTCAGCTCTTTGATAGTAAGCCATATTTTCCTGAAGTTGCTGAGCATTGGCGCTGGTTTCAATTAATCTATTGAATTTATCACACAGCTCTTGAGCTAAGGTCAGAGCGGTCTTTCCATCAGTGGTTCTATAATTTAAATCAGCTCCTTTTTCCACAAGAATTCCGATGTTTTTCAAATTGTCAATCCCTTCAGCATTGTTATCTTCAGTTAAGCAGTATCCATTGCCAATACAGCTTTTTAAAACAAACAACAGGGGAGTGCATCCGTAATTATCCTGCTGATTTACGTTTACTTCCGGTTGATTTTCAAGGACAACTATCAATTCCTGGGAAGTGCCAAAAGCAGCGGCAATGTGGAGAGGAGACTGACCATCGGTATTTTCATCTTCAAGTCGGTACAGGTCGTAATTCTCCATAATAGAGATTAAATGATCACTCAGTCCTTCTGGCCACTTTTTCTTACATGAGAATACAGAAGCTATCAGACCCAGGCAAATCAATATTCTAATAACTTTAATCATATCCATCTCCATTTTAAATTTAGTTACTGGGATAGTAACTTCCCTCCTACTGCCCAGTTATCCCGTTTAATTTCTTCTATTACCACATAAGTCACCGAAGGAGGCTTACCTGCCACTTCGGAAAGAACTTCGGTCATCTGCTGAGAAATCAATTTCTTTTGCTCAAGGGTAAGCTCACCGGCTACTCTGACATGTACATAAGGCATATTTTCCTCCTTATTTAATTAGTCCTCTGGCTATTAAATTTTAAAACTGTTGACTTAGTTTTCAAACTATTATAACATCTGAACTCAATTTTTCCACAGGAGAGCTCATGCCAAAAAAAAGAAAAAAAGAAGTAAGCCACTCAAAAACATTATATAAGCCAACTGTAAATATAAACACTGTTTTATCCGGAGAAAGCGCTGATGACCAGCTGAGAGCGGAAATGGAAAAATTTTTAATTCCTCTGGCCATGCTTGCCTCCAAATACCAAAAATTAAGAAAAACTACGGAGATAGCCAAATCTTTAAAACCGCTGATAGAACAGCTGCTTGAATTTGCAGAATTAGAGGAGATAAATGTAAAGCCCGGGGATACCTTCAGCTCTCTTCTCCATGTAAACCGTAATCGGAAAAAGAAAGGAATTATATTGAAAGTTATCTCTCCCGGTTACAAAACCCGAAGGGGTCAAGTTATCATAAAGGCTACGGTGGAGATAAAATAATGGTTATTGGAATTGATATTGGAACCACCAATACTCTGGCTGTACTATTTGCCCAAGGCATCTACCGGATTATACCCCATTATATCCTGGTAAATTCAACTCAGATCATCGAAAATATTTTTCCATCGGTCATTTGTTATTCTGATCAGCAGTTTAAATTCGGTTTAGAAGCTCAAGGTTTGTCAGATCCGGATCAGGACGTGGTGCTAAGTTTAAAGCAAAAACTAAATTATTACCGCAAAGGCACTACCACCAGAATCGGGAATAAAAGAGAAGATCTGGCTTTAATTTATCAAAAATTTGTACAGGCAGTAGTTCAGTCAATTAAAAACAGCCTGCAGCTAGATCAGCCAGTGGACAAAGCAGTTTTCACTATCCCTGCCAATGCATCATCCAATCATAGATGGGTATTAAGAGAAGCTGCAGAGAAAACAAAGCTAGCCAGAGAAATTTACTTACTGGACGAACCGGTTGCATCAATTCTGGACTTCTACCGGGTACAGCAGTCAAGTTTGCCTGAAATTGCCGTATTTGATTTAGGAGGGGGGACCTTTGATGTTTCTATGGTGGAGAAGTATAAACAAGATTTCAGGGTTATAGCCAGTGAAGGAATTGAAAATTTAGGGGGAAACAGTTTTGACCAGTTACTGATAGATCAAATTTGTGAAAAAGCAGGATGCAGCTTAAACAGTTTGAACTCTTTCGAATCCTACAGATTACA
Source organism: Desulfuromonas sp. SDB (assembly GCA_001412365.1). Taxonomy (GTDB): domain Bacteria; phylum SDB-A; class SDB-A; order SDB-A; family SDB-A; genus SDB-A. The sequence goes on along the minus strand of LKUE01000332.1, from coordinate 6,893 downwards.
GTTGGAAGCTAAGCGAATTAAGGAAAGCTTAATCCACTATAAAAATAAACTGCCTGAAAAATTAGATGCGTTGTTAAAAGATATAAATACTGAAAAATTTAATCAGAACGTTGAAGTTGACATCCAGCCACTGATGATCAACTCCCTTAAACTGATCAATAAAGCAGTTAAATTAACCCAGTCAATTCTTCCCCATCCGGATACTCCTATTTATGTAACCGGAGGAGGGACTTTATTCCCCCCGGTAAGAATTACTCTTCAGGAAAGATTTAAAAATCTTATCTTTTCTCCCGTGCCTCTGGAAACCGTGGCAATGGGAGCTGCTATGTACGGAGGTGAATTTACCAGAAAATTGTCCAATATCACTGCCCGGCATCTTGGAGTAATCCGTTTAACCAATCAGCATCAAGATGAATTCTTCGATGTAATCTTTCCCAAGGGGACAGCATTGCCTGATTTCAATAAATATAAGTATTTCACCAAAGGTCCCTACCGTCCCTTTCACAATATCGGTTATCTTAAATTCTTTGAAGCAGGAGCTTTAACTAGCTATGACGGAGAAGACAGGGATATCAGGATATTCAATGCACTACATTTTCCTTATGAGCAGTGTTTGGATCGAAAGAAAAAGTTTGACCGTGTTCCCATTAAGTTCAATGACCACCTTGGTGAAGTGGAGGTAACTGAAAAATACAGGCTGGACCATAATGGTATAATTTCCCTGGAAATCACCCGTCAGCCCGGTGACTTCACCATGAACTTTGAAATCTTCTCCTGAGAATCTATCCCTATAAAATATCATTCTGTTCACCAGTTATTTGGCAGTTAAATCTGCGTTCTAATCCCCTGACGGGGGGAGTAATCTTGTTGATCAGAGTTCCATTCTTTTGGAGTTGGGCGGTGTGATCTGTGTTATGGGTGGAAGTGCTGGGATGAGCTCCGTGGTTCAAAAAAAAGGATGATGATGGTATTGATAGTTGATCATTGTTTAATTGTTCATTACCAAGTTATTCCGTGTTCATCTGTGGTCTTAATCAAGGCGGGGGATTGGGCATCCTGTTATTGTTTCATGCTGCTGTAAAGCTGGGATATCAGCGCAGATGAGATCAGCTTGAAAATTTTCATCAAGCGTATATTCCTGTCCATGAAAAAAATCTTATTCGTGTAGATTCGTGTCCCTGGTAGGGAGGGGTGAGTGGATTCGTGTCCATTAGTGGGAATACATTTCTCCTGGCTGGGGGTGGTCTGTGTTCATCTGTGGTTATTGGCTGTTTTTCAAAACAGTACCCCTATATGTTATCTTATCCGGTTCACCTGCCACTATGGCAGGTTAAACCTGTCAATTCCTTAGGTGGAAGTGGGTATATCTGCAAAGCAGCATCTTTTATTCTCTGTGTTCGGGTTCACTGGAGTGGTGCAGGGCTCTGTGTTAATCTGTGGTTACTATCTATTGGTGATTGTGAGGGGCTTAGAAATCAATAAAATTAAAGGGGATGGTTACGGTAACCGGACTCAGGGTGGTATCCTCCAAGGGAGTAAACTGCCACATCATTACCATAGTTCTCAACTGATTTACAAAGTCAGGAGCGCCCATATCCGAACTGACCACAGTAGTTGACAGAACCTGACCATGGGAGTCAATTATTAAATTCATCACCACCTGCCCGGACAGATAGGGATTATTTTCCCGGTAAGAATTATATAAATACTGAATAGCTCCCCGGTGCCTGACCAGCACCCGGTTGATGGAGGAATTATCCCGGTAAACCAGAGCTTCCGGTTCCCCGCTAAGGGATTGAGGCGGTGAAATCTCCACCCGAGCTTGGTGGGACAACTCCCCTCCCTGAGCTGAACTTAAAGCCACTGTATCAGAATGAACAGTTTGCATCACCTGATTTGATCCGATACTGCCATTATTTACTCCTCGAGGAGCGGTTATGGATACCTGACTGGGGTTCTCCAGTAAATCCTGGATAGAAGCATCTCCGCTTCCTAGATAGGAATTGGTACCGGCGGACAAAATCCTGAGAGCCCGGTAAACTCCAGTTTCGCCACCTCCGCCTGAAATACCTACTCTCGCTCCCGCCACTTGTTGACCGGAATTTTGTGAAGTGATCAAAGAAGCAGAGGACTGACTCTGTTCAGACAAATAATTACGGTGGTTTTGAGAATTAAACAGTTCATTTAACAAGGGATCATTGGACATTCTAAGCTCCCATTCTGAAAAACTCTCCAGAACAAAATTTTTATCCGGCATCTGAATTATTCCTGTAATCAACATAATTATAATCCACGCTCCCAAACCCATTGAAACCATCTTGATTAATGAATCCCGGTCCCGATGTTTTTCAGCAGCTATTTCAATGCCCATACTGTCATGAGGGCGAGTGGCAAAGCTGGCAAAATCCAAGCCCACTAAATTATTATCCAATCTTAATAGATGCTGTTTGCAATGATTTTCAGTGAACCTGGCAAATATTGATTTTCCGGTTAACAGGTATATAAAATTATCAATAAAAAAAACAATTCCAGCCAATCCTGATTTAATTTTCTCATCAGCAGTAGTTTTTACTGAAATTAAATCCGGCTTTTGCTGAACTGAAATGCTTTTTTCTATTTCCGCAACCGCTGTTTCTTTATCAACTTTGAGGGAGTCCTCCAGAGGTTCAGAATCTTGACTTAGAAAATAATCTAATTCCAAATCTTCACATAATTTAGCAAATTCAGGTATCTGCTGTTCCTTTATTTCATCCTCAATTTTATTAAGTCTTTTATCTGTATCCAGAGTAGCTTTATGCAATTCCTGGGCTAATTTTTCAATTTTTTCAAAGAAGTGGTTTTCAGGATTTTCTTTTTCATCCGGGGTATGCTGACTTTTTTCAGATTCACATTTTACAAAAAGATCTTCTAAATCTTTATCTAATTCCGAACTATCAATTATATCTTTATGGGCAGCAATTTTTTCAATTAAATCAGATAAATCATCATTCCCTTTATCTAAAAAATCATTAAATGAATCTTTATCCTTGGCCATATTTACCTTTCCTGGACAGCCAGCGCATACATCCTTTTACTGAAATCCAGTCCCTGCTGGCGATATCTCCGGTAAGAATGAAACAAATCGGGCTGATGCCGGGTACAGTAATCTGTACAGTTAATTTTTTCAATTCCTAAACCAGATAACTGCGATTTTATCTCCCCTTGTAAACTAAGATAATATTTTTTATTAATATACTTAATTGAACCTTGATTGAAATAATTTGTCAACTCCTCTCCAACTTCATAACAATCCTGACAAATATGAGGGTAAATTACTGCTTGGATATTATTTACCTTGCTTCCCATTGATTTAAAACCTTTTACCGCTCCTGACAAGATTTTATTTTTTAAACCCTTCCACCCACAATGAAATATACCCAGAATATTTTTTTCTCCATCGTACAATGAAACTGCGGGACAATCTGCCACTCTAACTCCAACTGCAATTTGAAAATCTCGGGTAATAATCCCGTCACCCTGATTTATTTGTTGATTTGGATAAACAAAAAATTTTGCAGAATGTATTTGTTTTGGACAACTGACAATTTTATCTGCATGTAAATGTTTTTTCAGCATAGAAATCTGCTGAGGTTCATCAATATCAAAATTTTTTAAAGTAATTACAAAAGACACCTTGCAACAGGAATTACTTAACTTTTTTATTAGTTTAATTGAATTCAACGCCAACCCGTTTTTAATTATTCTGAAGGTCTGACATCAATAATATTCACCTGTATTGTGGTGCGGTTGTTCCAGTTGTTTTGTCTTAAAGAATACACTACATCTTGAGGTTTTTGCTTTATATCTTTGATTAAGTAGCTTAAATTAAAGCCAATGCAGTCAATACGGCCTTTATTGGTAATCAACTGAGCTTTAAGATGTCCAGATCCTACTTCCCTGGGATCAATAAAAGAAACCTTTCGGGCAAGAAAAAGAGGTTTTTCATTTCCCAAACCAAAGGGGGATAGCTTTTTCAAATCAGTAATCAATTTAAAATCATCATAGCTGGGTAAAAATTCACCGTTGATGTTGATAGTTTGTTTACTGGGTATATTTTTAAACATCGTTTTTGAATATCGGTTGAATTCTTGTTTGAAAGCGGGTACATTATCAATTTTTATAGTCAATCCAACCGCCTGGGAATGACCTCCGTAAACATCTAAAAGAGATGAACATAAATCTAATACTTCAATCAAGTTAAATTCTTTTACCGGACTTCTGCCTGAGCCCTTTGCATAACCGCCTAAATCTTTCAGAAGTATTGAAGGTCTATTGTACAATTCCGCCAGTTTTGAAGCACCAAGACCGATAACTCCTAGATGCCAGTCTTGATTCATCAGGACAATTCCATAAGGAATCTCTTCCTTTGCTTCAATCATTGCAGTAGCCTGTTTTTCAATATCTTCCATTTTAATTTTCCGCCAATCATTGTAGGACTCCAACTCCCGGGCAAATATCATTGCAGCATTTATATCATTTTTAACACTTAACAGCTCCAGCGCCTTTTCTGCTTTTCCAATTCTTCCCGCAGAATTTAACCGGGGACCTAGGATAAATCCTAAATCCAACTCTCCGATTAATTTTGGTTTTCTACCGGCGGTATTCAACAATGCAGTTATACCGGTATGGTTTTCTCCGGAAATCAGCTTTAATCCCTCAATTACAATAATCCTATTGTCCTTGATTATAGGCACTATATCTGCATAGGTGCCAATAGCTACAATATCCATCAGTTCCAGAGCATTGAATCCCCCCACCTCCATCTCCAGCGCTCGGGATAACTGGAAAGCTACTCCACATCCTGCAAATGGAGTCATATCCTGTTCTAAAAAGGGATTTAATACAGCTAACGCCTCAGGAAGCTGAGGGTCGCAGATATGATGATCAGTGATAATAACATCAATATCAAGCTGATTTGCCAGTTTTACCTCATCAAAAGATTTAATTCCATTGTCAACAGTGATGATTAAGTTGACATTTTCCCGGTAAAACCTCTGGATAACCTCTTCAGTCAAGCCGTATCCTTCAGTTAATCTATTGGGGATTACTGGAACTACATTTGCTCCCAATTGTTGTAAGGTTAACTGCATCACTGCAGTGGCACATACTCCATCGGCATCATAATCACCATAAATCCTTATCTTTTCATTATTTTCAATTGCCTGTACTATTCGGGAAACCGCTTTTTTCATATCCTTAAAAAGATAAGGTGAACTTAATTTCTCCAGATTTGAATCTAAAAATTCACGGCTTTTTTGAAGATTATATTCCTTTTGCAGTAAAATTTTCGACACTACCGGATGAACACCTAATTTACGGGAAAGTAGAGTAATATCCATCAAATTCACGCTGGGAAGAAAATTCCAAATATATCGTTCTGTCTCCATCGTTTAAGGTTGCCTGATAAATAAAAAATTGTCAATGGATTATGAAGTTACTTAATCATTTAAGCTCACTTTACTATGAAAATTTTGTCTAAATGCTTAAAATTTAGCATGATAACAGTTTACTAAAAATTATATTAAAACAGCTATATATTCAGTGCCTGATTGATAATTTTGCACATTTCACTGCAAAATTAGTCAGATTTCAATGAATCTACAGAAAAAATGACTTTTAATCAAATTTATCTTATAATTTATAAGTAAAAGCCACAAGGTTGTGATAATGGATGAAATTTTTATAATCCCCGAATTTTCACACATTAACTGGTATTTGCAGTATTTTTTAAAACAAGATTCCCAACGGATTCCTCTGTTTAAACACAAATTAAAATACAGTAGTGTAGCTGAAAAATCTCCATTCTCAGAGCAGTCATTGGAAAATCTCAAGCATGACTGGCAAAATTTTTCCGCGCAAAATGAGCAACTAGCATTATTTTTGAAAAATACTATTTTACCGTTACTATCCCCTCAACATCCCATGGCAAAAATTCTTGACACCCTTAATCCAAAACCCCTATCAAATACCCAGCGATATTTATTTCCGGACAAGTTAATTTCACCTCAAGCTCAAACCTGCTGTCATTATCCCCATCCCTGTAAATTAACCCGGAATTTAACCTTGGAATCCAGCAATGAACCTGACATTTTATTTGTAATCAACAACCCTATACCCCCACAGCCCCTTCCCCATATACAAACAGTATTGATAATGGAAAATAAATTTTCCTGGCTGCAAATTGCCCCCCAGGGAAAAGTGAATGTAAAAATGATTGAAAATTTACAAAGAGATATTGGTTTAATCGGCAAAACAATCAACGATACTTCCAAAATAATTAAATCCCAGAACAAAGAATATACTTTTAAAAGAATTCCTCTCCCCTACCACCCTGTAGTAGAAGATATAATTGATCATCTTGGTTTTCCGCCCCTGGCTGGAATAAAGTTGAAAAGTGAATTATTAACTGACTATTTAATTGTAATTTGGGAACACTAATAATATGAAAATATTGTCTTCCCGTCAAGGATATGACCTCTACAGCAATCAATACAAGAAGCACTATTCATGGTTAGACAGTTTTGACCGGGTTAAATTCATGAGTTTAGTTCCCCCGGGGCAACTGGGTCTAGATCTGGGGTGCGGGGATGGAAGGTTATTCAATCAGCTTAAAAAGAAAACAGAACATCTATTTGGCGTAGATATTTCCGGAGAGATGATAAAAAAAATCAAATCAAAGTCTCCCCTTCTCATTCAGGCTGACTGCAGCGAACTCCCTTTCCCCGATAATAGTTTTGATATAGTAATAAGCGCATTCTTAGTAGTTCATTTAAAGAATCCACTGGACCTATTTAGAGAAGTTAACCGCATTGTCAAGTACAAAGGTTTTTTCATTTTCAATCTGATATCACAAA
>LKUE01000331.1 GCA_001412365.1 Desulfuromonas sp. SDB | reverse complement strand
GTTGATTTTGAAAACAATTATTTAAAAAAATATAATTTACTTTTTCAGTTCTGTTCTCTCAGTTCATCTGTAGATACAACTAATAAAGAGGCAATACATTACCGGGAAAAACTGATAAAAATAAATTCAAAACATTTCGAATTAGCAGTGAGATTCTCTCACTGGATTGCTAATATCGAAGATCTTCCTGATCTTGCTGCCCGGCAAGAAGTAATTGAAGACCATCTGGAATACTTATTGGAAACTCAAAGACTTTGTGCCTATCTTTTACCAGTTGAACAGGAAACTTTACTTTACCATCTTAAGTTAACCGGTTCCTTAGCTTGGCAAAATTTACAGAAATTATTAACTTCAACCTTGACCGGTCAAATTGAAATAAACGGTGAGTTGAAGTATTTACCAATCAATGAAATACAAAATTATTATTTACATCCGGATAAAAATTTAAGAAAACAAGCTTATTATTCTGAACTGGAAGCTTATTCCAAGATCGAACATTCAGTAGCCGGTTGTATAAATTCAATTAAAGGTGAATCAATAATAACAAGCACCCTGAAAGGATTTAAATCACCATTGGAAAAAGTTTTAATAAAATCGAGGATGGACCAGGAAATATTAGATGCCCTGTTAAATTCAATAAACAATAATCTAGATATCTTCGATGATTACTTTAAATTTAAAGCTTCTGTTCTTGGTGGTTCTGAAGGTCTTTCCTGGTATGACCTGTTTGCTCCCATAACTGAGGATTCCAATGTTTACACCATAACCCAAGCCAGGGATATAATTGTGAGTTCTCTGGGGCAGTTCAGTCAGCCGATGAAGTCTTTTGTTCAAAAAGCTTTTGACCAGTCCTGGATTGATTTTGAGATTAGAGAAGGAAAAGTAGGTGGCGCATTTTGTTCAAATGTGCAAAGTATAAACCAGAGCCGTATATTAGTAAATTTCAAAGGGAATGTGAAAAATTTGATAACCCTCGCCCATGAATTAGGTCATGCTTATCATGGATATTGCCTGGCTAATCAAACCATGCTTAATTCTTCATATCCCATGCCTTTAGCTGAGACTGCATCAATTTTCAATGAATGTTTATTTGCTGAAAATACCAGGACGGTTTTAAGAGAACAGGATATTCTGGTAATTAAGGAAAGTTTGATCTCTAATGCCGCTCAAGTGATAGTGGATATTTATTCCCGCTTTTTGTTTGAGTCTCAGCTGTTCGATCTCCGCAGGCAGGGTCCTCTATCCGTTGAAGATTTAAAAAAAATCATGATTGATTCTCAACTTAAAGCTTACCGAAATAATTTAGATAAAAGCACTTACCATCCCTACAGATGGGTGAATAAACCACACTACTACAGAACTGATATTGATTTTTATAATTTCCCCTATGCATTTGGACTGTTATTTGCAAAAGGATTGTTCAGTCATTATCAAAATGATAAAATTAAGTTTATTTCAGTTTATGATGAGTTGTTATCAAGCACTGGGAAAAAGAGCATTGATGAGGTGGGGAACGAGTTGAATATAAACTTTAAATCTGCTGATTTTTGGGATAGATGCTTTAATATAATTGCCGGTGAAATTAGAGACTTTTTAAATTTATATGAAAATTTTAAATAAAAGGTGTTGAATAATGCTTAATGGATTTGAGGAAGATTTTCTTCAAGATTTTGTAAAAATTTATATTTTGGAAAGCGCGAGACAGGAGCGTATTTATCCTAAAGATATTATTGAAGAACTTAAGGAGATAAAATGTGAGGTTGAATTAGGGATGCTCCACAGCTTATTCCATAAACTTCATCAAAAAGGTTATGTGGAAGTGGAAACAAGTTTTGTAAAGGGAAAAATCAGGAAATACTACTTGATAACAAAAAAAGGAAAAAAAGCCCTGGAATTTGCTAAAAGTAGATATCAAGATTTAATGGACTTGATCGTTTAAACAAATAATGAAACTTAGACTAAATAATTTTCAATAATCAAGTTTCACTGAAGCAGTTATGGAAAAACAAAAACACCTGTTTGAAAACTTAAATCTCAGTCCAGAACAAATTATTAAATCACTGCCTGACCCTTGGATGATAATAAACAAAGATAAGATGGTGTTTACAAATACTGCTGCCCAGGAATTATTTCAGGAAAATTTAAACGGCAAGAAATTCAGCGAATACTTAGATCCTCCCTCTCAATGTTTATACAGAGATAGGGTACTTTCAGAAGGAAAATATGTAAATGGGGGATTAGATCTGGGGTTAAAAAAAATTCCCTCCGGGGGATTTAATATTTGTCTGAGAAGTTATTTTTATAAATGTAATTTTCAAAATGAAGATTGTTATGCAGTTAATTTTGTGGACATAAGCGATATTGATCAGCAACTTCAGCATCAGCAGTTTCTTAGAGATTTGTACGAATCGACAATAAATTCATTGGAAGAAATTTTTCATGTAATTGATAAAGATTACCAGATATTAATGGTCAATAAGTCTTTTTACTCCTGGATTGAAAATTTCAACCTGGACATAATTGAACCTGTGGGAAAAACAGTTTTTCAGATATTTCCCTTTCTCCCGGACAAGGTTAAACAGGAATATCAGCAGGTTATGGATACTAAAAAAATGCTGGTCACGGAGGAGGAAAATGATCTCCCCGGTAAAAAGGTTTTTACCGAAACCAGAAAAATACCTATTATTCGCCATGATCAGGTGATCAGAATAGTAACGGTTATTAAAGATATAACCAATCGTAAAATAATTGAACAGCAGCTTTCCAAAAGTGAAGAAAGATTGAGATTAGCTCTGGAGGGAGCACAGGAAGGGATTTGGGATATAGATTTTATCCGGAATATAACTTATACCAATCCTAAATGGCTGGAAATGCTCGGTTATGAACCTCAAAAAATTAATTACAGTTTAAATTTTTGGAAAAAAATGATCCACCCTGAAGACAGAGAACGAGTGGTGGATTTATTTGACCGACACCTTCAGGGATTTCTTCCCTTCTACGAAGCTGTTTATCGAATTCAAAATGCTGGTGGAAACTACATGTGGGTATTAGATCATGGCAAAGTTGTGGATAGGGATCTACATGGCAAGCCAGTCAGGGCAATAGGAACAAAGCTGGATATCACCGACAGAAAGCAACTTGAAGAAAAGCTGAAGAAAAGTGAAGAAAAATTCCGGAAGATGGCTGATGTAATGGATCCCGCTTTTTGGATGGTCAGTGAGGACTGGTCTCAAATAGTTTATGTAAGCTCATCATTTGAAGATATTTACGGTTATTCTATTGATGAATTGTTGACTGATCAAAAATTATGGATTGACTGTATTTATCCTGAAGACAAGCAGAGGGTCATAGAATATTTTAAAATTCATCATGGAAAAAGTTTTGAAGTTGAATACAGGATAGTTACCAAAACAAAAAATGTTAAATGGATTAAAACCAGAACTTTTCCCATTTTAAATAATAACGGTACTATTAATATGTTAACTGGAATCACTGAAGATATTGACGATAGAAAAAAGCTTGAACAGAGATTAATCCGGGCGGAGAAGATGGAGTCATTAGGAATCCTGGCGGGAGGGGTTGCTCACGATCTAAATAACATCCTTCTGCCCATGGTGGGTTATCCTGATGTCTTATTGAAAAATCTTCCCTCTGACAGTAGACTCAGAAAACCTTTGGAGATGATAAAGGAATCAGGAAAGATGGCTGCTGAAACTGTGCAGGATTTGCTTACTTTAGCCAGAAGAGGGGTAACCAAAGAGGTTCCTCTCAATGTAAATAGCCTGGTTGAAGATTTAATTAACTCCAGTGAAGTTACTCAATTGAAAAAAAATAGACCGGAAGTGGAAATTGATGTCAGTCTATTTCCCCGGTTAAGTTTGATAAAAGGCTCAAAAAATCATATATACAAGAGTTTATTTAATTTAATTTTAAATGCCTATGAAGCAATAAATGGTCCTGGGCGGATAAAAATTGAAACATCCCTGATCAATGTTGATAAAAACCAGGTTGATTTCAAACATTTTAAAAATGGAGATTACCTAAGAATTGATATTTCTGACAACGGGCTTGGCATACCCAGTGAAGATGTAAAGAGAATATTTGAACCTTTTTACACTAAAAAATCTATGGGAAGGAGTGGTTCTGGTTTAGGTTTGGCAGTGGTATGGGGTACAGTTAAAGATCATCATGGTTATGTTGAGGTGAATAGCAAACCTCAGCAAGGTTCGACATTTACTTTATTTTTCCCCACTACTTCGGATAAAAAAACTGATAAAAAAGAAAAAAAAGATTTTTCCTATATCGGCAGCGGTGAGAAAATATTGGTAGTAGATGATGTGGAACAGCAGAGGGTGATGTCTGAATTAATGCTTTCCAGCTTGGGTTATAAGGTAAGTACGGTGAAAAATGGCACTGAAGCTATAAACTCAGTAAAGCAGGAGAAGTTTGATTTGATAATTTTAGATATGATTATGGAGCCGGATCTAGATGGACTGGATACCTATAAAAAGATAATTGAAATTAACCCAGGACAAAAAGCATTAATAGTAAGCGGTTATTCAGAGACGGAAAGAGTTAGAAAAGCACAGAAGTTAGGGGTAGGACCATATTTGCAGAAACCGTACAGTGTTCATGAACTCTCCCGGCTAATCAGGGAAGAACTGGATAAATAATTTCAAGGTTGAAAGAAAATAAGATATAGTTTATTTAAAGGAATTTATGCAATATAAGTTTATATTTTCAATTTAAAATAACATGAAATACAATAATTTAAGAAAAAAATACCATAAATTGTGCAATTTCGAAATAATAGTGAAGCTCGGTATTCAAACATTTATCTTATTACTGGCAGTGGGATGTTCACAGATCGGTTCACCCCCCGATGATGACCGCCTGGTGATAGCAACTTCAATTTTTCCTGTTTACGACATGGTGCATAACATAACCGGCGACAGTGTTGAAGTTATCTATATAATTCCCCCTGGAGCCAACCCTCATATATTCGAACCTTCTCCTGATGAAGTAATTGTTCTTTCCCGGGTGGATATATATCTGGGAATTGATCCTGACTTTGACGGATGGGTTGAACAATTTCTGCCTTCTCATGTGGAAAATTTTTATTTATCTGATAGTTGTTTAGATGTAGACGCACACCGTAATCCCCATATCTGGCTTTCCCTGAATCATGCAAGGACAATAGTGATATTTGTCGAGAAGATTGTATCCGAAAAGGATAGCATGCGTAAATACTTTTATCAAGGCAACTTGCAAGAGTATCTAAGTGAAATTGAAGATCTGAATAATCAAGCTGAATTATTATTCACAGATATTGAAAATAACAAATTCATCCAATGGCATCCTGCTTGGGATTATCTGGCATCTGATTACAATTTAAAGATTATTGGCACTATTGAGTCCGGACATGGAGATCAGCCTTCTATAAGCCAGATGGAAGATTTAATTGAGCAGGCAAAGGAAAATCAGGTTAAGTTAGTGGTAATTGGTTTAAATATGGAAAATCCGGTTGCTCAAACCCTGGCTGATGAAATTGGTGGCAGATTGATTAGATTGGATGCCATCGGCGATCCAGAAGATGAACAGAGATCAACTTATTTAAAAACAATGAAATTTAATTTAACGACTTTATATGAAGCACTTAAATAATACTGACAGCGAAAAAATTCTGGTAAGAGTCGAGGATTTATGGGTTAAGTTCAATGACCACGTTGTATTAAAAGAAATTAACCTAAAGCTTAAATCTAAGGAAATTTTATCTATAGTTGGCCCCAATGGAGGAGGAAAAACCACATTAATAAGGGCGATACTAGGTCTAATTAAACCGTATAGAGGAAAAATAGAGTTTGATCAGTGCATCAACTACAGAAAGAAGGGGTGCATTGGCTATCTTCCCCAGAGAACACAATATGATCAGAATTTCCCGGTTAATGTTGAGGATGTAGTATCTATGTCCAGATATGCTCAAAAGGGATGGTGGGAGAAGTTAAATTCTGAAGATAAAAATATTATTTTCCAGGCACTGGAAGTTGTGGACATGATAGATTACCGCAGTGAACACTTCAGCAATCTTTCAGGGGGACAGAAACAGAGGGTTTTAATTGCCCGTGCTTTAGCTGTAAAGCCAGAAATGCTGATTTTAGACGAGCCATCAACCGGACTGGATATGGTTGCCCAGGATAATTTTTACCATCTTCTGGTTAAATTACGTGACCAGATTGGATTGGGAATCATCATGGTTTCCCATGATATTGGGTCGGTGTCCTTGTTCATTGACAGGATTGCCTGTTTGAAAGTAAAGATTCACTACCACGGCAAGCCTGAAAATTGTATTCCTTCTCATGCTTTAGAGGAAGTTTTCGGTAAGAATGTCAATTTTCTTTATCACGATAAAGAGTGTGAAACTTGTAAAAAAAATCATGATCACTTTATTAAATCTTAATTTTTTCAGAAATGCAGTTTTAATTAGCTTTATTTTAAGCATTTTGTTTGGAATATTTTCATTTTTCATTGTTTCCCGGAAGATGGCTTTTTTAGGAGTGGGAATTTCGCATACTGCTTTTGGAGGAGTCGCCCTGGGTATTCTTTTTAACTTAAATCCGTTCTTTACCGCATTAGTTTTTTGCCTTTTTTCGGCAATAATAATCGGTAAAGTATCAAAATATGGAAAAATTAGCCTTAATACCAGTATTGGCATCTACTTTTCATTTGCCATGGCTTTAGGGGCTGTGCTGATTAAGCTGAAACAGAATTACAATTTTGATTTAACCGGATATTTATTCGGCAATATTTTAGGAATAAGATCTTTTGACATCTGGACTGCTTTGGGCTTGCTGATGATTTTTCTGTTTTTAATTTTATTTTTTTTCAACCGGATATTATTTCTGACTTTTGATGAAGAAGTTGCTACAATCAGCGGAGTTTCTGTTGGATTACTGGATACAATTATGCTATTTCTTCTTGCCGCCATAATTGTAGTGAGTATGAAAATGGTGGGCATTATTTTGGTTTCCGCACTAGTGGTTTTACCCGCAAGTTTTGGCTCATTGCTGAGTAGCAATTACCGGGGGATTATTTGGTGGGGCATAGTATTTAATTTATTTATCATAGTGGGCGGACTGTTTCTTTCCTATTTTCTGAAAACCCCACCCGGAGCGACTATGGTGACTTCTGGGACTTTGATTTACTTCATTTCAATGACCGTAAAAAGTGTGATGAGGAGGTAATACAGATGAAGGTAGGTCAAATTACAATAATTCAAACCGGAGGAACTATTGATAAAGATTATCCCAGAAAAATCAAAGGATACGGTTTTGAAATAGGAGAACCTGCGGTTTTAAGAATATTAAGTAAAATTGATTTATGCTTAAATTATCATTTGATTTCAGCATTTACCAAGGACAGTATGGATATTGACCTATCTGATCGGGAAAAGTTATTGAAGATTTGTCAGCAAGATCAAAACAAACATATTTTAATTACCCACGGTACAGATACCATGTTGGAAACAGCCCGGTTTTTAAATTCAATAAAAGATAAAACCATTGTCTTGACCGGCTCATTTAAACCGGAAAAATTCAAGGATTCAGATGCAGAGTTCAATCTTGGTTTGGCTTTGGGAGCAGTTCAACTGATGGGGAAAGGGGTTTATATTGCGATGAATGGCTTAATAATTCCCATAGACAAAGCCGACCGTGATTTTACCAGTGGAAAATTCCTTTACACATGATTAATTAAAAATAATTATATAATCAATTATGATTATATGTTACGTTATATTAAGATGTTAAATTGTGGGGAAAGAAATAATAAATGTTGTCCCTGAATCCACCTCAGATTGAACATCAATGAGACCCTGATGAGCTTCTACCAGCTTCTTAACTATTGATAATCCTAATCCGGTAGTTGGCTCACCCTCAGTACCTGGTCTGCGTGCAGGAGTGAATTTATCAAAAATTTGATCAATAACTTCTTCGGAAATGCCTATCCCATTGTCGGATATAGAAATTTCAAGGTATTGTTTTGACTGTATATCTGTAAGTTTTGCCTTTAATTCGATTTTTCCGTCTTTATGAGTGAATTTGATTGCATTGGAAAGTAAATTTTGAAATATCTGCCAGAATCTGTTCAAGTCTATTTTACACATAGCCTGTTCTATCTGAGTACTGTACTGAAAAGCTATGTTCTTCTTTCGGGCTAACTGCGAAAAATCCCGGGCAAAATCATTTAATAATAAGATAATATTTTCATCGGTTAAGTTAAGTTTGAAATCAGGCATCTCAATCCGGTTTAATTCCATAATATCTTCAATTAGTATTAGGGCTCTGTCCACATAATGGTTTATCATCTCCAAAGATTCTTTGAGCTGGGGGTCAATATTCTCATTCATAAAAATCATCTGAGTGAGAGTTATTATTGAACCGATAGTATTTTTCAGATCATGGGAGACTATCCGGAGAATATTGTCTTTGGCTTTGGCTATTTCAATTAACTCCTGGTTCTTTTTTTCAAGTTCTTGGTTCTGTTCGGTAATGGTCTGTTGAGCTTTAGCTAATTTGACGTTTTTTAAATTGTTTATCAGATCCTGTTTTTTCTTGATTTCAAGTTCATATTTTGCAGTCATTTCCCCGATTTGAATGCTTTTATTTTCATCAAATATTTCTTTTTGTAATTCCTGGGCAATTTTTAAGAAATAAGTGGATTTTTCAAAATTTTGATTTCTTTCCATTATTTCTGCTAAAGCTTCTGCTGCTGACATTTTACTGAGTTTCTGCCCGGTTTGATCAAAAATCTGGTATGCCTGAAGTATCTTTTGTTCGGCTTGTTGTAATTCTGATAAATCTTTTAAAACCAATCCAATGTTAAATAGTGGTTTAGAGGCTTTGCTGCTTTCATTTAACTTTTCATGCAGGGCATAAGCTTTCCTGTAGTAATCTAAGGCTTGATCATATTTATTCTGTTCTCTGTACAGCTCTCCAAGATTGTTCAAAATAATTGCGGTGACTGTTTCATCATTCCTGGAAGTCGCTATTTCCAGAGATTTAGATAAATAATCTTCACTTTTCTTATAATCGCCCAGACTTCTATAGCAATTGGCAATATTGTTGTAAATTTGTTGAATGGATTTCATCTTGCCTGATTTTTCTCTGATCTCCAGGGCAGTTTGAAAATATTGCAGTGCTTTTTGTTTTTGGTTTAGTTTTAACAATACCATGCCAATTCCTTCATCAGCACTGGCAGTATAGTGCGGATACTGATCGGATTGAATGATTTGCTGAAAATATCCAAGTGATTTCTGGTAGTCGGACATCAAAAAGCTGTTGAAACCAAGTAAGATTAAAGATTGTTGGATTTTATCCTGATCATTTAGTTCCTGGGCAATTTTCAGAGCTTTTTCAGCGGCTAAATAAGATTTCAGGGTTTGTGATTTTTGTTTGTATTTGTCGGATAAATTAAGATATTCGACCAGTTGAAGTTGAGGGCTTTTGCTTTGATCAACTTCACCTATTATTTGTTCAGCTTCAATCATAAAGCAGGTTTAACATGTTTATCAACCTGATCTATTTTATAGTCAACTGTTAAAATAAGCAAATTATTTAATTAATAAATTGTAAAAAAAATAAAAATTCTTTAATATTAATCTAATTAAATATGAATAATATGAGACTTACATATAAAAAGGTATTAAACAGACCAAAACAACCCGGCTGGAAGAGAACCTTGGGCAGATATTATAATCTTATAAAATCAGCTTTTTGGCAGCAAAAAAATTATAGATTTCTTTCCACATCAATTAATTCAGAGTTGTTGAAGCATGAAATATTTTCTCATCAAACTATTTTATTGAGAAATTTAACCGGTTTAAACAGAAAACTGCAGAAAAATAAATTAATAAATTTGAAAATAAGCCTGCCCTGGTTTAATGGGTTGATATTAAAACCGGGGCAAATCTTCTCATTTTGGTTTATTTTAGGCAAAACCACCTATCGCCGGGGTTTTGTGGATGGGATGGTTCTACGCAATGGAGAAATAGTAGCAGAGGTGGGAGGAGGGCTGTGCCAGCTTTCCAATTTAATATATTGGATGACCCTTCACACTCCTTTAACCGTAACCGAGAGATGGAGGCATGGTTTTGATGTGTTTCCGGATGTAGATCGCACTCAACCTTTTGGCAGCGGAGCAACTATTGCCTATCCCAGTATTGATTTAAAGATTAAAAATGACACCAGCTTCATTTTTCAATTAAAATTAAATTTGACTTCAACCTATTTACAGGGTCAATGGAGATGTGAACAGCCAATCCCCTTTTATTATAAAGTTTATGAACAAGATCATCGTTTTATACCAAATCCCTGGGGAGGTTATCTGAGGCATAACAAGATTTACCGGGATATTTTCAGTAAAAATTCCGGTAAACTTTTAGCCACTGACTTTATAACTGAAAATTTAAGCAGATTGAGATATGATCCATTAATTTCAGAATTGAAAAAAAATTAGATATTCAATATTCAATCAAACCCAAAACCAGTCAAATAACTTCAGAAATTTCTCAATAACTTCTCTAATTTTTTCATTTTTGTGATTTACCGGAGTTGATTTTTTTGGTGGGTATGGATTATTGATATCAGCTAGATCAGATGTCCTTAAATGGAAATAAGGATGCTTGAAATCTACTTCAT
The DNA here is from genome assembly GCA_001412365.1 of Desulfuromonas sp. SDB. GTDB lineage: Bacteria > SDB-A > SDB-A > SDB-A > SDB-A > SDB-A. Next base: position 25,524 of record LKUE01000331.1, on the reverse strand, counting down.
TCATAAAAAAACTGCCTTGAAGATGGGAGATTACTCTCCCATCTTTATCAAGCCTTCCTTCATCAGTACTTCAGTTTCTTTTCGGGCTCTTTTTATAATTGAACTGGCTTTTTCATACAACTGTTCCTTAGTCATGGAAATTCTGGCTACTCCCTGTTCAATAGCTTTTAATGCTACTGCTACTGCTTCCCGGGGGAATACTTCCCATTCATCCATGGTTGGTACAATATAATCATCTCTTAATCCTTTGTCTTCCGCACATTTAGCTAATTCTTCAGCTGCGGCTATACACATCTCATCGGTAATGGTCTTGGCATAAACATCCAGGGTTCCTCTGAATATTCCGGGGAAACCCAGAGAATTATTTACCTGGTTGGGGAAATCAGATCTTCCGGTAGAAACTATTCTGGCTCCAGCTTGTTTTGCTTCCCACGGCCATATTTCCGGAACTGGATTGGCACAGGCGAAAACAATTGCATCATCTGCCATCTCCGAAATCCATTCAGGTTTAATTGTTCCTGGTCCTGGTTTAGACAGAGATATACTGACATCAGCTCCTTTAAGTGCTTCTGCAATTCCACCTTTAAGCTGTTTTTTATTGGAAATTTCACACATATGCCATTTCTCTCTATTTTCATCGTTATTGAGATCGTTCCTGCCCTTGTGCAAAGTCCCCTTAGTGTCAACCATGATTATATTTTCAGGAGGGAATCCGGCTGAAATCATGACTCTGGAAATGGCAATATTGGAAGCTCCCGCTCCGATCATGGTAATCCGAACATCTTCTTTTTTCTTGCCTACGATTTTAATTGCATTAAGTAATCCTGCCAGAGTAATTGCAGCAGTACCCTGCTGATCATCATGCCATACCGGAATTTTCATTTCCTTCCGGAGTGTGTCCAGTATGCGGAAGCATTTGGGCTTGGCTATATCTTCAAGGTTAATCCCTCCGAAGCAGGGTTCAATTAATTTACAGGTTTTAATTATATCCTGGGGATCTTTGGTATCCAGGCAGATGGGGAATGCATCTACTCCTCCTAAATATTTAAACAAGATAGCCTTTCCTTCCATCACCGGCATGGCAGCATGTGGACCAATATCTCCTAGTCCCAGTACCCTGGTGCCATCAGATACAACCGCCACGAAATTTCCCTTATTGGTGTGTTCAAATATTTTTTCCGGATTGCTGTGGATATCCCTGCAGGGAGCAGCTACTCCCGGAGTGTACCAAATTGCGAAATCATTGAAGTCTTTTACTCTGCATTTAGTGGTAACTTCTAATTTACCTTGGTAATAGGGGTGTAATTTCATCGCATCAGCAGCTGGCTTTTTTGCTTTTGCCAGCAATTCTTCTACATTGTACTTTTCCGCCATGTTGATCTCCTTTAGAAAATTTTATTGAAGAATCAGTATTCCTGACCATATCTGGTGTCAGTAAATACAGTTCTCTGTTTTAATTGCGCTAATACATCGTTGGGGTTATTGGACATTATGATCAAGTCGTGTTTTTGATTATTTTTATCCATAATGTGATCTTTTAAAATTGCTTCCTGCTTAAATCCCAATTTGTCGGAAACAATATTTTTAGAACTTTTTTGTTCCGGAGTTAATTCCACACATACTTTTTCAAAATTCAAAGAAAAAGCAATTGCATTTATCTCGTGAGCAAGAATGGAAGCAATTCCTTTTTTTCGATGTTGAGCAGATACACTTAATCTAATATATCCCACATGGTATGATGAAGCAGCAAGATCTTGATGAAGGGCAGATATCCCCACCAGTTGCTGGTCAATAAACCCGAGCAAAGTTATAGCCAGCTCTTCCTGTTCCCTCTTGATCCAGTAATCCAAACCTTCTGAGGTAATATCCATTCTGAAGTACATCATGTCCTGATGGGGAAGTTTTTTGAAATATTCGATTATTAAAGGTTTATCCTCTTTGGTCATTATGCGGATGTTGAGAATATTCCCATCCTTTAATTTTTCTTGTTTAGGATAATTAGACTTAACCTTGATTACATCCATTAATCCCCCTTGGTCAACATGGGTTAAAAAATATCTATCATTCTAGCCAGTACTGCTTTACCCCGGTATTCCGGAAACAGTATAGGTGCCTTGAGTGGTGATTTAATTTTAGCATTAATGAGTTGTTGATTCCAATTGTCAATATGATTAAGGGAAAGTTTGTCTTTGCCTTTGCAGGATTTTATATATTGAGCTGCTTCCACCCCGGAGATTCTTCCGAAAACAATGCAGTCCAAAGTGGAATTTCCCATTAAACGGTTCTTGCCGTGAACCCCTCCGGAAACCTCTCCTGCCACAAATAAACCGGGGATATTGGTTTTACCACCAGGATCAGTTTCAATCCCTCCATTTTGATAATGAAGGGTGGGAAAGACCAGCACCGGATCTTTAGTCATATCAATGCCAAAACGGTTGAACATTCTTATCATCCCGGGAAAGGATTTAGCAGTCGCTCCTTTGCCCTTGACCAGGTCAATCATGGGAGTATCCAGCCAAATGCCTTTCATTCCGGAAGGAGTGGACACTCCGTTATCATTGATATAGCATTCCCGGATGAATGCGGATGCCTCAACATCTCTGGGTTCCAAAGGATAAACAAATGACTCTCCTTTTTTATTCAAAGGCTGAGCACCACTGGTGCGTAATTTTTCAGTAAGCAATAGTCCAATTATCTGTTGAGGATAAGCAGCTCCCGTAGGATGATACTGAACAGTGTCCGTATCTCTCAGCTTAGCTCCAGCCCGATAGGCAATTACTGCTCCGTCATAGGTGGCTCCGTAATGATTGGTGGTGGGGAATCCCCGGATATGCAGCCTTCCAAAACCTCCGGTAGCCATTATGGTGGCTTTAGCTTTTACCACCATGTATTCTTTGGTTTCCAGTCCCCACAGTAAAGCACCGGTTACTTTACCGTTTTCAGGATCAGTGAGCAGTTCAATAGCAGGGTAAAATTCCAGGAAAGGGATATTCCTGCTTCTGAACTCATCTCTTATTACCCTTAATTCTTCCATACCGGTATAGTCACGGCAGGCATGCATTCTCTTTCGGGAAGTCCCCCCTCCGGAAAGTTCGGTAAAACTTCCATCTGGCTCACGATCAAAAAGTACCCCTAAATCACATAGCCATTTGATTGATAAGGGAGCTTCTTCCACTAAAGCTTTTAACACTTCTGGTTTATTGGTAAAATGCCCACCCCCCAGGGCATCAATGAAATGAATAGCCGGTGAATCATTAGGCCGGTCGGCAGCTTGAGTTCCTCCTTGAGCCATAATTGAGTTGGAGTCTCCATGTCTGAGTTTGTTCACCAGCAAAATTTTTTCAGCGGGAATTCCATTATCATTAGCCAGCAAGGCGGCTGAAGTTCCGGCTAAACCACCTCCTATGATCAACAAATCAGTTTCAAAATCAGGTTTGGTTAGATCAATATCTTTGGAATCTACTAAAGGTTTTGATTCCAGAAGATCAGCTACCTCATTGGGAGCAATATCTCCCTGATTTACTCCTACTGAAATTTTCCTTTTACCCCCTGGTGCATAATCTGGATGGCACAGATTTAGCAGTTCATCTCTTTCTTCCAAGGTCATGGGCTTGGGAAGTTTTCCCACCCGTTTATTCCTGGTTTTCTCCACCAACTTTATTGATTCCCTCATATATTCAGGATATCCGTTGATCAGGGTGTACTTTTTAGCCATATTAAACTCCTTTTTCAGAGTTAGATGATTATTTCTATCAGTAAACTTCTTTTGATTTTTGTTGATCCCGGTAGGCTTGTTTGATTTCTTGTTCATCCATATCCAGGAATTTTTTGAAATCCTGGTTAAACTTTCCCTTTTCAATTTCTTTGACTCTGTTTTCAACATTTTCTTCTTTTTTCAATCCATGTACTGAGTACATTCTTCTGCCTAACTGAGCCACATGATAATGGACAATTTCCGCAGGACATCTAATTGCACAAAGACCGCATTGTATGCAGTCAAAGGAAAGTTCAGCCACTCTGGCAAAATCTCCCCGCAATGCTGCCTGGATGTAATCCATCACCTGTAAGTCTTGAGGGCATGCTTTAGTACATGTATTGCAGGAAACACATCTGGCTATTTCCGGATAGTACTTGATGAAAATATTTGGTTGATAAGTTTCCTCATTAATAAGGTAAGCTGCTTTATCTGCAGGGGCAAAGGGGATCTGAACTAAAAACATTCCGTCTTGAACCCTGGTCTGGCAGGCCATATCCGTTTGAAGCTTGTAATCATTTTTTAATCGGTACACTGTAGAGCAGGCTCCGCAAAAGCCTGCCCGACAGCCGCAGGATCGAGTGAATTTAAAACCGGCAAATTCCATCGCTTGCATAATGGTAAGATCAGCAGGGACTTTATATTCGTCTCCCATGATGTATATGGTTACCCAGTGCTCAATATCCTTTTCATCAACCCCGGTAGTTACTGATTTATTTGCTGAAGCAATCTTATCCATAATATTCTGATGTTCTTGCTTAGCCATTAATTCCTCCTTTGTATTCTTTAACTCGGTTAGTGCAGCTAAAAAAATCAAATATTTTAAATTTTACCTGATTGTAGATATGATCAATATTTTCACTGATTTCCGGACTGAAATTTTCTTTAAAGGTGTAGTTATCCTTTACTTCAACTGCAATAAATAAAATCTGGGAGGGAATGGGAATATTGAACTTCTGATAGAGTTGAATTGCATTTGCCAGGTCAGTTGAATGGATGCTGAATGGTTGACAGGATTTAAAATCTTCCAAACAGTAAGTGATAACATCACCAGGGTTATGCTTGCCGGTTATAATTGAATCGATAAAAACTGCTTGATCTTTATCAATAATATGATCAGCTAAGTTGAAACCGGATGAGGGTGAGGTTACAATTTGATAATCCAGGTTTTCCTGTTGAAGCCGGGAGGTGATGTAACATCCTAAACCGTCGTCTCCAAGAATGGAATTTCCCATACCTACAATTATTTTCTTGGTTTGGCTCATAAAAATATCACTGCAATGGTTCACTTTTTAATTGACCTAGATTTTTTACCTGTTGGGTAAATTCTTTTATTATTTCGGAAAACCGTTGACCTTCTGCCGCGGATATCCATTCCAATCTTAACCGTTGGGGATTTATTCCTAAATCTTCAATCATCTGTTTAAGCAAGGTTATCCTTTTTAAAGTCTGATAATTACCGGTTTGATAATGACAATCCCCGGGGTGGCATCCCCCGATGAAAACTCCGTCTGCTCCATTGCGGAAAGCAGCCATAATATGTTCGGGATCAATCCGGCTGGAACACATTACCCTGATTCCCACCACATTGGGGGGATATTTAAGCCGGGATGTTCCGGCCAGGTCAGCTCCGGCAGAAGTACACCATTTACAAAAAAATGCAACTATCTTAGGTTCATACATATTTAATCCCTTCTCTACAAGGTTAACCAAGAATTGCCTTGACCATGTTTTTCAACTGAATGTCGGTGAAATTTCTCTGCTGAGCTGCCCCGGAAGGACAGGCGGCAGAGCATGCTCCGCATGCTTCACAGAGCACTTCATTGACTTCCACTATTCCTTTTTCACGATTCAATGTTCGAGCACTGTAAGGACAAACTCCTACACAGATACCGCATCCTGAACAGAGGTCTTCATCTACTCCTGCAATTATGGGATCATGATATAACTGGTCAGAGGAAAATAAAGCACAAACCATGGAAGCAGCTCCCGAGGCTTGTGCAACTGTGTCCGGGATGTCCCGGGGGGCTTGAGCGCAGCCAGCTAAATAAATTCCGGAGGTTAACGATTCCACCGGTCGGAGTTTGGGATGAGCTTCAGTTAAAAAGCCATTTTGATTGATACTGATTTTAAAAAGCTTGGATAACTGATCAATATCCTCAATCGGTCTGATGGGGGTTGCGGTAACCACCAAATCAGCTTTTATTTCCACATTTCTGCGGGTTAAGGTATCCGTTCCGCATACCACCACTTTTCCATCTTCTTCATATAACCTGGATACTTTGCCCCTCAGATATACTACCCGTTCCTCTTCCATAACTCTCTGCACAAATTCTTCGTAGTCCTTGCCCCCGGAACGGATATCCATGTAAAATATATAAGCTCTGCCCTGATGAACTCTGTGCTTGTACAGCATAGCATGCTTAGCTGTATACATACAGCAAATTCGGGAACAGTAGGGCATATGGTTTTCAGGATCCCGGGAACCTGCGCACTGGATAAAAACGACATCCTGGGGAATTTTCCCATCGGAAGGTCTTTTAACCACGCCCTGGGTAGGACCGGAAGCGGAAAGTAATCTTTCAAAGGCGAGACCGTCAATCACATCCTCTATCTCTCCCCCTCCGTATTCAGGTAGATTTTTAAGAGAATACAGTTGATATCCGGTAGCTAAAACAATTGCCCCCACTTCCTGTTCAACAATGCTATCTTTCTGGTTAAAATCAATTGCATCAGTGGGACAGAAAACCTGACAAACCATACACTGAATGCATTCATCCATATCTACAATTACTTTATTGGGAACTGCCTGGGGAAACGGACGGTAGATGGCATGACGTTCTCCCAGCTGCTGTTCAAATTCACTGGGAGTATTGATAGGACATTCGGTAATACAATCTCCGCATCCGTTGCATTTCTCCCAATCCACATATTTTGCCTTTTGTTTTATCTTGACTTTAAAATTTCCTACAAATCCGGAAACTTCAACTACTTCGGAATAAGTTATTAAGGTGATATTGGGATGCTGATCTACTTCAACCATCTTTGGAGTAAGGATACATTGAGAACAATCCAAGGTGGGGAATGTTTCCGATAACATAGCCATGTGTCCGCCGATTGAAGATTCCCTTTCCACTAAAATTACCTCATAGCCGTTATTGGCAATATTTAAAGCTGCCTGCATCCCTGCTACTCCGCCCCCTATTACCAATGCCTTTCTGTTCACGGGTACAGTGATGGGCATTAAAGGTTCATCCAGGACAGTTTTCTCCACCATGGACTTAATTATTTTCGCCGCTTTGTCTGTGGCAATTTGTTTATCATCATGTACCCAGCTGCATTGCTCTCGAATATTGGCAATTTCGCAGTTATAGGGATTCATCTCCACCCGCTGGACTGAGGTTCTGAAGGTATTCTCATGAAGAGAGGGTGAACAGGCAGCAACCACCACCGCATCAAGATTTTTGTCCATGATCTGCTGATTGATTAATTGCTGACCGGGAGAAGAACACATGTATTTATAGTTTTCAACGTGAACAACATTAGGGTATTCTTTGATTTGTGAGGTTAACTTTTCAATATCCACTGTTCCCGCGATGTTTATACCACAGTGGCATATAAAAACGCCTATCCTTTTCATAATAAACCTTTCCTCTTTAAAACTGGTGTAGGATCAATATTATGCAATGACCAATCATTAATTTCAGGGTCAATACCCAGGATCAAAGCCAGCAGCTGAGAGAAATATAAAACCGGAAGCGGTTTAAAGTTACTGTCTTGTTCGATTAGCTCTTTCTGGGTGGCTTCTAAGTTGTAATCGCATAGAGGACAGCTTAACACCATCAAATCAGCATTATTTTTAACCGCGGAAGATATTATCTTTTTTGTTCTATCCAAAATTATTTCCCTGCGGTTGACAATTTGATAAGAACCGCAGCATTCAGTTCTAAAAGGATACTCAACAACTTCCACTCCCATACCTTGAAATATGTTTTCCATTAACTGTGGGTTTTCCGCAGAGTCAGCTTGAATTTCTTTGGGTCTAAGCAGCATACATCCGTAATAAGTTGCAATTTTTAAGTCCAGGGGAGATTTAACCAGCTTTTCAGAAATTTTTTGTGAACCAATTTCATTGAGCAAAGTTAACAGATGCACTACCTCCACTTCATCTCCCCGATAATCAGTTTCTTCTTCATCCATGAAATTTTTAATTTTTTCTCTTTTTTCTTCATCATTTTCAATAAATAGTGCGGCTCTCTTCAAGGTGTTGTAGCACATGTCGCAAAGAGTCAGAAGTCGGGGATTGCCTGATTCCTTAGCCCTGATTAAAGTACGAATAGGGGCAAGCTGGTACATTAAATTATCAGAGGTTAAAGAATAGGTTGCTCCGCAGCACACCCAGTCTTTGATTTCAACTGGACTGATATCAAAGATAGGAAGTAAGGCTAACCCTGTTTTTTCATAATTTTTTGCTGAAGTTTTCAGGGTACAACCAGGATAATATGATATTTCCATTAGCTATCCTCCACTGAAAAATCTAAACTACAGAGTAAACTTTCTGAAATTGCCCACCAGGGCGATTTGAGGAAGTTTTTCTCTCAATTCAGATTCTATCTTATTTAAATCCACATAATTGTTTTTCTTACGCAAAACTATCTGCCGGACTGCTTCCATTATCTTGGACAGGTCAACCCCTTTGGGGCATCTTACCCTACAGGTTACACAGGCAGCGCATATCCACACGGTGTTGGTTTTAACTACTTCATCAATTTGACCAAGTTGAAGCAGGCGAATCACCTCATGGGGAGCTAGATCCATAAAGTCTGCGGCCGGACAGCCTGCAGAACAATTGCCGCATTGATAGCAGGCAAAGATATTTTCTCCGGATATTTCCTGAAATTCATCCAGATCAAACTGTTGAATATTCTCCAAAGTAAGTTTGTTATTCATATTCAATCCCTTCTTAGTTCATCAATTTTATTATGGTTATGATTAAAAATTTGAACAATCAAGGGCATTTGACCAGGCAGGGAATGAGAGGCGCAGGCGAAACAGGGGTCATAAGCCCGAAAAGCCATTTCCACCATGTTCAGTATCCCTTCGGATATATTGTGGTTGTTTATCAGCTTTTTTGCTGCTTTTTCGATAGACATGCAAATGGCAGCATTGTTATGGACGGTGGCAACAATCAGATTAGCTTGAGTAATTTTACCTTGAGGGTCAGTTTGATAATGATGAATAAGAGTTCCCCGGGGGGCTTCGACAATCCCCACCCCTTCATCAGGGGTGGACTCAGGAATGTTTCTTATGTGGGGATCGGTAATCCGGGAATCTTCAGCAAGCTGCTTTACTCTTTCTGCTGCGTACAAAGCTTCAATTAAACGTGCCCAGTGGTAGGCAAGGGTGTGGTGTAATGGTTTTCCTCCCATTTGGTCGAACATCTTTTCATATTCCTGTTGAGCGGCGGGAGTAGCCATACCTTCGGCTGCATTTAACCTGGCCAGGGGAGCAACTCTGAATATTCCGCTGTCCATTCCATCGGTAAATCCGTTCCATCCTACTTTTTTCAGATAAGGGAATTTAGGATAAGTCCATGTTTCCACATGCTCTCGAACATGCTTTAGATAATCTTTAGGTGCGAATTTAACAAATTCCTTGCCCTGGGGATCTACTACTCTTACCTTTCCGTCGTATAAATTTACTTTGTTTTGATCATCCACCAGACCCATGTAGTAAGTTTCCAGATAGTAAATGTCCCCTGAAATCAACTCCAGATATTCATCGTTTTTTAAAACTAAATTTTCAAATGCTTCCAGGGCAAATCGGGAAAAGTCTATTGCTTGCTGGGCGGTTTCAATGTACAGGGCTTGATCTTCCGGAGTTACTCCTTTGGAAACACCCCCGGGTAGATTACAAACCGGATGGATAACCCTTCCTCCCTGTTTGGTGATTATATTTCTCATCTTTTTTCTAATTTCAATGACTTTCTTTCCCGCATCCACCCCCACCTTGGAAATTACTCCCAGGATGTTTCGCTGTGATTTATGCTGCTGGGGACCTACCAGAAAATCAGGTCCCCCCAGATAGAAGAAATGTAGAATATGATCTTCAAACACGAAGGCGGAATTGACCATTTCTCTTATCAATTTAGCAGTGGGAGGAGGCTCTACTTTGTACAAATCGTCCAGGGCTTTTGCTGAAGCCATGTGATGGGCAGTGGGACATACTCCACATATTTTAGGAGTAATCCGGGGCAGTTCTTCAGCTAGTCTTCCCTCGCAGAATTTTTCAAATCCTCTTAGTTCGGGAACTTGAAAATAAGCTTGATCAACATTCCCCTTTTTATCCAGGATTATATCAATTTTCCCATGTCCTTCTAATCTGGTGATGGGATCAATTACAATTCTTTCTGACATGTTTACCTCACTTGAAATCTTGGTACTTCCGCTTAACTGATGAAGCTAAGCTGTACATGTAAAATAATCCGGTAGGATCAATAACTGAATCGAGAATGGCTTTTATTTCCTGTTCATCTTCACTGTCAATTATCGAAGTCAGGGCGGATAAAAATTTTGCCCCTTGGTCTTCAACTGCACTGGTGGGGCCAAAACATCCCCGGCAGGGCATATTAGCATTAATACATCTTTCTCCGCACCCGGAACGGGTTGCCGGTCCCATGCAAATCACTCCTTCCGCCAGGAAACATTTATCCGGGGGTATTTCAGTTAGAGAAATCCGGTTAATTTTTTTTATCAATATTTTATCCGGTTTGGAATCTTTACGGGGGCAGGTATCGCATAATGATTTTTCCGGAGCCAACACTGAACCGAGGGGAGGCAAGTTATTTTCTAAAATTGCCTGGATAGCGTTGAGAATGAGATCGGGAGGAGGAGCACAGCCGGGAAGGTAGTAATCTACATTGATTACTTGATTTAACGCTTTCACTGTTCGGTGAATTTCGGGGAGGGTTATGGTTCCTTTATCGGTTTCAGTTTCAGTTAAAGGTAATATCTTGCGGGGATTGTCATTGGAAGGAAGTTTATTATAATAGGTGTCAAAAAGATCTTCCCTGGAATAAAGATTAGCCAGTCCTGGAATTCCTCCCAGGTGGGAACAAGATCCAAAAGCGACGACCAGTTGGGATTTTTTTCGTAGAAGTCTGGCCATCTCCAGCTGTTCCTCAGTTCTTATCGCTCCATTGATGAAAGACACTGCAATTTCGCCATTTGAATAGTTTTCCACATCCTGCTTTTTAAAATCCATTGCCACCGGCCAAAATACTATGTCAATTTTTTCCACTACATCTAAAATATCTTCTGCCAAATCAACAACTGCTTCTTCACATCCTCCGCAGGAAGCGCACCAGTAAAAAGCAACTTTAGGTTTTAACTTTTGTTCACTCATAATTACTACCTACTTTATCGCCCATTTGCTACGGCCTTGTTGATATAAGTCTTTGCCGTAACAATCGTTTATTACAATTAAGGGCATATCCTGTACTTCCAGTTTTCTTATTGCCTCTGCCCCTAGTTCGGGGAAAGCGATAACTTCAGCAGCTTTAACTGATTTAGCCAACAACGCTGCTGCTCCTCCGGTTGCTCCAAAATAAACCCCGGTATATTTGCTGATATAATCAATTACCTGTTGACTGCGCTGACCCTTACCAATCATACCTTTCATTCCAGCTTCAAACATGGCAGGTACAAATGGATCCATACGATAACTGGTGGTGGGACCGGCTGCTCCGATGGGTTGACCAGGCTTAGCCGGAGATGGGCCCACATAGTAAATGACACTGCCCTGGATATCAAATGGCAGCTGTTCATTTTTATCTATTAACTCCAGTAATTTCTTATGCGCTGCATCTCTTGCCGTGTACACAATACCGGAAAGATAAACCTCCATTCCGATATTTAAGGTTTTAATTACCTCATCGTTTAGTGGAGTATTTATTTTAACCGCACCCATGATATCTCCTTGTTATAAAATAAAAGTTTTTGAGCGATCAGCATGACATTGAATATTAACTGCTGCTGGATAAGTGGCTATATGCCGGGGGAATTCTTCGATAAATAAATCTAAAGCAGTAGTTCTGCCCCCCAAACCTGCCGGTCCGATTCCTAATTTATTAACTTCTTTTAACCATTCTACTTCTAATTCCGCTAATCGGGGATCGGGATTTCTCTGCCCAATTTTCCGGAGCAGGGTTTTTTTGGCTAAATAGGCGACATGGTCAAATGTTCCCCCCATGCCTACTCCAACCACAATGGGAGGACAGGGATTTGCCCCGGCTTGATTTACTGTTTCTATGACAAAGTTCTTAACTCCTTCCACTCCATCCGCCGGTTTCATCATTTTAATCCTACTCATATTTTCAGACCCTCCCCCCTTGGGAAGTACTGAAATTTTTAATTTGTCTCCGGGGACAATATCAGTATGGATAATGGCAGGAGTATTGTCCTTGGTATTTTCTGGAGCCAGCAGGGGATTTTTAACTATGGATTTTCTCAAATAACCCTCAGTATAACCCTGCTTCACTCCCAGGTTAATGGCATCGTTCAGGGATCCGTCAGTTAAGTTGACTTGTTGACCTAGTTCCAGGTAAACCACGGTAAAACCAGTATCCTGACAGATAGGGATTTTCTCTGAACGGGCAATGTCGGCGTTGTCCAGTAGCTGTCTTAACACCGCTTTCCCCGCTTCTGAAGGTTCATTTTCCAGAGCTTGGGCAATTGCCTGTTGAACATCGGGATTTAGTTCAGTACAAGCTTTAATACAAAGATCCTTGACTATCTCAGTTATTTGGGAAACCTTAATTTCTCGCATTTACAATTCTCCTTATCCCATTAAATGTTATCTTTAAATTTTAAAGATTTGCCAAAGCTAAGCGCTTTTTTATTTATATTTTCAGTGCCAGGAGGAATTCTGTTCAACAATGCTCTTTCCAGGGCATTATAACTTACCACTTTGGTAAGAGAACAGATGATTCCTAAAGCCACCACATTAGCAGTCACTTTTAACCCAATATCTTTTTCCGCAAAAGTAGTTATGGGAAGAGGATAGACTCCTTTCCCTTTTTTATACTTAACCAGGGATGAATCAATAATGACAATCCCTCCCGGTTTGACATCCGGAATATATTTGTCATAAGCAGGCTGGGAAAGAGTTAATAATATATCTACAGTTATTGGTTTTGGATTATTCACCCTGGAATTACTAATAATTAATTCGGCTTTGCATGCACCACCCCTGGCTTCCGGACCGTAACTCTGGGTTTGAACCACATATTTATGGTCAAACAGGGCTGCTGCTTCCCCCATAATCATTCCCATGGTTATCAGACCTTGTCCACCCGAACCGCTGAGCCTAATTTCATAGAAGTTCTTCATCTTTTACACTCCTTTTAGCTCTCTCCATCAGATCACTGTATATTCCGGTATATTCAGGAAAGTCTCGATTAGCAAAAATTCCTACCACGATTTTATCCTCTTTTTCAGCATCCGATAACTGTTCCGCTTTTTGAATGGTAATAGTTCGATCGCGAATGCTTTCCATCATATCAATATTTTTTCCCGCTTTGTTGTAAAAGCTATATAGTGTAGGGCAGGGGGTTATGACATCAATAATGGATAGTCCCTTTTTAGCAATGCCCATTTTAATGAATTTTTCCAGCATTATTGCATGGTAGGCGGTAGCTCTGGCCACAAAATTTGCTCCGGCCGCAGAAGCTAAATCACATACATCAAAGGGTCTTTCAATATTGCCGTAAGGTGCGGTAGCCCCATAATCGTTTACTTTCATGGTGGGGGAGTATTGACCTCCGGTCATCCCGTAAATACTGTTGTTGAATACAACTGCAGTAATGTCAATATTCCGGCGGCAGGCGTGGATGAAATGATTGCCCCCGATAGCTAAACCATCACCATCTCCGGTGATTACCACTACAGTTAATTCCGGATTAGCCATTTTAATCCCGGTGGCAAAAGCTAATGCCCTGCCATGGGTCCCATGGAGAGCAGGAAAATCTACATATACCGGAGCACGGGATGAACAGCCGATTCCTGAAACTAATACAGTCTCATTTTTAGATTTTCCCAGACTGTGAATAGCTCTGACAATTGCCGATAATACAATTCCGTCTCCGCAGCCGGGGCACCAAACATGAGGGAATTTCTTAGAGGGGCGGAGATATTGATGAATAATATCCTGCATCATGATTTTTTTCCTTGTTGTTGTTCTAGGTATTTTAAAATTTCCTGATCAGAGATGAACAAGCCATCGTATTTATTGATACCCTGTATATTTACTTTTCTTTTTATTACTCGTTCGATTTCCAGGATTAACTGACCCATATTCAATTCCACTACATATATATTTTTAATTTTAGAGGGTAGTTTTGTAAATATCTCAGGATTAAACGGCCAGATAGTTTTCAACTGAAGAACTCCAATTTTCATTCCCTTTTTTCTTCCCGCTTCCATTGCTCCCAAACAGCTTCTCACCGGTGAACCGTAGGATATAATTAATGTTTCTGCATCTTCAGTTTGATATTGTTCAAACAGACTTAACTGTTGGGTGTGATCATTTATCTTCCGGTGAATTCGGTCTAATAAATTTTTTACTTCCAGGGGTTTAGTGGTAGGATAACCGTATTCATCATGAATCAGACCAGTTATAAAATATCTGTATTCACTTCCGAAGTTTTCAAATGGGGGAATGTCTCCAAAGCTGGTGTCGAAGGGCTTATACTTCTGAGGGTCAACTTCAGAATGATGACGATTGATAATTTCAGTTTCCTCAGCCAGGGGGAAAACTATTTTTTCCCTCATATGGGCTACGGTTTCATCCATCAGTAAAACAACCGGATTGCGGTATTGTTCGGCAAAATTAAAAGCCTGAATGGTAAGTTCGACAACTTCCTGCACCGAGGAAGGAGATAAGGCGATAATGGGATGATCGCCGTGGGATCCCCATTTAGCTTGCATTACATCACCTTGAGAAACTTGAGTGGGCAGCCCGGTGCTGGGTCCACCTCTCTGCACATTCACAATTACACAGGGCACCTCGTTTAAACAGGCATATCCTAAATTTTCCTGCTTTAGAGAAAATCCCGGACCGCTGGTTGCAGTCATGGTTTTTTTTCCGGTCATTGAAGCTCCCACAATTGCCGCCATGGAACTTAATTCATCCTCCATTTGAATAAATCTTCCTCCGTACATGGGCAGTTTTTCCGCCGCCACTGCGGCAATTTCAGAAGATGGGGTAATAGGATAACCTGCAAAAAATTTCAATCCGGCAATTAAAGCTGCTTCCAGACAGGCTTCGTTTCCTTGAAGAAAGCCCACTTTCCTGCCTTGTTCATCTTTGTATAACTTGTAAAATAGCATTATCTCACCTCTAACTGTTCTGTTACTTCAGGCTCGGTGATAATTGCAAATTCAGGGCAGAGGGATATGCATAGAGTGCATTCTCTGCATTTAGTAATGTCCACTATCCTGGGATAACCGTCTTCACCCACTTCAATCACATCCCGGGGACAGAACTCTACACAGAACATGCATTGTTTACACCAGTTTTTTTTGATGTACAAATATTTAGTTTTTTTTGCCATAAAAACCTCTTGGGGTTAGGGGATAACTGGAATTATTAATTGTTTTATCATTAATTATTTATTTTTTATTAAATTAACAATTTCATCAGGAATTGAAGCAACTTTTATTCCTGCATTGATTAAAGCTTGAATTTTTCCTTGAGCAGTACCTTTACCTCCGGATACGATAGCCCCTGCATGACCCATGGTCTTTTCAGGGGGGGCGGTCTTTCCTGCAATAAATGACACTACCGGCTTGGTGAATTCTTGCTGAATGTAACTTGCCGCTTTTTCCTCTTCACTGCCCCCGATTTCTCCAATTAAAACCACCTGTTCAGTTTGGGGGTCTTCATTGAAATGTTTTAAAATATCTATAAAAGTGCTGCCGGGTATGGGATCTCCCCCAATGCCCACGCAGGTTGACTGCCCCAAATTTGCTTTGGTCAGAGACTGCACCACCTCATAAGTTAAAGTTCCGCTTCTGGAAATGACCCCGGTTGAACCGGGAAGATGGATATGACCGGGCATAATTCCCAGCTTGGCTTTTCCCGGAGAAATTAATCCCGGGCAATTTGGACCAATTATAGTGGTTGAAGAAAATTTGGTCAGTTGCTTTATTTTTATCATGTCATTGACCGGTACCCCTTCGGTAATTATTACAATTAAACTTAAGCCGTGTTCCAGTGCTTCTAAAACTGCATCATAAGCAAAAGGAGCAGGTACAAATATTATACTGGTATCAGCTTGGTGATTTTCCACTGCCTGTTTAACTGTCGGATACGCAGGTATTCCGCCCACCCTGTCGGTTTTAAACGCAGGATCAACTCCTGCTACTACCTTGGAGCCGTATTCTATCATTTTAGCCAGATGAAACTGCCCTTCCACACCTGCTGCTCCCTGAACAATAATACGAGAGTTTTGATCTATAAGAATACTCATATTTTATTCCTTTTATTTAGGGGATTCTTCCAGATATTTTACCGCTTGTTTGGCTGCTTCTGACATTTCTGTAAAAACCTGGAGATTTTCATTTTTCAATAATTTATAGGCAAGTTGATCGTTAGTTCCGATTAGTCTTATCACCATGGGATGATTTATGTTTAATTTATTCTTTGCCTGGATAATTCCTTCAGCCACCTGATCACATCTAACTATGCCTCCGAAGATGTTGATAAATATCACCTTTACCGCAGGATCTTTAACAATTATGGAAAGAGCATCATAAACTTGTTGTGATTTTGCCCCCCCTCCGATATCCAGGAAATTGGCGGGTTGACCCTGATAATGTTTAATCACATCCATAGTAGTCATGGCTAAACCTGCTCCATTTACCATGCAGCCGACATTTCCATCTAATTTTACATAATTCAATTTTTTCTCTTTGGCTTCTCGTTCAAAAGGATCTTCGTGTTCAGGAATTCGCAGTGAAGCTAATTGAGGGTGTCTGAATAAAGCATTATCATCAATTACTACTTTGGCGTCACAAGCCAGGCATTTATCTTCACCGGTGATGACCAGAGGATTGATTTCTACCAGACTGGATTCAGTTGCGATGAACAGATTGTATAATTTGTTAATTGCTGTATATAGACTTTTTTTGGCGGATAAAGAAATTTCAGGCAGTTGGGTAAGAATTTCCCGGATCTGATAAGATTGTAGCCCGGGAAAATACTTTATTGCTTTCATCCAGATTTTATCGGGATTAACTCTAGCCAGTTCTTCTATATCCATTCCCCCCTGGGGAGAAAAAATCAATTTAAAACAAGAATTATCCCGGTCCTGGATAAAGCTGAGATAAAACTCACTTTTTATATCTATTTGCTGTTCCACTAAAACAGTTTTAACTGGAAGCCCCTTTATGTTCATATCCAGAATTTCCCGGGCTAATATTTTGGCTTGATCAAGATCATCAGTTAGTTTTACTCCCCCCGCTTTGCCTCTACCCCCTGTATATACCTGAGCTTTAAGCACAATTCCTGGTGAATTGAATTCAGAAAAAATTGAATCCAGCTGTTGGGGATTATCAATTGTTTTTCCCAGGGGTACTGGAATTTCATGTTGAGAAAACAAATTTTTTGCCTGATACTCGTAAATTTTCATCAAATATCTGTCCTTGTTAATTGTTTTCCAGGAACTCTAGATTCCAATTGATAAAACCACCCAAGGTGAACTGTTAACAACAAGTTTAACCTGACCAGGTGATTAACCGACCACAAATTGTTTAAGGGGAAACCAATCTTTGTCACTTGTTCTTTTGACTTATAACTATGCCGGATACTAATTATGGAAGCTAGATTAGTAAGCATATCTAAATGAACTACCTCAACTGATAATCTTTGTCAATAAATAAAATGTTTTTGTTATAAAAAAATAACATTTTAAAAAACAGTATATCCAGGTAAATGATTAAATTGATTTAAATGTATTATTTTCTATGGAGAAAATATAGAATTTTCGGGAGGATTAAACACTTAACCTGGATTTATTCATTTCAAGTAAATATATATGAAATAGATTATTTACCTCTGCGGTTAATTGGTGGTTTAAAAAACTACAAGGTTAAATTTCTTTCAAATTCAATTCTCTGTTCAGGGGACAAGTGATCAATAATTAATTTCCCCCGGAGATGATCAATTTCATGTAAGAACGCCCGGGCTATTAAATCCTCTCCGGTTATCTCAAATTTTTGTCCTTCTAAATCTACTGCTTGAATTTTAACTTTACTGGGGCGGATGAGGGGAAGATAATGTCCGGGAATACTCAGACATCCTTCTTCCATAACCTTAAGTTGTTCATTGGAAAAAACAATTTCAGGATTTATTGCAGCAACAATACCTTTATTGGGTATTTCTACAATGAACAAGCTCAGGGATAAACCAACCTGAGGAGCAGCCAATCCAATTCCATCTAACTCTCTCATCACTGGTATCATCTCCTGGACTATGTTCCTGATATTTTCATCAACAGTTTCTACCGGTGAAGCAGGAGTTTTCAGACAGGGGTGGGGATATACTTTAATTTCCATCTAGTCCTTCCGATTTAGTTAACTCTAAGTTCAATTCATTTAAAAGTTGTTGTTCAACTGGTCGGGGACATTTTTCCATTAAACCGGCAGCTTGTAAAGTTTTGGGAAATGCGATTACTTCGGTTATTGATTTCATATCCGTCATCTGCATAACCAGCCGGTCCAACCCCGGAGCTATTCCTCCATGAGGAGGAGCACCGTATTTAAATGATTCCAGTAAAAAGCCGAATCTTTGATCAATCTGTTGATCGGTTAGTCCCATAATTGAAAATAATTTTCTCTGCAGCTGGGGAAGATGATTTCTGATGCTGCCTGATGCCAATTCAATCCCGTTGAGGACAATATCATACTGCTGTCCGCGTACTTTTATGGGATCGGTGTCTAAAAGATGTAAATCTTCAGAATGGGGCATAGTGAATATGTGGTGGCATGGTTCCATCTGTCCCTGGTCATTTAATTCAAATAAAGGAAAATCAACAATCCAGACAAAAGCCCATTTTTTACTGTATAAATTTTCTTTTTTGGCTACTTCAGTTCTCAGCAATCCCAGGCATTTGGCTACGGTTGAAGTACTGCCGGAGACTGCAAACATAGTTCCCTCTCTTTTATCAGGATTAGCAATTTCAATAATCTCTGGGGTGATAAATTTGGCAAAAGGTCCGGAGTACTTATGTTCGGAGTACTTTGTCCAAAGCAAACCTCCCCCCCCCTGTTGTTTTATTTGATTCTCCAATTCAGTGATATCTTTTCTGGAAGGAAGAAAATTTTCTACCATCAATGCCCGGGTACATTCTGAGTTTTTTAAAATATTCATATCCGATTTTTGAGCTTGTTCGGTGATATCTACTATCTCCAGATCAAATCTTAAATCCGGTTTATCCGTACCGTATTTGATCATGGCTTGATTATAACTTAACCGGGGAAAGGGGATTTCCAAGTTTACATCCAGAACATCATTAAACAGATGAACCATTAAATTCTCTGCTAAACTTAAAACATCTTCCTGGGAAACGAAACTCATCTCCATGTCAATCTGAGTGTGCTCTGGTTGACGGTCAGCTCGGAGATCTTCATCCCTGAAACAACGGGCAAATTGATAGTAACGGTCAATGCCTCCCACCATCAGCAGCTGTTTGTACATTTGGGGGGACTGAGCCAAGGCATAAAATTTGCCAGGATGAATCCGGCTGGGAACCAGATAATCCCTTGCTCCTTCCGGAGTAGGGGAAGTTAGATAGGGTGTTTCGATTTCTAAAAATTTATGTTGTTCAAGGAAATTTCGGATGCTTTGAATAACTTTGTTTCTTATTATTAAATTTTTAACCATCAATGGTCTTCTTAAATCCAAGTAGCGGTATTGAAGCCTCAGTTCAAAAGAGGCTTTTACCTCGTCTTCGGGGATAAAGGGTAGATGTTCGGGCTGGGATATTACTTGAAATTTCTGTACTTCTAATTCAAATTTCCCGGTAGGGAGGTGGGGATTAACCATTTCAGATGGTCTGAGTTTAACTGCACCAAATACCTGGATTAATGTTTCTAGTTTGATTCCCGCATCTTTATATACTTCCGGAGCAAATACTAATTGGATTAAACCAGATCTGTCCCTGAGGTCCACAAAATTAATTCCTCCATGCTGACGGTTACTGTTGACCCAGCCAACTAAAGTTAAATCCTTGCCTAAATCCGAATCTCTAATCTCTCCGCAGTATTTGCTGCGCATGGAAGTTTGGGAAAGATCAAATTCAGGAAGTGCTTTCAATTTCTTTCTCCTCCTCCCTGATTAGGTTGATAACTTCTTGGGGAGTGTCGCATTCAATAAAATCATCTCTGAGCGAAGATTCATTCAGCATTCTCAGCCAGGAAATCAGTAATTGATGGTATTGCTGTTCTTTTTCCTGGGGGGCCGCAATTAATCCACAAATAGTTATTATTTGATCGTCGAAAGCTTCAATTTCACAACCCTGGGGAAATATCAACAGGGAACAATGGGTTGATTGAATTTGTACCGGCCAAGCTTTAAACAACATCACTCCCTTGCCCAGAGTTGATGAAGTTAATTTTTCATTGGAGTTTATAAAATTTACTATCTGCTGCTGCTGGTCCTGGTCAATATCCACAAGATCGATCAGGCATTGGATAACTTGAGGATAATCCATTTTCTCCTGACAGATGGTTATATTCTGTTCTTTTAGAATATCAGTCAACATAAAAAACTCCTGGTCATGATGGTTGTTCAGGCAATTGCTAATTTTAGCACCCGATGGACATGATCAACATAATAAAATTTTAAATCCTGTTTTTTCTGCCTGGAAATATGCTTGATATCCGCTTGGTTATCCTTGGGCAAGATAATATTTCTAATCCCTGCTCTTTTTGCTGCAAGGATTTTGTTTTCAATACCCCCCACCGGGAGCACTCTTCCGGTCAAGGTAATCTCTCCGGTCATCGCCAGATCATCCCTTACCGGTTTATCAATTATCTTGCTGTAGAGGGCAGTTAACAAGGTTATCCCTGCAGATGGCCCGTCTTTGGGTATAGCTCCGGCAGGCACGTGTATGTGATAATCAGTATGCTCAAAAGGATTCTCTGATTCTGATTGGATTTTTTTATTAGCTTTAAGAATAGCCATAGCTGCCATTGCTGATTCTTTCATAACCTCACCTAACTGACCGGTTAAAATAAGCTCTCCTTTACCGGGATGTTGGAGCACTTCCACCAGAAGAATTTCACCTCCCTGCGGGGTCCAAGCCATTCCCGTTGCCACTCCTACGGTGGGTTCTGACATTTTCTTTTCGTGAACCTGCCGGGAAGGACCTAATTCTTTGTTTACCAGTTTTCCGTCAACTTCCAGGGATTTTGAACGGGAAGGTTTTCGGGTGGCGATTCTTTTAGCAATTTTCCGGCAAACCTGGGCAATTTTTCTTTCTAAATTTCTAACCCCTGCTTCGTGAGTGTACTGGTCAATTATTGTTTCAAAAGCGGAAATATTAAAACTCACTGCATGTTTATCTAAACCATTTTCATGTAATTGACGGGGAGCTAAGTGGCGTTTGGCGATTTCAATTTTCTCAGTAGTAGTATATCCCGGTAATTCCAGAATTTCCATACGGTCGAGTAGAGCAGGAGGAATAGTGGAAGTGGTGTTGGCGGTCATAATAAATAATACGTTGGAAAGATCAAAGGATAAATCCAGATAGTGATCCCTGAAGTTGACATTTTGTTCAGGATCCAGCACTTCCAGCAAAGCTGAGGCTGGATCTCCTCTGAAGTCGGTTCCTAATTTATCAATTTCATCCAGCATAAACAGCGGATTTGAAGATTCAGCTCTGCGGATTCCCTGGATAATTCTTCCGGGTAGAGCCCCCACATAGGTTCTGCGGTGACCTCTAATTTCAGCTTCATCTCTGATTCCCCCCAGTGAAAACCGCACAAATTTTCTTCCCAAAGCTCTGGCAATAGACTGTCCCAGAGAAGTTTTACCCACTCCGGGAGGTCCCACAAAACATATTATCGGACTTTTGACATCCGGTTTTAAGGTTTTAACTGCAATTAATTCTAAAATTCTTTCTTTTATATCGGTTAAATTGTAATGGTCATTATCCAGTATTTTTTTTGCATTTCGGATATTAGTTTTATCTTCTGTGTATGTCTCCCAGGGCAATTCAAGTATCCAATCCAGATAAGTTCTAGCCACAGTGTATTCGGCAGATGCGGGTGTCATCATTTTTAAGCGGTCAATTTCCTTTTCACAAGCTTTCCTCGCTTCTTCGCTTAATTTAACTGATTTCGCCTTCTGTTCTAATTCTTCAATTTCTTTGGATAATTCATCTCCTTCCCCTAATTCTTTTTTTATGGCTTTGAGCTGTTCCCGGAGATAGTATTCTCTTCGGCTGTCTTCTGCTTTGGATTCAACATCTCTTCTGATTTTGGTAGCCATTTTGGCAACATCTAGTTCATTGATTACCTTTTCTAAAATATATTTGAGACGCTGTCTTACATCCAGCATTTCCAGGATATTTTGCCTTTCGGATATGGGCATATTTAGATGCATGGAAATAAAATCAGCTAGATTAGAAGGTTTGCTGATTTCTTTGATAACCAGTTTCAGCTCTTGGGGTATGGCTGGGGTTTCACTGATTAATTCGATAAAAGCATTTTGCAGGCTTCGATAAAGAGCTTCTACATCCGGTCCTTCCGTGTTAATTTCCTGGACCGGAATAACTTTGGCTTTTTTGTACTTGGTGGAATCGTTTATTTTAATGATTTTTACCCGTTGTTTCCCCTGAATAATTATCCGGTAGCTTTCGTCGGGAAAGTTCATTAGCTTGGTTACCACTGCAGCAACCCCGAAATTGTAGTATTCTGGTTCAGAAGGATTATCTGAATTTAATTTCTTCAGAGCTGCTACTAATAATTTTTCCTTGGATTTTAAAATATCATTTATCATATCACTGTTTTTTCCGGGAGGAATTACCACTACCAGGGGAAGATTTGGATAAATTATCTGTTTTTCCAATTCCAGTAAGGGCAGTTCCACCGGAGGTACAGAGGGTAGATCTTTATTTTCAAAGAAGTTGAATTGTTCTGACAGAGGATACCTCCTTTGTAATTTTCAATTTTACAGTTAGTACTCCACGGGACAGGGTATAACGGATGGATTCAGGATCAATTTGTTCAGGAAGATCAATTTCCCTGGTAATATTTTGGTGTTGCCTTTCCAATTTATAATAATGTCCTTGCAAGTTCACTTGATCAGATGCAGGCAGTTCAATTTTCAGATTGCGGGGAGTTAACCTTAGTATTATATCATTAGGTCTAATTCCGGGAACATCCATGATAATTACTAAATAATCATCAGTTTTCACAATGTCCATCAAGGGAAAGGGAGTGCTAATTTCGTACATCAAGAATATCCCCCCGGTTAATTTTTAAAATTTCTGCGGCGCATTTATCTCTGGCCGCTAACTCTAAATATCCGCTTCCTCCTGTAACCAAACCAACCTGGTGGGGAGCAAGCGCCTGGTAATTTGGATAAATCTCGGAAAAAGAATAATTTCCCCAGTTTAAACAAAATTTTGGGGCATTAGTGAAAAGATGTTCAGGTTTCATGGAAAGTATTGCATTGCCGAAATTATCAATCCACATTACTTTGGGAACAGGAGCTGTATTTAGCTTGACTAATTGACCGGAATAAGAAATCCCCTGGGAATTTAAAAAATTATCTTGTTGTTTATCTAAATTAGCTGCGGCTACTGCAAATAAATCTCTCCCCTGGAATGTATTTCCCGGGGTCTTTCTGCTTAAGTGATCAGGAATTAGTTTAACTTGCTGGGGGGGGAACAGGTAAGAGAACAATCCGTTGTCAGGTCCCACAAAGTACATTCCCTTTGATTTTCCCATGATTGCTTTTCGAGAAGTGCCCACCCCCGGATCAATTACCCCGCAGAAAACAGTTTCTGCAGGAAAAGATTTCCAGCAACGCTCCAATAAAAAAGCAGCAGCTTCAATATCCCCAAAAGGAATATCATGGGTAATATCTATAACTACACCCTGTTTATGAATGCAATACATTACTGCTTTCATTTCCGCCACATAGCTATCTTTTAATTTAAAATCAGTTATTAACCCTATCATTTATATACCTCGTTACTATTAAAATTATAGAGTTCTGCTGGTTTTGGCAATATCAAACCTTGTAATATGAAAATTTAAGATTATATGGAGAATATATCCTCAAACTTAACACTGCGGTCGGGATTAGGATCAGTTATTTCAATTTGATAATTTAAAGGCATTGTGTTTAAATACTGCTCTAAATCTCCATAATTATTTATATGCCATGATCTCAAAACTTCTCCAGCCAGTAAACCCCATCGGTCCCGGCAGTGAGAGATAAATAATTTTAAAAATTCATTGCCTGAAATTGAAATAGCGTCATTGTGCAGAAATACATCAGCTATAAATTTATAAATTTCCTGGTTTTTCATAAGTGCAGCTCAACCTTTTTTCTTCCCGATTTTATTATTCCCAGTTTAAATACTTCCCCGCGGTGGTCGGTTAAATGTTTTAAAATTTCCGTCTGCTTATCCTCTCCGGCAATAACGATCATTCCAATGCCCATGTTAAAAACTTTGAACATTTCATTTTTGTTGATTTCCCCGATCTTTTCAATCAGCTGGAATAGGGGAGGGATTTCCCAGTTTACCTCAATTTCTGCCTGAAGCCCGGAGGGGATAATCCGGGAAAGATTTCCTTCTATGCCTCCTCCGGTTATATGGGCTAATCCATGTAAGCTGTCTGAATCCAGCAGAGATTTAAGCAAGGGGTAGTAGGTTTTATGCACTTTAAGCAGATTTTCTCCCAAGCTGCCTTTAAGTCCAGGAAATGTTTGATTCCAAGATATGTGGTGATCGGAAAAAATCTTGCGGACCAGAGAGTACCCGTTGGTGTGCAGACCATGGGAACTTAAACCCAGTACAATATCTCCAAATTTAATTTTTGAACTGCCCAGAATTTTTGAGGAATTTACTTCTCCTACAATAAAACCAGCCAGGTCGTATTCTCCTGGTGAATAAAATCCGGGCATTTCCGCAGTTTCACCGCCAATTAAAGCGCAGTGGTTATTCACACATCCATTGGTAATTCCCTTGATAATATCCACAAAACATTGCTGGTTTAATTTACCGGTAGCCAGGTAATCCATGAAGAATAAGGGCCGGGCTCCTAAAGTTAATATGTCGTTTACGCAGTGGTTTACCAGATCTTCTCCCACCGTATCATGGATATTCATATCCATAGCTATCTTCAGTTTGGTGCCCACTCCGTCTGCGGAAGCAACCAGGTAGCGGTTCTCATCAATTTTGTACAATCCCCCGAAGTTTCCCCACTGTTCCCCTACTTGGGGAGAAAAAGTGGATTTAACCATTTTTTTTATTTTATCCAAAGCTTGTTCAGCTGCTTGGATGTCCACGCCTGCTTGTTTGTAATCCATAATTATTCCTTAGGTTGAATTTTTTGCCATTATAAACAAAACCTAATTCATTGACTAGGAATTTTATGTTTATATAGGGGAAAGAGATGGTAAGTTTGAGTATCTGCAGCAGCTGATGTTATTTAAATATCACATAGTTCTTGAATTTTTTTAGTAATGATGGG
>LKUE01000330.1 GCA_001412365.1 Desulfuromonas sp. SDB | reverse complement strand
AAACACAGTGGCTATGACAATTTTTTCAACGATATCCTGGAGCCGCTTTTTTACGAAGCCCTGCGCATAGATCGCAGCCATGTTGATCACTATTACAGCCACTTCAACTGCAAAATCCCGTTCTTAAACGGTGGATTGTTCGATCCTATCGGTAATTATGACTGGGTGCCTACCGATATCAATCTGCCTGATGGCCTGTTTTCCAATTCCCGCAAGACCAAAGAAGGCGATACTGGCGACGGCATTTTGGATGTGTTTGACCGTTACAACTTTACCGTGCGCGAAGATGAGCCTCTGGAAAAGGAAGTGGCTATTGACCCGGAACTGCTGGGCAAGGCTTATGAGAAATTCAACGCCATCCGGCCGGATAATTTCGATAAATTCACCAAAGCGCTAAAGAGCGGAAAGAAGGGTGAAGAAAATAAATTTAACAAAAAATTTGGCGTTTATTATACCCCCCGGGAAATCGTGCACTATATGTGCAAACAGAGTTTGATCAATTACCTCTACACCCAGGCCGAGGAAGCCGGACTATCGGATAAGATACAAAAACAAGACATCGAAGACCTGATTGAAGTCGGGGAACTGATCACCGAGCATGAAGCCACCGCCATCATCAAACAAGAAAAAATTCAAAAGGGTATCCAGAAATCCACGGGATACGACGCTCTGCTCTCCGATAGCATCCGGGAAAACGCTGCCTCCATAGATAACTGGCTGGAAGACATCACGGTCTGCGACCCTGCAGTGGGATCCGGCGCATTTCCGGTGGGCATGATGAACGAAATCGTGCGCGCCAGAAATGTGATCTCGGTATTTTTAAATGACCATACACGGAATGATTATGAATTCAAGCGCTGCTGCATCGAGCATTCCCTGTACGGTGTGGACATCGACCCCGGCGCGGTGGAGATCGCCAAACTGCGGCTGTGGCTCTCCCTCATAGTAGAGGAAGAGGACATAAAGAACATCAAGCCTCTGCCCAATCTGGATTATAAAATTGTCTGTGGCAATTCATTGATGGGTGTGGAGAAAAACCTGTTTAACCATCAGATTTTTAGTGACATGGAAAAACTGAAGCCCTTGTATTTTAATGAGACCAATCCAACCATAAAGCAGGAATATAAAAAGCAGATTGATGACCTGATCAGCCGGATTACCAAAGGACATAGAGAATTTGATTTTGAGGTCTATTTCTCGGAAGTGTTTCATAACAAGGGCGGGTTTGATGTGGTGATTGCCAATCCGCCGTATGGAGCTGATATACCTAAAATTCAGTTAGCTAAAATTATGAAGCAATGTAAAGATACAAGCAACTCAAACAGTGCGGCTATTTTTATTGATTTTGCCAAAAATAAATTTATAAATAAAAATGGAATCGTTACATTTATAGTTCCTAAGTCCTTATTATTCTCTGAAAAATGGTTATCATTAGTAAAAGCATTGTGTGAAAATACTTCGACTATTGTTGACATTGAAAAAGGATTTGAGAATGTATTATTGGAGCAGGTTGTTTTTGTTTTTCACATCTCACAAAAAATTAGTAAATATCAGGCAATTAAGTTTGACGAAGGAGTGTTTATCAAACGCGCTGAAATTCCCACAGAGTTAATAGGCAAATATGAATCATGGTTATGTGATGTGTCTGAAATTGATATTAAATTGTCTGAAAAATTATTAAATGAAACTATTTTCCTTAAAGATGTTAGTTTTACAATGCGAGGATTACCTTTACAAAGAAAGCTAAAAGAAAAGGGAGATATTCCTGTAATAGGAGGGAAAGAGCTTCAGCGTTATTCTGTAACTGGAGTAAAAGGTTATATAAACGAAGAAACTATTTTAAATTATAAAAAGGCAACTAAACTATTGAAACCAAAAATATTATCACAAAATATTATTGCACACATAGAGAATCCAAAACCACATATTAAAATTACATCTTCAGTTGATGTATTTGGTAATGTTCTTAGTGTAGATACTATAAATAATACATTTATAACAGATAATAATTATTTTATTTGTTACATTTTAGCTTTACTTAATTCTCGGTTAGTTAATTGGTATACATATAAATTTATATATGCTTGTGCAATACGTACAATGCATTTCGATAGTTATTATTTAGGTAAGATTCCTATTAAACAAATTTCAAAAAGTGAGCAAAATATTATTATAGAACTTGTCAACAAAATAATCACCATCACCAAAGCTGATGATTACCTCCAAAACCCCGTCAAACAGTCACAGGTAAAGGAATATGAACAACAAATCGACCAGCTGGTCTATAAACTCTACGGCCTGACCGAGGAAGAGATCAAGATTGTGGAAGGGGAAATAAAATAGATCGCCATGGGCATGTAATAAAAAAAAAGCGATATAACAACCGCGTCAACTCGGACTGGCATTTCCGTTGCGTTCCATTGCTGCCGATGAGCTGCAGTATTATGTTTTAAATATATGCCAATAAATTATTAATCAAATCTTTAATAGGAAAAACTATGGTTGGCTCTGAATGGAATAAGTGGGATTTGCATATTCACACACCAGCATCAATTGTCCAATATTATGGGAAAAATGATGATGAAACCTGGGAAAAATTCATTACTGATTTAGAGAATTTACCAATAGAATTCAAATCTATTGGTATAAATGATTATTTATTTTTAGATGGATATAAAAAGGTTTTAGAATATAAAAAAAGTGGTAGGTTAAAAAAGATTGAACTTATTTTACCTGTTGTTGAATTTAGAATTGAAAAATTTGCAGGAGTGGATTTTGGAAATTTAAAAAGAATAAACCTCCATATAATTTTTTCAAATCAACTAACTATTGAACAAATACAAAGTCAATTTTTAAATGGATTAGAGCAATCTTATACTCTTGAAAAAGGCGGCTCTGAATGGAACAGAGCAATTACAAAAGAAAGTATTGCAGAACTTGGTAAGAAAATTAAAGAAACTGTTCCTCTAAAAGAGTTGTATAAATATGGTTCTGATATAGAAGAAGGATTCAATAATTTAAACGTAAAGGAAGATAAAATTTTTGAACTATTAAATCGAGACATTTTTAAAGATAAATACTTAATTGCTATTGGAAAAACAGAGTGGGACAAACTTAAATGGTCAGATAATTCGATTGCAACCAAAAAGAGTATTATTAATAAGGCAAATATTATATTTACCGCTTCAGAATCACCTGAAAAATGGGCAACTGCAAAAAGAAAACTTAAAGAGCAGGAAGTCAAGGATTTATTATTAGATTGTAGTGATGCACATTATTTTTCTTCTTCAAATAATAAAGATAGAATTGGCAATTCTTTTACTTGGATTAAAGCAAACACAACATTTGAAGGATTATCTGAAATCCTGTTTGAGCCTGATGAAAGGATTTTTGTTGGTGAAATCCCTGAATTATTAGAAAGAGTCAAAGCCAATAAAACCAAATTTATAAAGAATATTTTTATAACAAAAATAGATGGTTACACAGAAGAAAAAGGGATTTGGTTTAAAGACCTTCAAATAATGTTGAATTATGGTATGGTGTCAATAATTGGCAATAAAGGTAATGGTAAAAGTGCGCTTACGGATATAATTGGTTTATGTGGTAATTCTCATCATTATGAAGATTTCTCATTTTTAAATAGAGAACGCTTTTTAAAAGATGGATTAGCGAAAAATTTTAAAGCAACTCTTGAATGGGCAGATGGAGATACTGTTACAAGATACCTTTCCGATTCTACCGATTTTAATGCACCAGAACGAGTCAGATATTTACCACAAAGTTTTTTTGAAAAATTAACAAATAATCTTGAAAGTTATGAGTTTGAAAAGACTTTAGAAGATATTGTTTTTTCATACTTACCAGATGAAGAAAAATTAGGCAGAAATTCTTTTTCAGAACTCATCCAGTATAAAAAAGAAAGCATAAAAAAGGATATTGAATTAATAGAGAAAGAAATAAACAATATTAATATTCAATTAATTGAGCTTGAAAATAAAGCACATCCAACTTTCAAAGAAAAATTGGAGAAAGAGCTTAAAATAAAAAAGAAAGAATTAGAAGAACATCAAAAAATAAAACCACAAGAAGTAAAAAATCCTGATTTAGATGAATCTACAAAAGATCATAATGAAGAAATTACAAAAAAACTTGATGAGAAAAACAAAAA
This sequence comes from Desulfuromonas sp. SDB, assembly GCA_001412365.1. Taxonomy (GTDB): domain Bacteria; phylum SDB-A; class SDB-A; order SDB-A; family SDB-A; genus SDB-A. Next base: position 2,079 of record LKUE01000330.1, on the reverse strand, counting down.
CAAAGATGAATTAGAAAAGATTATCTCTGATAAAAAAGAGAAATTAATTATCCTAAATCAAGAGATTGAAGAACTAACAAATATTAAAGAGGATTTTAATCGTTTTGAAGATGAAATTAAAAGATTTTTATCCAAGAAAAAAGAAAATCTAAAAAAATATTCAATAGACATTGAGCAATTATTTCAATATCAATTCAACTTGATCCAATTAGAAAATAAAATTGATAAAAAGAAGAAAGAACATTCAAAAATTACGAAGCAACTTTTGACTAAGCAGAAAATATTATCAAATTATCCAACAAAAGAACATAAAATACTTGAAAAAGATAGTTATATAATTCAATTGGAAAAGCTTGATAAAGAAATAAGAACTTTAAAAAATGAGCTTTCATCTCCTTATAAAAAATATCAGGATTTCAAAGAAAAATTAAAAACGTGGGAAAAAGAAAAATCTACTATAGAAGGTAATGAAACAGAACTAAAAACAATTAAATGGTATAATGCACAAATAAAATATATAGAAGAACGATTGAATAATGAAATTTCAAATTTAAGAAAAAAAAGATTAGATAAAACTGTAGAGATATTAAGCAAAAAGTTAGAACTGGTAAATATTTACAATAAACTAAAAGGATCAGTGGATTCAGAAATTAAATCTTATAAAGGAATTTTAAAAGATTATGAAATAAATATTGATGTTGATCTAAAATTAAAATCTAATTTTAGTGATAAATTTCTTTATTTTATTAATCAAAATAAAATGGGATCATTTTATCAAAAAGACCAAGGTAAACAAAGGATTAAACTAATTGTTGAAAATAAAAATTTTCAGAAAAATGACACTTTAGAAGAAGTTTTAAAAGAATTAATAGAGAATTTGGAGTATGATAAAAGGCAAGGTTATCATAATGAACGAAGATATATAAATGAGCAAGTTAACAGTGAAATAAATTTAGATTTTTACAATTTTATATTTTCAATTGACTACCTTGAACCTTCATATGAATTAAAACTTGGGGATAAATATATAACAGAATTATCTCCTGGTGAGAAGGGTGCTATGCTTATTGTATTTTATCTAATGTTAGATAAAGACAACATCCCACTAATCATTGATCAACCAGAAGAAAATTTAGATAATGAGAGCATATATAAAATATTAGTTCATTTCATAAAACAAACTAAAAAAAGACGTCAAGTAATATTAGTAACACATAATCCTAATTTAGCAATCGTTGGTGATTCTGAACAGTTGATATATGTAAGTATTGATAAAAAAAATAAAAATAAAGTTGATTTTGAATCTGGTGCTATCGAAAATCCTAATATTAACGAATTCGCTTCAAAAATATTAGAAGGAACAATTAAGGCTTTTGATATTAGGCGTTTAAAATATTTTAATGTATAATTTTTATAGTTAAAATTCTAAAAACATAAACATTGGCTCAACTTGACTGCAGGGACTGTACGGTTTTTCAAGTTTTTGGGTCATTCAAAGTCTGTACACCGTAAACCTATAGCAAATTAGCTAAGATGTTATGTGCGTTTAGAATATATGATGATAACAAAAATTTAATACATTAAAGAGAACGGACTATTTGAAAATTTCTGTTAGAACAGGGAAATTTATAATTTAAGTGATGAAAAAAGGAAGGGCAAAATATGACAGTAGATGAATTTAAGATTGAAGTGCCTTTCGAAATAATAACTAATTGGCAGGAAATTGTGGACATTTTGGCTGAAATAATCAAGGTACCTGCTGGTTTGATTATGAAATATGATGATCCGGAAATTGTAGTATTAGTTTCAAGCAGATCTAAGGGAAATCCTTATATCAGAGGTCAAAGCGAAAAACTTTGGTCGTCTGGATTATACTGCGAAACAGTTATCCGTACCGGTAAAAAGCTTATGGTTCCTAATGCCTTAGAAGATGAGAATTGGAAAGACAATCCTGATATAAAACTAGACATGATTTCTTATTTGGGTTATCCCCTTAACCTTCCCGATGGCAGACCTTTTGGAACCATCTGTGTTCTGGACAATAAACATAATTCCTATTCAGAGATTTATGAAAATTTA
>LKUE01000329.1 GCA_001412365.1 Desulfuromonas sp. SDB | reverse complement strand
TCAGCTAAAAAATTAAGGAGTCTGTCATCCGGCTGTATTTTAAAAATTTGCCGGGATAATTCAGATATAGTTTCAGTATTTAATTTATCTAAATTAACTTTCAATATTTGATAATTTTTAGGTATATCTAAATCAAAAATATAATTTTTAAATTCAGAACGGTAACTTGCAATAAAACTAATGGGAAAGTTTTCAATATTAACCATCAATTCTTCAAATAATTCTTTGGAGTCTTTATCCATCCATTGAATATCATCAAAAATTATTATCAATGGGTGTTTATTACTTACTGCACGGAAAAAAGTTTTCACTGTTGATATTATATTTAAATACTTGACTTTTGGCTGCAATCTATCAAAGAATTGAAAATCTTGCAGGTATAATCCGGTTAAATTTGATAAAACCGGTTTGGTTCTGACAAATTCTTGAGACAGGAAATTTTTGTTATCTACAAAGGAGTCATATATTTTCTGCCATTTAAGATTAAATTTCTTCAGATTATCTTCATTACAATCTAACTCTGATATTGAAAAATAATCCTTAAAAAATATCTTAAACATAAAAAAACTGTCATCTCTTACCTCATCGCCTCTTAAATTGAAAAAAATAAAATTATCATTTAAATTTCTTTCAATCTCTTGACAAAGTCTGCTCTTGCCTATTCCTGGTTCACCGGTAATTAATACTATCTTTGATGATTTGATTTGATTTAGAGGATTAAAAAAATCAATAATTTTGTTAAACTCCTCATCTCTTCCCACCATCTGATTTTTAGATTTAAAATACTTAATATTTGTCAACTTATGGTTTAACCTATATACCTTAAGCTTCTTATTTTTGCCTTTTATGAAAATTTGAGGCAAATCTGAATAATTGTAGCGATTTTTTGTCCTCCTGAACACTGGATTGGTAACTACAATTTCATTAAAGGCAATTTTTTGCAAAATCTTTGCTGCCTGATTAACTGCATCCCCCAGAACCGTGTAGGTGCATCTGGTTTTACTGCCTAAAATTCCGGAATAGACAGTTCCCCAGGAAATGCTTATTTTAAAAGTTCGGGGCAAAAATCTATCCAGTTGTAAAGCAAAATCAAGGGCATGAACTAAATTATTTTCGTAAGAAGTGGGAGCGCCAAAAACTACTAAAAATAAGGGACCCTTATCACTAAATTCCAGCGAGTTAACATAACCATGATAAATTTTGGCGATATCTATTAATTTCGATGAATAACTGTTTATTTTCTGATAGCTATCAGTATGGGGAAATCCGATAAAGGTAGATATGACTTCTCTGAACTCACCTGAATAAGGGTACTTGATTACAGAAGAAGAGAAGAATTTTTTTACCGTATTGAGATTTATTTGCTTGTGTACTTTAAATTTTCTGGGGTGTTCTTTCTCCTGTTTTGATAATTTCTGTTTCTTTATCTCAATACGAAAATTATGTGATTTTTGAGAAATTTTAATAGCATTGTTGATGGGAGATCCTTTAAAATAATAAGTTTTTTGGTCTTCGGTACCTACTATCCCCCATGAAATTTTCCCATAACTGAGTCCAAATTTAGCTGATAAATCGAAATCGCCAAAAGAAGTTTTAATAATGCGGTATTTAATAAATATATCTCTTATTTTTTGAGAAGATTTATAGGCTTTGTCAATATTGGTATTTTTAAATATTACAATTAAAGAATCACCTGCAAAATTGCTTACAAAACCGCTTTCCCGGTAAATTGCTTTAATTAATTTTTCAAAGATCTTATTCAGAATTACTGAAAGCTGTTCTGCTCCTTCAAATTCAAATTTTTTTAAATGATCGGCTAAATTAGTGTAGTTATTTATATCAACATAGAGAATGGATCCGAAAAAACTACCTTTACTAATTTGCTGATTGTAAGCAGAACAAATGAATCTGGGGATTAAATTATACATTAATAATCAGGATTTATCACCCCGGGGAAAGTAAATTTATAAATTAACTTTCTGATTCTTCGACTTCAGATAAGTGGTTATTATTTGAATTTAAATTCTCCAGTAATTTAATTTCGTCTCTCATCTTGCAGGTACCCTTAAATTTTGCACCACTTTCAATATCCAGGTCTTTTACAGTAATATCTCCTACCAATTCTCCGGTCTCAATTAAGCTTAAGGTAGAGAAAATATCCGCATTACCTTCCATGTGGCCGCCCACGGTAAGATTACTGCATTTGATTTGACCTTTTACCTTTCCGGTTTTCCCAATGATAATATTGGCATCTGAATGAACTTCGCCTTCTAAATATCCGTCTATGCGTATGGTACCTTGAGATTCAATGGTCCCGGTAATTTTAGCCTCCGCTCCGATTATGGTATCCACTTTTCCCTTGTCAATATTTTTCTTCCCATCGAACATCAATTACTCCTTTCCAAGGGTAAAAACCTTGCTGGGTTTACTGGATCATCATTAATATAAACTCCATAATGCAGATGAGGATCAGTACTTCTTCCAGTGCTGCCCATCTCTCCAATAAACTGCCCTTTGCACACTTCATCGCCAGTAGAAACATGGATGGCGCTTAAGTGAGCGTACAAGGTAACCAATGAACAGCTGTGTTCTATTTTTATGGTTTGTCCAAAACCGCTGATATTTCCTGTAAAAACAACTCTGCCTTTAGCAGTAGAGTATATTGGAGTGCCAGCAGAGTTGGCAATGTCAATGCCTTCATGAAACCTGGATTGATGAGTAAAAGGATCTTCCCTGAACCCAAAGCCTGAAGTAAAAGAACCCATGGTGGGATAAATAGAGGGAATTCTAGCCATTTCATCCTGGTAATCATTGTACTGTTTAAGCAATACCCTGGTTTGATAAAGCTGGCGGGGAAGGTTTTCACTGATAAATTGACAGGTAGTGGAAACCTGGTCAACATCACTTTGATCTTCATCACTGGCAAAACTGACTAATGGAGTAATACTCTGATTTCCGCCGATTCCCCGATGTTCAATATCAGCAGGAAAAAACTGGCTTAAAGAATCCTCCGGTGAAGATTCATTGATCTTTTCTTCAAGCTGCTTTTCCAGAATCTGAAGTTCAATCATGTCCTCCTGCATTTGTTCAACCTGCTGATTGACCGCCAAAAGCACATTTTTTTCTTGATTTAATTTTGTATTTTCAGTTAACAGGAACTTATTATTCCGGGTAAGAGTAATATTTTTTATCACGATGTACCCAATTAAAGAAAAGGATAGAAATAAAAGTAAAACAAAAAATACCAGAAAAATTTTTAAAATTTTCTGGGAGATATGAAACTGCCTTGATTTATCAGCACCATCAGGTATAAGCAATAAGGTTAAATGTTTATCTTGTTTTTTTCTCATTTGCTGGAAATATACCAGAAAACGACTTTTAAGTCAATAATACAGGAAAAGAAGATGTAAAATTCAGAGATGATTTTTATCAACAAACTTAAAATCTAAAAACTGAATTACAATAAATAAAGTTAAACTGATTATTACAATCAGAATTGCTGGATTGTAATTAGCCAGCTTGATCTGCTCTAAGCTAAAACTTTTCAAAATATTTAACTTGGTAAAGAAATCAACAATGGAACGATAGGTGGTAGAAATAAAAGATCGGTTATTCAGGAAAATTATTCCGGTAAATATTGATATTAAAATAAGTACTCCGTAAAAAAGATATTCCTTCAAGGTTTCTTTCACATTCCGGTAAAGGTTAATTTCTTTTAAGACATTTGCTGAAAAATCAGGTGACAACTTGATCTCATCTTTTTGTAAAACATCTCCAATTTTTTTATATTGCTCTACAGTTTCCCCGCAGCGCTGACAATTCTTCAAATGTTCAACTACTCCGGGATCTTTGTTATGCTCAAAAATATATTTCTGTATCTGGATGTCATTTAAATGTTCGATGTTATTTCCTCCCTTGAAAAATTACACTGCAAAATGTCTTTTAACTTTTCCCTTCCCCGGTAAAGATAACTTTTAACTGTACCCATAGGCATATCAGTTATTTCAGCAATTTCATTGTAACTCAGGTTTTCAAAATGGTAAAGATTAATAATTAGTTTGTACACCGGGGGGAGCTTATCCAAACTTTTTAATAAAATCTGTTCAATATTATCTTCAACTATTTCTTTCTTTGAATTTTTGGAATCCTCCACGAAAACAGAATGTCCTATCAAATCCGGATCTAAATGGTCAAGTGTGTTGAAATTAATCATTTTTTTCTTCTTTTTAATAAAATTATAACAGTGGTTATAAGATATCCTGCCAATCCAAGTTGATAGTTTGGATTGGAATCTGAATTTAGAGATATTTTTATAAACTTTAATCATGATTTCCTGGCAGAGATCTTCCCGGTCAAATTCATTGTTTATCATTTTCCATACAATACTGGCCACCAACCTTTGATAATCTTCAATTAATTGTTTAACTGCTTCCTGATCACCTTTGATAACCTTTTCAACCAGTTCCTTTTCATCCTCGACCATTATTTATTGTTCATCCTTTTATAGACATAAGAGTCTATATGATTAAACAATGTTGCAAAAATTTTTGCAACATCGTTCATTTCTAAATGTCTAATTAGGTAAATGAAATTTCAATCAAGGAGGAACCATGGAAGTACTAGAAATTTTTATTCCGATATCAATGTTTTTGTTAATATTCGGCATAGTTAAGCAAGTATCCGATAATCGGTTGCGGCATAAAATAGTTGAGAAAGAATTAGTCAATAGTGATCTGAAAGGATTATTCACTCAATCCCCTTATCCTGCCTTGAAGTGGGCGCTAGTGTTAATTGGGGCGGGAATCGCAGTGGTAATAAGTATTTTTGTTGATGTCCCCCAAAGAGATCTTTTAATGGTTGCATTAATGCTGATTTTCGGAGGATTAGGATTTTTAGTTTATTTCCTCATTGTCCGGAATATTGAAAATAAACAGAACCATTCTTCATCCTGACCAATCTCCGAAGTCAATCTCAGCGGAGAAAATTCTCCGCTGAGAACTAAAAATACACCGAAAATGAACTGTAATATATCCGGGGATAACTGCCAAATTCCGATTTCATCCCCATCTGATCAGGTTTAGATCCTATTCCGCTGTAAGAACCAAAATACAAATATATATTTTCAGCAATGTTGTATTCCAACCGGGGAGTGATAAAAACCGACTGATCATTGAGATTTAAAATTAAATTGCCGCTGATATTGACCAAAGGTTTAAATTGATAATTCAAACCTCCTCCTAAATAATGTTTTCCCAGTTGTGAACTGGCAGATCGTTGTTGAGATAAATAATATTGTTCAGGGCAAGACTTCCCACCGCCATTGTAATCGTATTCAACAAAACCGTACAATGTCCCCCACCAAGAATAATCCATTCCCGCGGAAAACTTAAAAAATCCATTTTTATAGAATTGGTCAATATTTTCATGTGCATCCGGTATAAGGTAGGCACCTTCACTCCAGAATCCCGCCTGGAATATTGATCTGGTAAAACCTACTCCGATTAGCAAATTTTTCCTGAAATAAGCTCCAATAAATTCAAAATCAGTTTTGGCAATATTTATTCTCATCCTGGTGAAATATGCATTTAAATCCGATTGAGCTTCACTTCCTGCTACCCACCCAAAATCCAATTCATTCATCATCCCCACCGGAATTTTTACTCTCACTCCGTCTGACCCCCTCCGCTGTTCCTGATCAAGCTGATTTAAACTAAATGGAGAGATAAAGTCAGTGGGGCTGTAGTTTCGGGAAATCCCCCAGGAAAATGGCTGTCTGCCAATATAAACATCACCTAGATTAAAACGGATTTTCATAAATGCACGGTCAACATCCTGATACAATGCAAAATTCTCAATTTCATCTTGATCTCCGGGATAAATCCGGCTAGATAAATCCTGGTAGCGGTAATCCCCGGTTTGCTCGCTGATTAATCTGTGCTGATCCCTGGTGGCTACTACTGCAGCCAGACTATAGGCAAGATTAAATTGGACCAGATGATTAAAGCTGACCAGGCATTGATACCTTATCCTATGATAAACTGAGCCGGTAATTACTGTGCTGTCCGCTGTTGGCTGATCCAATGCGGTGAAAAAATTTTTAAAATAACCGGAATGATTTACATTTGGTGTACCCCTCAGGTAGCTGGGAATTAACAGGATTAGGACAGTTAAAAACAATTTTTCAGATAACCATTTACTCCCCATAAGCTGACCTTTACTTCCGCTTATCATCAAATATTTTCCCGTCTTTAAGAATTATCAACCTGGTTGCCTTCTCCATAACCAGTTGATCATGGGTGGAAAATAGAAAAGTCATTCCGGTTTCATGATTAAGTTCATGCATCATATCCAGCAAATTTGAACTATTGGCTGAATCCAGATTAGCAGTGGGCTCATCTGCTAAAATTATAGCGGGTTGGGAAACCATTGCCCTGGCAATAGCCACTCTCTGCTGCTGCCCCCCGGACAGTTTGGTTACAATACGATTTTCAAATTCATTCAATCCGATTATATTTAAAATTTTACAGATCCTCTCATTGCGTACTTGTTTATCCACTCCCTGGAGTAGCATTATGTATTCAATGTTCTCCTTCACTGTAAGCACCGGTATTAAATTGTAAGCTTGGAATATAAAACCGATATTATCTCTTCTGAAATCAGTCAGCTGAGATCCGGACATCTTGGATATTTCCTGACCCTTAAGCCATACTTTTCCCTGGGATGATTTGTCCAGTCCTGCAATTAAATTCATCAAAGTGGTCTTACCTGAGCCAGAAGGACCTGCCAAAGCGGTAAATTCACCTGGTTTTATCTTTAAATCCACACCCCGCACTGCTTCTACCGGTACCCCATTATCTTCATAGATCTTTTTTAAATTTTCAGTGCGGATTATATCTTTAAATTCCTGGTTCATAACAACTCCTGTTCAAATGGTTTTTCTCATTGCATTTGCCGGTGAAATCCTGGCTACATAAATTGATGGATAAAGTCCGATGATCAAAGTGAATAAAAATAAAAGCGAAGGATAGAGCAGGTATTGATACAACTTAATCCGGGTGTAGATTACATTTAAAATTAATCCCTGGTATTCCACCCCTGAATAGCTGATACCAATTTTACCGAAAAATGAGCAGATAATTAAACTCATCAAAACTCCCACCGCTATGCTGATCAATGAAATAGAACCTGTTTCAAAAATTATCAGCCGGATGAGGTCTCTCCTCCTGGTGCCCACCGCCCGTAGCACTCCGAATTCGTAAATTCTATCAAAAATTGACATGAATATTGTATTGATGAGACCAAATGCAACCAAGAAAAATAAAATTGCGGCAACAATAGTTATGGAAATCTTAACTAGTTTAAACGCATCCTGTACCTGGGGCATTATTGAAATCCAACTCTGAGCTTTATTGCCCTGTTGAGTAAACAAGGTGAAAAATTCAGCAGTGCTGTCATTGGCATAATCTGAATTATTGAAGACAACTGCAATTTCATGGATATTTTCATTTAAATTTAAAATTTCCTGGGATTTTTCAATATCAATTAAAATGAATTGATTGTCAAATTCCTTATTGTGAAAATTAAAAATTCCGGAAACTCTGAACATTTCCTGGTAAAGTCCCTGATTATCTGCCTGATTAACTGTAACTACCACCCTGCTTCCGATGTCAACATCTAATTCCCGGGCAATGTTCATTCCAATTACAATATCTCTGGGATTGGAGGGTTCATTTAAAATATTTTTGGCAAAAATTGACTGAACTGATTTTTTAAACCCGGTGGAATTATAGAACAGGTCCAGCCAGCGGAGATGATCATCAAAGAAAGTTCCCCTCACTGTTGATTCATCAAATAAAGACAAGTCAGCTTCGGAGACTGGATCCACTCCAACCAAATTAACCGCTTTTACGTCATTAGCCGAGGCAATGGTGGCATAACTTAAAGTCCTGGAGGCGAAATTTTTAACTTCATTAAAATCATTTAACTGATTGATTAATTCAGTTTTATTTCTAACTACTTTATCCACATTATAGGTTTCCAAAAAACCTTCCCGGTGAATTTGTGCCTCCCCCAGGAAAGAAGAAGTTGCCGAATTTACCATATGCTCCTTCATTCCCACCACTAGAGCGTCGGTGAAAATCAAAGAGGTTAAGCCTATTCCCATAGATATTGCGGTGATAATGGTCCTGCGCTTATTCCGAAAGATGTTTCTCCAGGCAAGTTTAGTAAATAAAAATATATGGCTGAACATAATTCCCCCCGCTAGTTTGTTCTCATGGTTTTAACTGGATCAGTACGGGCAGCTTTTACTGCGGGAAATATTGACACTACAGTAGTAGTGGCAAATACCGTAATCAAGGGGATTACAAATGATCTGAGGTTAATGGTAGCCTTCATCTGCTGAATTTCCACCCCTCCAAAAGTCATGGGGGTGGATAGCGATATACCGTAATTTGACAACCAATAAAGCAAACCTAAAGCGACCACACTTCCGCTGACTACACTAAAAATTGCAATTAGATTCATCTCCAAAAGAATTTGCATGATAATCATTCCTGGTTTAGTGCCGATTGCCTTCAACAGACCAAATTCTCTCTGTCTTTCTAAAACTGACATCAATACGGTGTTAAGTACTCCAAAAGCGACCAGCAGGATTATTATCCCCAGCTGGATCCATAATCCATTCATATCTGCCCTCATCGCTTCGTAGAAGGATTTGGCAAAAACCATCCAGGGTTGAATATCCAGTTTATCTGATTTAACCGTGGATCTCAAACTGGAGGTAACTGAATTTACCGACGAGATATCCTCAACGGTGATGACAATTTCATGGCACTGGTTATCTAGAACAAATAATTGCTGAGCTGATCTGATATCAATATAACAATTCATCCGATCCCCTCCCATTTCTCCTGATTCAACTATACCCATAATCCCGTACTTGGCATTGGCAATGGAGCCATCTGCTCCCTGGGACAGCAGAACCAGCGAATCGCCCAATTCCGCTTTAATAACCTTAGCCAAACCTTTGCCGATGAGTACATCATATCCGGGTAATGAGGGCAAGGGTTCACCTTCAGTTACCATGTTGTTAAAATTAGTGGTGCTGTCTTCCCGCAAGGGGTCAATGCCCACCACCTGCACTCCGGATACCTCCTGGTTAACCATGCCCAAAGCCCCCACATAAATCCGGGGAGTCCAATTTTTAACTCCCTCCACCGAATCAACTTGTTTTCCCACCTTCTCATAATCAACAATGGTCTTGTAAATGGTTGGATTATCCAGATAATCTTCGCTGTGAATTTGTATCTGACCAAGTTGATTGCTGGTAAATGAATAAATTATATCACCGTAAGCGCCATCAGCCCAACCGATGGAAGCAGCGCAAAGAACGAATCCGCCCCCCATGGTAAGCATGGTCAAAATAGTTCTTCTTTTTTGTCTGAGAACATTTCTGAGGGCAATTTTAAATAACAGCATCATTAACTCCCGAAATCACTGCTGTGATTGTAGATTTCTTAAACTGAAAATATCTTCATCAATATCAACATTAAATTCAATATGCAAATACCTCACTACTGTTTTTTGACCTTCTTCATTTTCAGGAATTAACTCCATTTCAGTAGGAATGGTTTTACCTCCCACTGTTTCAATATCTCTAAAATACATGGTTCTTGCCAATTCATGATTTTCACCGTAGAATTTTTCCCAAACCGGCAGGTAATCTGATTCTCCCACCGCCATTATTATCTCACTCCACACCACCGGAGCATCTTCATGCGGAATCAGCTTGATGTACAAGTTCTCCGGTTGGGGATTTTCTACTTCAGTGAATTGGTAATCATAATCTTCAAAAAGTGACGATTCTCTGACAATATCATCATTGGTAAAATCCGATCCCATCCATGAACCCATCATCATGGATGGAGGTATCTTCATAACTTGATCAGTTTGAGGAAGATAATTCCACATTTCATCATCAATCCTCAAGGTGGCAAATCCCTCTTCCCTGGCTGGAGATGTAATTCGGATAAATGTCTTTTCCATTTTATATGTCCACATATCCATACGCAGAGTTCTCTGCCAGTGAGGGGTGATTATTTCCATCTCCACTTCTCCCCTGCTGGTATTACTGCGGTATAATTGATCAATTTTTTCAATCACCTGGTCAATATCTGCTTCTGCTGATAAACTGCCAATATTGGCAAGAATAAATGCCAAAACAACAAATATTATATTTTTATGCATAATTTACTCCTTCTGGACTTAACTCTACATTCAATAGGTCTAATAAATCCTGCTTGAAATTTTCAATATTTAACTGCTTATCAATCATCCCCAATACAATGGCGCCTTTTATCATCGAGGTTAATTGATAGGCTAATATTGCGGGATCAAGATCTTTACTAATCTCATCCCGGGTTTGAGCCTGGATTATAATCTTCTCCATAAATTTCAAACTCCGCTTATTACTTTCATACATTCTTTCTCTTATTTCAGGAAATTTTTTAATACCGGTCCAAATCATGAACAGGTAATTAGTCCGTAAAATTATATCACTTATCTTCAGGTCCTCTAAACAAAACATGTTCATATTCTGAAAATCGATTAATTTTTTTAAAATAATTGACAGTGGATCGTCAATATT
>LKUE01000328.1 GCA_001412365.1 Desulfuromonas sp. SDB | reverse complement strand
AGTAATGATGGGAAAAAACCGGTCTGACCATATGGTCAGACCGGAAAGTTTCAGCTAAAACAAGTTCAGCAGGGGAAATAATCCCCCGGTTTCCTTTTCAAAATCCAGAAGCAGCCAGGTGTCGTCGAGATAAGCGGTTACATCTGAATCGAAATTGAAATCTATAACCCGGGGAATCAGTATCGCCTTGATGTAAAAATCCTGTCGGGATTGAATTACATCATCCACCCAGTTGATGTCGGCTAAGGCAACTTCCGCATCCACGGTGAAGTTGGCGCTGTCTCCGGGGGCAATAGGATCGAAGTCAATGGTCACCAGCAGTCTGTGGTTGTTCAAGTCAAAGGAGGGATTCACCGGAGGAGTGAGTAAAGTGGTGTCCATGGGCACATCGGTGGAATCAGTTTTACTGATAAACACATAAATAGTACTGGAATCTAGATAAATGGTGTCCTGAACACTTACCGCCACATGAGAGTGGAATCTCACCCGGGAAACTTTAAATTCGATATCTTCGGGTATATCCAGTCCGGATACTTTTTCCCAGTCGTAAAATTTATTAAGTCTTCCTCCCACTGAGGTATCCAAAGTTTGAGGATCAGAGCGGGTGGAGACATGAATAACTGAAATACAACCGGCAAACAGCACGGTAAGCATGACTAAAGTAATTAATAATTTTCTATTCATTTTCTTCCTCCCCGTAGCCAAAGGTCCATGTGGCTGCTAGAACCGGAATGACTCCGGAATTTATATCTTCAAACTCTACTCCGGGACCGACAACTCCCAACAGAATTTCTCCGTTGCCTCCCGCGGGAACTCCTAATCCAATTCCCCATTTAAGTTTTTCCATCTCAAAATCATAACCAAGTTCGGTATAGAAATTGAATAAACCGGCAGTTAAATTATTTCCTGCAGTCATGGTATGGTGCCACCCTTTGTTGTTTCCCCACACTTCTGCGCTGACGATGTAGATGTCAGTGTTATCTACATATTCACGGGGATCAATGGTGAAATCACCAATACCTCTGATATCGGATACGGTATGATCTACTTTGTAGTTAATATGAACGTCTGCTAATCCCGGAACCACTCCGTAGCTGGCGGACCAGTAAAATGAATATCCGTAAAGTTTACCCGCCAGAGTTCCGGTTAATTCGTCAGTGAGCAGTTCAGATGAGGACTGGGCAACCAGGGGGGAAAATCCCAGAAAATCCCAGTAAAGACCGCCCATGGCAATGGAAAGGGGGAATTTTTCCCCGAAGTAGTATCCAGCTTTTACCTTGATATTGGGAACCAGGATCATATCCATAGTGGTGTTAGAACCAATTTGGAAATAATCGTATAATCCCACTGCGGCATCTCCAATCCCGATTTTTGAATGGCGATGAGGTAAAATATACCCGGTTTCAAATGTCAATATCCTTGTCGGCACCTCAGCTACAAGAGATACCGTGATAATAATTAATAATAAGCATGCAATTTTAATTCTCATGGTATCACCTCATTAATTTTCTAATACGTGAAATTCAACTCTTCTATTAAATCTCTTATCCTCAGCCGATCTTTCCGGAGATATGGCCAGCCGGTCTTCGCCGTATCCGCGTGCAATTAAACGGTCCGGAGAAATCCCTTCGGTGTTGAGCAGATAGCTTCTAACTGAATTTGCCCTGGCTTCGGAAAGACTCTGATTGTAAGAGCGGCTTCCATCACTGTCAGTATGCCCTTGAATTTCAATACGCACAGAAGGATTGTCCCTGAGAATTGCAGCCACCTGGTCGAGGATGGGATAGGATTCAGGTAGTATATCTGATTTATTAACTTCAAAATTGATATTGTGGAATACTATTTCCGCTCTTTCCTTGAGCAGATGAAATTCAGTGGTTAAGATTTGATCCTGGGCTAAACTGTAATCTTTGGATTGGGCAATATATCCGGGTACACTGGCTTCAATGCTGTAGCTTCCTGGAGAAAGGATTATTTCAAATTCTCCAAATTCATTGGTGGGCAATACTGCGGTGGTGTCTCCGGAGATATTCAGGGTAGCTACGATAGGAGTAATGTCTCCCTGTGCTCCTAATTCGTAAACAATCCCTTTGATGGAGCCCTGAATAATTTGTTCATTCAAGGCGATAGTAATGTCTTCGATGAGATCTCCGGGATAAAGAATCATGGGAATGGGGTCGCTGCCCAGGTATCCTTCAGCGTCAGCCTCAACGATTAAATCTATGGGCGCTTCAATGCCGGAAACCATCCATATTCCAAATTCATCCGTGGTGATATTGGGAATCAGAGTATCGGAAAAACTTAGTATTGCCCCGGGAATGGGCAGCTTGGTATCCGCATCTATAACCGTTCCCGCAATGGTTGCTAATTTGGGTTTGGGAGGCATGAAATCATGAGTCCATCCGAAACCTATACTCGCCTGCCAATCGGGATAAGTGCCATAACTTTCTACATTTTCCTGATTGTTTTCGGTAAGTCTGAAATCGTAAGCAATGTCTAAGAAAAGCCCCGGTAATGAGGTAAACCTTATTCCCGGAGTAACCCTGAACGGATTGGCAATGCTGTCATCATTGAGATAAAAATCTCCGGATAGTTCTACATAAGGTTCAAAGTATTTACCCTTGAACTGGGTTCCTAACCCCAGATTTAATATCTGATGTTCGGAGTAACCGTGATATCGGTAACCCAGAAGACCGGTGAAGGCAATGGGTGATTCCTGAGTGGGTTTCATCGTACCCATCAAACTAATTCCTCCTCCAAATCCTTGACGGAAATCTCTGAATACTCCTCCGTCCCGTTCAATGTTTTCATCACTTTGTCTTAAGGTGTCCGGTTCAGTGCGTGCTGGAAAATTCTCTTCCCTTTCACTGCCAGTAGGTACAATGATCTCGGCTAGTGCTCCCATGGAGAACTTCTCGTTGAAGTCAAAGGTCCTCTTGTAGAATAAGGTGAGATCGCCAATGCCTGAACTGACCACGTTTGCCCTGCCGAAATAGGGATAATGCCCCAGGGAATCGTTGTCTATGTAACCGGGATTATCCGGGCGTATGTGGATACTCTGGGTCAATACTGCATCATAGTAGTAAACCCAGCCCAGTCCAATCTCGTCGTGATCAGTTATACAGTAGGACATTCCAAAGGGAATAGTCATACTTACAATAGCATCACCGGTATGAATGGTTGAATCTACAATGGTAGTGTCGATTACGGTTATCCCTCCCACTGTGGTAGTATCATAATAATACAAGGTGGTGGGGAATGAATCTTCAAAATCGAAATAACTAACCATGTATCTTACATCAAAAGTGAACTGTCCTTTTCCCTGATTACCAGCTACCGGAATTCTGAATAATCCGGTGGAATGATCAAGATTGACCACTGCTAGCAGAGAGCTGGAGATAAAAAGAACACTGCAGATTACGACAAATCTTTTCATCATCTACCTTCCTCCTGTTAAGGTAATAAATTTTATAACTGACAAAATAGTACAGTTAACAATTGTTCTCATTGTAATAAATAATTCACCTGATATCAATAAATATTAGTGCCAAAATAAGATGATAAAGGCAGAAGCGATGAGGGTAGCTACCAAGGTAAAGGGAAGACCGATTTTTACAAATTCGATAAAGGATGTCCGATATCCTTCTTTTTTTAGCAATCCTACTGCTACGATGTTAGCAGAAGCTCCGATAGGAGTAATATTGCCGCCGATGGAAGCGCCGATGGCAATGGCATAAGCCAGGGCATAGGTCTGGGGAAGACTTAATCCCATCTCCAAAGCCATAGTTAAACTTATGGGAATCATGGCGGTTACGTAAGGCACATTGTCAATAAATGCTGAAAAAATCATGCTCATCAAGGTGAGAAAAATAAAAGTCAATAAGAAATTATTACCTGCCTGCTGGCTTAAAAATTTAGCCACATTGACAATTACTCCGGAATGGGAAAGTCCCGCTACCAAAATAAATATCCCCATGAGCAAGAATACTGTTTCAAAATCAAATTCCCTGATTATTTTTCTGATAGTTCCCTTGATGGAAATTTTGAATTTCCACCAAATTAATCCCCCCACTGCAATGACCATGCATAAAGGTCCACCGGTAATCTCAAATCCCAGATTGAAAATGGATAGAAGAGCAAGACCTAAAGTTAATAATCCCAACAGATAGGTGGGAATCCAGGATATGATTTCAGTTTTTTCAATTTTTTCAACGGGCTGCTTATATTTTTTAAACAGCAGGTACAGCACATAAATACCTCCCACTGCCCCTAGCTGCACTGCAAAAAATAAAGATGGTCTTCCCAGGAACCAGAAAAATTCATTGAAGGTCATATTGGTGTTGGCGGCTAAAATGATGCTGGGGGGATCTCCGATTAAGGTGGCTGCCCCTTCTAAATTAGAGGCAATGGCAATGGCAATTAAAAATGGAGCAGGGGATACTTTTAACCGTTTGGCAATTTTAAAGGCGATGGGGGCGACAATCAGTACGGTGGCGACATTTTCACAAACTGCGGAAATCAATCCTGAAAAAGCGGATACAATAATTATGGCTAATCCCACCGTAGAAGCCCGGGCGATAAATATCTCTGCCAGTAATTCAGGCACTTTGGATTTCATGAATAAATCTGCCACGATCATGGTTCCGGTGAAAATACCGATTACATTCCAGTTGACTCCTTTCCACAGCACTTCCTGTTCAATAATTTCAACCCCAAAAGCTTTATCTAAATTTAAAATCCCTATAATGAAAATGGCGATTACTCCGCACCAGGAAGCCAGAGCCCGGTAATCTTCAAAGATAATAAAGTACAGGTAGACATTTAGAAAGACGAAGGATGCCAGGTAAAGCTCAGAAAACCGGTAATATTGCATCAGGGGAATTAAAAGGTAGAATAAAGCTGGAGCAAATAAAAGCAACAGCTTGTGCTTATTTAATTTGTACTGGAGAGGTAGGTTAAACCAGTTTTTTTTAACGGTTAGTATTAATCCAATATAGATTAATTCCCATATTGCCAGTAGAAAGAGGGGCATTAATTAAATTGATAGTCAGTTAAACTGTAAACTCCGGTACTGTCTTGGAATTTTACTATTCCCACACCAGGGGCTAACCAGTAATAAACAGAATCAGCTTCATTTAAATTGCCTAATAATGCTGATTGTTCTTGTATATTGCGGATATAGGTAATTTTATAACAATTGGAAAAATTACTGGCGGGGGTAGTTACATCTCCCTGTAAACTAATTTTAACTTCAGTATTTACTTCAATTTCAAAAATATCTCCCAAAATATTAATTGAATTATGAAAATTATCCTGCCATTGATCCCCGTCTAAAAATGGCAATCTGAACAGAGGAGCCCACCGGTTTTCAACATCCCAGCCGTCTCCTCCGAAGTATTTCTGTCTTAATTGATGGGAATATATATTATTGTCATCTTTCCACAGGTATATATTTTCATTATTCCAGATCCATTGATAACAGTATCTACCTTCATAAAATAAATCAATTTCATTTACGGAGACAGTAATGTGGTCATTAGTTTGCAGGTTGGAATAAGTCCAATAACTTCCGGTATCCGGAGTGGGGAAATAGTCCTCGTTTATCCTGAATAAGTTGGTTTCCCTCTGGCATCCTGCTGATAAAACTATTACTGCCAGTGATGATATGATTAAGATAATTCTCAACATTTAAAATCCTTTGTTTAATTCAATTCCCAGAGTCAGTCCGAAAAATAAGGTGTTGCTTTTATCCAGAGAATAATTGCCAGCGATGTCCGCAACCAGTTTAACTGGTTCAAAAAATTTAAACTGATAGCCCAGGGCACAACCAACCCACGGAATTATTGAACTTTCACTGGCTGTCTCAGTGGATATGGTAGTATGGCTTAATCCTGGTAAGAGTGAAAATACAATTTCACTTCGGGGAGTGGGATTGAACAAATTTCTTTTCAAGCCGGTGTAAAATTGATAGGAATGCAACTGAAGATCCGGTCTTTGAGAACCCTGAGCCTGGATAAAGGAAAATTTAGCCAGAGGTTGGAATCCCAATAAATTAAGGGAATGACTGTATTTGAAGTCAATAGTCTGTCCGGAGCTGAAGTAGTCAGAGGATATTAACACTCCCCCTGTGGATATCTCCAGGGCGCTGGAACATACCAGCCCGGGGATGAGAAAAATAAATAAAAAAAGTAAATGTAAACGCATAATTTTTACTCTGTATCTTGAGAAGGCTGATCTTGGGAAGGAGGATTCTGTCCCATGGAATTGCCGCAATGGGGACAAAATTTTGAACCTTGGGGAATTTCATTACCGCAGTTAGAACAGTACACCGCTCCAGTTTTCATTTCATTTCCACAGTGGGGACAAAATTTAGAGCCGGATGGCACTGGTTGACCACATTTAGGACAAGGTGTGCCCACTTGCACCGGTTTGCCGCAACTCGGACAAAATTTTGAATTTGCGGGGACAGGAGTATTACAGTGGGGACAATTAATCATAGCCGCTGCTCCTCCCCCTCCCTGATTTTGCTGCTGAGATTGCTGGAAGGCATTATTGATCATTCCCGGCATCATCATTCCCATGCCCAAACCTGCACCCATACCCATGCCCATTCCCGCACCACCACCTTCATTGCTGGCTGCTTCTCTCATCGCCTTGGCTGCCTGGAATTGAGTAAATCCGCCTAAGCCCCCCATCGCTTCCACTGCTCCTCTTTCATCTATCATTTCTTGGACTTTTTCCGGTAAGCTAATTGCCTGGATCAGAAAATCAGGTATCTCCAGTCCATATTTTTCGAAATCCTGTTGAATCCTGGCTTTTCCTCCCACTGCAACTTCATCGTAATTGCTGGCTAAATCAAAAATTGACAGTCCCTTGGACGCCACTTCTCCCAGAAAATCAGTAAACCGGGCTATAATAATACTTCTGAGAAAATCTTCAATTTCTTCTCTTCTGTAGATGCCTTGGGAGCCAACGATTTTATTAACAAAAAGCTGGGCTTCGATTATTCTCAAGGAATATGCGCCGAACGCCCTTATTCTGATTAACTTTAACTCCTTGTCCCTGAAGGGAATGGGTTCAGGGGTGCCCCATTTTGCGTTAGTGAAAGTTTTAGTATTGACAAATATTACCTCGGTACGGAATGGAGTGTTGCCGTCAAAAGCCGCTCCCACCAATCTGTTGAGAAGGGGTAGGTTGGCAGTGGTCAGAACATGTTTTCCCGGACCAAATACATCCAGGGCTTGCCCGTCTCTGAAAAATACCGCCTGTTGATCTTCCCGTACAATCAATCTGCTGCCCAGTTTTGTTTCTCCGGATCCCTGCTCCGGTATTTTATGAACCATTTCCTCCCCGGAGGGATCATGATATTCAATTAAATCCATTAATTTCATGCCAAATGCCATTATTCACTCCTGTTGAAATTTAATTCCTGGATGAATAGATTATCTCTTTGTTTAAGTTTTTTATCTAATTCATCCAAACTTTGATTTAAGGTCATGATTAATTTTGATGCTTCTTCAGAAGAGCCTGCTTCCATATCCTGGGCAATTTTACAGATCTGGTCCACGGACATGGTGAGATTAACATCAAATTCATAAAGTTTGTCTAATTCATCAAAATCAATTTGAACTGTATCGAACCAGCCGGTGTAGCCGTAATCAGCTAATCTCAACCGGTCAGTGACGGTTTCATACTTTGCTTCAACCCTGGACAGAGTTTTCAATGCATTTAAATCTCCGGAATCGGTTATTTTTACAGTTGCTCTGCTGAGACGGGATTTCGCATCCCTTAATTTTCCCACTAGGTAATCTCGGAAAATTTTATCCGCTCTCCGGCGTTCTTCTCTTTTTACATAACCTGCAAAGCCAGGGATATGCTTGGCCAGCCAATCTCCTGCATTTCTCAATTTATTTCCAAGATCTCCCATTTTGCCTCCTGTTTTTCTTGACAGTTTGATAGATAATAACAAAAATAATATATACGCAAATAAGTGATAAATAAAGTAAAAACTTTTGATAACATCACTATAAATTAATAATAATGCAAGATTTAAAACTATGGCGAAAATTGTTCTGGAGATTTGATAAGACTATTATCAAATCTTTAATGGATATATTGCATCAAAATCAGATAAACAAAGTCGGACTGTATTTAAGATCTTTTGGAGATAAATTATATTTGGTTGAAAATGAATTTAACCAATTGCCTGCTGAGATTGAACCCACCAGTAACCTAAGCCAATATACTCGTGACTACAGCGATAATATCTACATTATGGAGAGAGGAAATTATCATTTCTATTTATGCGGTAATTCCAAAAAAAACATTGATGCTCTAATTGTCACTGCAAATTTTTATAACCAGGTCATATTTTGGGAATCATTTTCCACTATGCTGTTTTTTTACAACTTAATTCGGAAAGAAAAGTTAAAATCGGAAAGCAAGAATCCCCTGGTTTATGTGGATAAAAAAACTGTACTAATTAGCGGGGAACTAACCGGTTTTCCCCAAAATGTTGACCCAGGTCAAATAAAACAGGGAAAAATTAATATTGATGATGATACCTATATATGCGAATCCTATGATTCTAAATGGAAGTTGCCGGGGGAATTGATTTATAAATTAATAAAACAAGGTTCGATCAATAACAGCAAATTAAATCTTTATGAATCTTTACTGCAGATAAAAAAATATGGGCAAATACTATCTAATGATCTGGACAAAGATTCAGTTTATTCTACGGAGATATCAACCATTAACCGCCTGTTAAAAAGAATTATTGAAGATATTGAACAGAGTTTTAACTAGATAAAATTTAACCAGGAATATTTAAATACCTATTGACAAATTGCTGTTGATTTATAAACTTAATTAAGTAGAATATAAACTTAAAATTTCTGGAACCAATCCCAGCAAATGTAAAACTAAGGCCAGAGATGAGATTTCAATTCATTAAACCTTAAAGGAGAGTGCTAAAATCAATGGAAAATGTAGATAAGGATGTTATTTTAGAACAAGATGAACTAACAGAAAATTCAGAAGAATCTTCGGTAAATGCAGATAATAAAAAAAATAAAAAAAACTCAGTGAAAAAAACCGCAACTAAAACAACTCGTAAAACCAGGGGTAAAAATTCAACAAAATCATCTGCCCAAACCGAACCAGATGATCAAGTAGATCAATCAGAAACAGATAAAGCTGTTGATCAACAAGATAAGGAATCAGACAACCATAAATCTGAAACAGAGGTATCCGCGGATAGCGAAATGCCCACCAATCAAGAGGAAACTGATAAGTTTGAAAGCACTGACCCGGTTCAAACTGAAATGGAAAAACCGATTCAGGACAGCAGTGACCCCTCTCCGGAGAAACCTGCCCCGGTGAAAACTGAATCTATGGAATTTGAAGAAAAGCAAGCCAAAGTAATGGTTCCCAAGAAAAAAGAAGTGCTCAGAAAGATCACCGGAGTTCTGGACGTTGTCAATGGTTATGGTTTTATAAGATATCCTAAGTACAATTACACTCTCAGCCCTTACGATGTTTATGTCACCCGTTCCCTAATTGATAAACATCGCTTGAAAATTGGGGATACAGTTTGTGGTTATGCCAGACCTCCAAAATCTAATGAGAAAAATGATGCCCTGGTTTCCATTGTTTCAGTTAATGAACAGGAACCGGAAATTGTCAAAAAAAGATTGGCGTTTAATGACTCCACTCCCTTGTATCCCAGTGAAAGGCTGAAATTGGAAAGAGATGACAAAAATGATATTTCCATGAGAATTATTGATTTACTTGCTCCCCTTGGAAAAGGGCAAAGAGGTTTAATTGTTTCTCCTCCTAAAGCCGGAAAGACCATTATCCTTCAAAAAATTGCCAATTCAATTACCGCTAATCATCCTGAATGTATTCTCATTGTTTTGCTGATTGACGAAAGACCTGAAGAAGTGACCGACATGCAGAGATCGGTTAACGCTGAAGTGATAAGCTCAACCTTTGATGAACCAGCTGATCACCATACTCAGGTTGCCCACATTGTTCTGGAAAAAGCGAGAAGATTGGTTGAAATGAAAAAAGATGTGGTAATTTTACTGGATTCCATTACCCGTTTAGCCAGAGCTCATAATGCAGTGATACCCCATTCCGGAAAAACGTTGTCGGGAGGAGTAGATTCCCTGGCTTTGCACAAACCCAAGAGATTTTTTGGAGCAGCCCGAAATGTTGAAGAAGGAGGGAGTTTAACTATATTAGCCACCGCTTTAATTGAAACTGGAAGCAGAATGGATGAAGTGATTTTTGAAGAGTTCAAAGGTACTGGTAATATGGAAATAGTTCTGGATCGAAAACTGGCTGACCGGAGAATTTTTCCGGCTATTGATGTAAATAAATCAAGTACGAGAAGAGAAGAATTATTACTTTCGGAAAAAGAATTAAATAGAGTGTGGGTATTAAGAAAATTTCTCAGCGACATGACTCCGGTGGAAGCAATGGAAACGATTAAGAGAGAATTAGGCAAAACTAAAAATAATGAAGAGTTCCTCTCCTCAATGAGCAATTGATTTTTCAATAAATCATTTGACCACTTAAAATCAGAAAAAATTTTGGTTTTATTAAAGAAGGTTATATAATAAATTTAAATTGTCAGTAGGAAATTGAAAAACAAAATTAAGCTGAAATTATAAATTTTTGGAATTATTTTATAATTTTAGAGGTAATATAGTTGTAAGGAGGAAAAGTGAAAAAAGGAATTCATCCTGAATACCAGCCATGTAAAATTACTTGTGCATGTGGAAATGTCATTGATACTTACTCAACCCGTCCCTCTTTTTCCGTTGAAATTTGTTCTGCATGCCACCCCTATTTTACGGGTAAACAGAAGTTTGTGGATACCGCTGGACGGGTAGAAAGATTTATGAAGAAATATGGGGATAAGTACAAAGGGGAAACCAAGCAAGATAAATAGGATGGAATCATTAATATGAGCTATTTAATTAAAGATGAACTGATCCTTATTTATTTAAAAAATATTAAATAGTGAGGTGGTAAGATGTATGCTGTACTAAAGTACTCAAAATTTAGATTATTTATCTTGGGACTGTTGCTGGTTGTTATAAGCGCCAGCAGTTGTACCACTTCCAAAGTGGAACCAATTCAGGGCGAGCAGGGAGGAACTATGATCATCGGGGTTACCGGAACTGATATCCCCGATTTATTTGTTCCCCTTCATCCTCTGTTTACTGGTAAAAATCCAATTTCTGAGCAGTTATTCTTACCATTGATAAGAAGAGATGAAAATGGGCAATTAGTGCCGGTTTTAGCTCAGAGATGGGAGTTTTCTGAGGATCTCAGTGCGATTATATATTACCTTAGAAAAGACATAAAATGGTCGGATGGGGAAGATGTAACCGCAGAAGATGTTAAATTTACTTTTGATTTTATATTAAATAATCCTGAGATTGAGTCTCCCTTCAGAAAATTTTTCGATATGATTTCATCGGTGGAAGTCTTGGATAAATACACGGTGAAAGTTAATTTCACCGAACCTTATTCCACTGAATTATTTGATAGCGACATTTACCCACTACCCAAACATTTATTGGTAAATGTAAATTCAGTCAGTTCATTGGTGATGAGTGGATTTGGAATGAATCCATCTAAAACTGTATCCAATGGACCTTTCATTTTAGATACCCGCAGAGCATTTATCTGGAGGGTGCCTGATTATCATGGAGACGAAATTGTTATCACTTCTAATCCGGAATATTACCGGAATCAACCTCCTCTGGATACTTTGATTTTTAAATCATTCAGTTCTTCCCGGGATATGGTTGAAGCATTGAGATATCAAAATATTGACCTGGCTTTAGGAGTATTTTCATCATATGCAGATATATTAGCTGATTTTGAGCATGTTAATGTCCAGCTAAATGATGCCGGCAGAAGATATTATTCAATCGGATGGGCTACCAATGATGATTTGTTGGGTAATGCCAGATTTAGGTATGCTTTAAGTTTAGCTATTGACAAAGAACAACTGGTGGAGGAATTGTTGAGGGGAGAAGGCAGGATACCGGCTACCCCGCTTTCCCCTGAGTTTTGGGCTTATGATTCATCTCTAAATCCTCCCCAATACGATTTATCTTTAGCTAACAGTCTTTTAGATTCTCTGGGATTGAAAGACAGAAAATGGCTTTACACTGCCTGGAAAGTGGAAACTTTGGAAGCCAGACCCAGGGGCAGGTTGGCATTGGACACCGTTCCTTCCGATTCAATATTTGCCCGGATGTATGAAGGAGAGGTGATTACTCTGAAACTAGTTGCCTTAAACAGCTCTGGAGCGCTGGTGCTTAACCGGATAGGTCAACAGCTTGAGGAGATTGGAATTGTCTGTTCCACCATGGTAGTTCCCGATCTTAGAGTGGTGCAGGAGAAATTAGAAACGGCAGAATATTCCGGGTATATTTTAGACTACGCTTTGGTCGGTGAGCAGTCTGTTCACCCCAAAGAGGTATTTGGTACCGGAGGTAAGTTGAATCTAGCTTCATTTTCATCAGATCAGATAGATTCCCTTATCAATGCTACCGCTACTCTGGACCGCAGAGAAGCTAAAAAAGCCTGGGATGAAATGCAGAATATATTACTTAATGAACAGCCGTTTACTCTACTATTTGTTCCTTCGGAGTTAAATGCTATTGACATCAATTATGCAGGTGAACCGGTAGAAACCAGATTGGCTTCATTTAACCTTCAGGAGATATATTATTCCGGTACCGGAGTTCCCACTACTGCAGTGGCGGTAGTGGAGGAGGAAACGCCGGTAGTTGAAGAAACTCTGGTAGTAGCAGAAGCAGACACGTTAGCGGTGGATACTATTGTTGACTCCTTGCCCGAAGTAGAGCCGGAAACCCTGGAAGTTGCAGAAGAAGCGGGAGATACTACCGAGCTGCCTATTGAGCTTGCCGCCACCGGTGCCCTGTTGGAAGAAGCAGTAGGAACCGGAACGGAAACAGTTATCGAAGGAGGAGAAACTACTGCCGAAGTTACCTCTGAAGGAACTATTACTGAAGAAACTCCGGTGGAAGTAACTACTGGACCTTCCAATGGAGGAACAGTAGGAGAAGAAACTCCGGAGGATACAGTGGCAACAACTCCGGATACAGTAGCCACTACTTCTCAAGAAGTGGTGAGGACCAATCCCACCCCCATCAGTTTACCCCAGGCTCGAGTTCCCGATGCAGCTCAGGGAATGGGTATAACCAGGGCTTTTGTCCGGGTTACTATAGGGTCAGATGGATCAGTAATTTCTGCAGAAGTGGTAGGATCTTCGGGAAATCCGCTTGCGGATAATGAAGCCCGGGGAGCAGCAATGGGTGCAAAATTCAATCCCGCCACCGAAAATGGAACACCGGTTCAGTCTCAAACCGTAATTCCGATCAATTTTGTAGAATGAACTATTAATTTGACTGGAGATAAAATATAAAATAATATATAAAATTTATTACAAATTTTAATTGAATTTATGTTTACTGAAAGGGAGATTAGGAGGAGAAATGAGTAAAACTGTGAGGGTTCTGCTGGATATTTTAATTATAGTGATGGCTATTGTATTAGTAGCTATAATAATTTTACCCCAGCAA
Source organism: Desulfuromonas sp. SDB (assembly GCA_001412365.1). Taxonomy (GTDB): domain Bacteria; phylum SDB-A; class SDB-A; order SDB-A; family SDB-A; genus SDB-A. The sequence continues at coordinate 1,004 of LKUE01000328.1, read as the reverse complement.
CAGGAGATGAAAGAAGAGTTAAAGTTTCGCAGAGCCAGGACCAATCTTTATACAGCTCGAGCAGGCATAGAAAGATATATTTTCCAACATTCTACAGTGAACTGGGATCCGGTCAGGCATAGCTGGAGTTATGATATAACCTATCCCACCAGTTTAGAAGATGTCACCAATAACATTAAAGGAGCACTGATAAATCCTTATAATGAAGGTCAAGCAAATCTTAATGTTTTTGTTGCGGAATCTTCATTGGTGGAGAGTAGATATCCAGTGGAACTTTACTGGGATACCACCGATGCAGGTCAGTGGATGTACAAACCTGATCCTGAAATTGCCCAGCTTTGGGAACAAGCGGGATTAGAAGGTATTCCCGGGGTTTTGGATGATTCAGTAATTATCTCCTACGATCCCTCTATACATAAGATTACTTATTCTGCTTGGGAAAGTGGTGAAAAAACTCCCAACCTTGAATTTTCCATGACTGAAAATTCAACCTTGCTTTATGTGGATACAGTACCTCCCGAAGATCAAGCTGAGTTTTCAGGATGGTTGTTCAATGCTACCATTGCTGAATATTTAGTCAGTAATATTCCCGAGCTTCCCCAAAATTTCTCAAACCTGGGTTCTGTTGAAATTAAATTTATATGGCCTAATCCCCCCGAACCTGAAGTGCGCAGGAGAAGAGAAGTACCCCGGGATAGTGTGGAAGTGGAAAAACCCTATGTCATGATTTCATATTACGAATATCCCCAGGGTAGCTTTAAACCTTCCTATTTGGTCAAGGAAGATGATTCGGACAGCTCCTGGTTAGCTCAGCAAAGAGGAAATCCTGGAGATATTGCTCTGTACATAGCTCCTCCCAAGTATTGTCTGATCACCTTTGATCCGGAGGGTTTACCGGTGATGTGGCTTGATCCGGGAGAGAACAAGCATCTTTTAAATTTATGGCCTCCTGAATAAGAATATTAAATTTTAAATAAAAAAACCCGAGTGCATACTCGGGTTTT
>LKUE01000327.1 GCA_001412365.1 Desulfuromonas sp. SDB | reverse complement strand
GCTAAAAAAATTCCCAACCCCGGAACCACACTCAGTCCCAGTATAATTGGTCCAATGGGCAGTTTGTAGCTGAGAGTTAGGATGCCAATAATTGCTACGGTTAAGGAAAACAAACTTACATAGCCAGCATCTTTAAATAGCTTCATTTTTTCTTTAAATTGATTTTTTTTATTGTAAAGGCAAAACATAAACAGATAAACATAAATTAACTTGGAATTAAGAGTAAATTAAAATAAACTCAATTTTACAAATTACTTGTGATTCTTAATATCTATTATTCTCTGCTTGATCTCTGCTGTTTTCTTTAAATCCTTATTTTTTTTAGCAATTTTATAGCCAATGTTCAGGTAGTTTAAAGCTTTATCTTTTTGTTTTAATTCCAGTGATAAATCACTTAACAGGATGTGGTTGTCGATTAAAAAATGACTGTTACTGCCAAAATAATTTTTTTGAATTTCTATGCTTTTATGGGCATAGTTTAAAGATTCCTCTAAACCGTGTTGTTTCAATTTCAGTCTGGACAGGTTATGATAAGTGGTGGCAATAAAGGGATGGGAAACTTTGATATAGTTGTCATCAATAAATATTGCTTTATCACAGTACAACTCTGCATTGTTATAATCTTGTTTATTCCAGTACAACGCGGAAATATGATTGTAACTGGCAATTATATTGGGATGGGTTAGTCCTAAGGTCTGTTTATGGATTTCAACAGCATTTAAATAAAAATCCAGTGCTTTGTTTATTTCATTTTTCCTTCCGTATAGGGCTCCGATATTGTTGTAGAGGATGGAGATAAGGGGGTGTTTTTTACCTAATATTGCTTCGGCAATTTTTTGAGATTTCAAATAATAGTCAAGGGAATTATCGTAATCCTTTAATTCTTTATAGATCAACCCGATATTATTGTAGGATTCAGCAGTATCCAGATGATTAGTGCCTAAAACCTTTTCCTTTATCTCCAGTGACTTGAAATGAAAATCCAGTGCTTTTTTAAAATTGGCAAGTTCTCTGTAAGCAGAACCTATATTATTATAGGTATATGAAACTTCAATATGTTTATCGGTTAATTTGTTTTTTTGAATACGCAGGGCATCGTTGAAATATTTTAAGGAGAGATTAGCTTTTCCCAGGAACTTATTGGAAAGTCCCAGATGATTGTAGGAACGGGCAAATTCAAGATCACCTGGTTCTATTAGTTTATTTTTTATGGTTAGAGCTTTTTTATGAAATTTAACTGATTCAGCATAATTACCCTTGGAACGGTGGGACTGTCCGATGAGATCAAGGATTAAGGCGATATCAACATTGCTTTTAGAGTATAGGGTGGTATGGATTTGATGACATTTATTATAGAATTTCAAGGATTTATCGTATTTTCCCTTTTTCCAGTAGATTTCTCCAATATGCTGATAAATATCAGCAATGCCCTTGGAATTGTTTTCACTGATTTTCAAAGAAAGGGAGAGGGCTTTTGTAAAATGTCCCAAAGATAAGTCTAATTTGTAGTTGTCTTTTTCAAACAAACCGGATTTATAGTAATATTCAGATGCATATCTTAACTTCTCCGCTTTTTCAAAATGATAAGCAATTAAGTAATAGTAGTTTTTATCTTGGTTATGTAATTTA
>LKUE01000326.1 GCA_001412365.1 Desulfuromonas sp. SDB | reverse complement strand
TCAGGAAAAGATCTGAGCCTGGAACTTGTAGATCTCAGTTAAGGGATCGTTCCAGGCGGAGGGGGGCAATCCCGCTTTCATTGCAGTGTGATTTAAAAATTGATCCCGGTCCCAGTTATTTTCGGTAGCTACCTGGGGAAGCAGCAGTCCCTGATAGAAACCGTTTTTCATCAATAGACCGTCTTCACCCACCTCGATATCCTCAATGTTTTCCACTTTTTCCAGGGGAGTGAGAACAGAAATTTCAATCTGCAGATCGTCCAATTCTTCCGGTTTTACCCGGGGAAAACGGGGGTCTTCACTGCAGGCGGCTTTAGCCATCCTAATCACTGCGGTATTAAGGGGTTCTACTCCCATTATATAACCAATACATCCCCGAAGCTGGTCATTCCGGTGCAGGGTGACAAAAATTCCCCTGGATTCAGCCAGCACTCCTTCCCGGGGAGGGGGTGAAGGGAGGGGATCATTCTTGGCTACTGCCTCCACCGTCTTTCGGGCAGTTTCCAGAAGAATTTGCTGCTGCTGCCTGGATAAACCTTCCATGATACCTCAGTAAATCACAAATGAACTGTATCCCACCACATAACCGCCTCCTACTCCGGTCGCTTCTGCAGAATTGGTCTGAGAAATTAATTTGATATCTTGTTTAATCTGGTCTAATCCTACCATTACAGTTAAAATTGGACCGATTCCGCATCCGTAGGAGTCTTCATTGTACATCCTCTGATCGAGCATGGAGGCAATATTGTTCAGTTGGTAATCTTCTATTGCCGAAATTATTTCAGCGTCATTTTTTTTACAGGTGGATAAACTGTAACCGTGATATAAATCACTGCTGGCTAATAATATAGTGTTGTCATCAATAAATTCCCTCAATTTAGTGCCTAATTCCCTGCAGAACGAAGATTTTTGATTTCCCATGGCGATGGGAACAATTTTCAATTGATTGTCAAATAAATACTGGAGAAAAGGAAGCTGAACTTCCAGACTGTGCTCATAACTATGAGGTTCAGTATTGTCATCCAGTTTTGACAGAGAGGATAATATCTGCTCTGCTTTTTCCTCATCTACGGGGACTGAACCCAAGGGAGTATCCCAACTCCCCTTAGTCCATAGGGAAGCATTGGAAGATGGAATCTGATGGCAGGGACCGATTAAAATAACCGTAGGGTGGTTGTAGTGCTGTGGATCTATTTGAGAGACCCCATCTACAGCAGTTTGACCGGAAAAGGGATATCCGGCGTGGGGGAGAATTAAACCCCGAACTTTTTTATCCTTGACCACTTTTTTGCTAAAGGAAAA
>LKUE01000325.1 GCA_001412365.1 Desulfuromonas sp. SDB | reverse complement strand
GTTTTGTCCGATGATCAAGATTAAAATAAAAAATTTTAGAGTAATCCCTGAACATTAATTCTATTTTTTCTAAACGTTTAAAATGTTAAAATCTTAAAATAATAAAGGAGATTTAATGCTGGGGATAATTTTATGGTTATCATTTTCAGTTAAAGCTCTTGCTGTTTTAACTGTAATACCGGATTTAACCCCGGATGATTTTCGATGTAAGGGAGATTCAGCAGTTCATCCGGTTTGCCGGTGGAATAATCATGAATACTGCGATTGTAGAGGAGGAGGTTTACCTCAGGCAGGAATTGATCCCCAGCTGTTAAATTTACTCAATGAATTGCAGAGAAGATTTAATAAACCGGTAATAGTGAATTCAGGCTACCGCTGTCCCCAGCACAATTCCTATATTGCCGCAGAACTGTATAATTGGACCGATGATTGTGGGAATCCAGGCAATCCCTATGAAGTATCTACCCAGTCCCGCCATATGATGGGGGCAGCAGCTGATTTCTATGTACAGGATTATGAATTAAATCCGGTGGAGGTGATTGATACTATATTATCTATTCAGGGTCTGAATCAGCAAAGTCCGGAAGTAAGGATTTATTGGGTTAACCAGAAAAAGCGGGATGGATCTTATTCCACTAATTACTACCATTACCGGGCATATTCCACTCCACAGTGGTGGATTCATCCCTATGCTCCCCAAGAAGGAAGAGATTTAGATAATCGGCATTATTCAGGAGTATATATTCATATTCATCATCGGGTGAATTTTGATGAATCAAGTTGCCAACCATGTTATGATAACTAAACAAAATTAACCTTATATTTAAATAAGGTTTAAGCTTGAAAAAAAGGAATTTTTAGCATAAGGTTATGCTTGATTTAAAATTATTGATTATGAAAGGAAAAACTAAAATAGATATATCTTACCTTGCCGGTGTAGCTCAGCTGGTAGAGCAGCGCATTCGTAATGCGCAGGTAGGCGGTTCGAATCCGCCCATCGGCTGTACTTTGCTAAAAATATTTAGTTTATGGTTAATGCTGATTCTGGTTCCGGTTATGGTTTTTTCATCGGTTTGCATAAGCGAATATGGCATTTTTGATTACGGTTTGGGGGGAGAGTCTGATGGAGTTATTTCCCCGGGAGAACAAGCTAGTATTTTATTTGAAATTGATTCTGCTCTAGCAGTTCAATTAGTTGATATGGATAGTATTGTTATCCATCCCTCCCGGTTATATCAGATTTCTGAACCGGTTATTGACGGGGAAAGAAGAAGAGGAAATTTTAATGTTAATATTGCATATGATAATATAAGCGATACCAGCATCATTATAAGCTTACAAATATTCATAAATCAGAAAATTGATACACTGGAATTTCCAATTACCATTGCCTATAAAATTGATAGCATTCACTACCAGCAGAATGACTCAGTGATCAGTATTAGAGCTTATCATAAAATTTCCTTAAACAACCATATCCGGAGGTTTTTGAAGATCACTCATTTTCCTTCTCAAAAGGAAACCTTAATTGATCTGGAAATATTTGATCCTCAAACCCTGGTTACTCAATTCACTCCACCCCAACCCGGACTGTATATTGTCAAAAATGTTTTTCAAATTCAGGGAAATTTTGTAGAACTTGACAATCCGGTTTATCAATTTTTCCAAAAACCTGTCCATCCTCCAGATTATCTTTTAATTACAGATTTTAATCCTGAAACATCCGAGTACTGTGATTTGCAATTTCTATCCAAGATTCTCAATGATCAGGACCTGATTTATCCTTTGGAATTAATCAACAGTAGTGATTTTAATTTTCTGAAAGCGGATATGGTGATTTTATATTTTGCGGATAAATTTGTATTTGATTTCAACAGCTGGTTTGCAGAATTAATTGAGGAATATTCTCAAAAGAATTTAACTGTAATCTTGGGATCATCCACTTTCCGGGCTATGATTAATAACCAGCTGACTAGAAATTTGTTAATAGAACATGGTTTTAATTACAGCGGAGAAGTAGGAAATATTAATGGCAATTTAAGTTCAAAAATATCTCCACTCCACCGCCGTTCAGTTAATTTAGATGATGTTTTAAATTTTTCGGGAAAAGATACTCTGATATCAATTTCAGGATATCCGGTGATGATTAAATCCACAAATTTAATCATGGTTGCCGCAGGTTTGAGATCATTAAGTTTACTAAACTGCCCTCTGTTTTCAGAATTAACCAGTTACATTCAGAATGGATATTTAAATGAAGATGAACAGGTTCTGATTGAACCTTTGATCATTGAAAAAGTTTTTCCTAATCCTGTATTTCAGGGAGGAGCATCAGTTTCACTGGCGGTGACGGAAATGGGGAATGTAAAACTGGCAGTAACTGATATTTCAGGAAGAGAAGTTTATCCTCTGTACAATGGGGATTTAACTCCGGGGAATTATAACTTTTATTGGAATGGAGAAGATAGATATTCTCAAAATTTACCGGGAGGATTGTACTTCATAAGTGCAGTACATTCCAACCTGGATGTCTATTACAAAACGACCTATAAAATAATTCTGGTTAGATGAGTCCCTTAAATTCTTTACCAGCCAGATTGCCACCTTGGCTTAAAAGAAAAGCTTTAGCTAAAAGTTCAGCAATAGAGGTTTCAAAAAATATCGGTAAAGCGAAATTGTACACAGTATGCCATGAGGCTAGATGTCCCAATCGAAATGAATGTTTCAACAGCGGATGTGCAACTTTTCTCATCATGGGCAATAAATGTACCCGGAATTGTAAATTTTGCAATATTCACAACGGCAAACCGTTGCCCCTGGATTCACAGGAGCCCTCTCACCTGGCGGAATTAGCCTTGAACATGAAGCTCAACCATGTGGTGATCACCTCGGTAACCCGAGATGATCTAGAGGATGGAGGCAGCAGTCATTTTGTAAAATGCGTCAGGGAAGTAAAGAAGAAATTACCCGGAAGTACGGTGGAAGTTCTTATTCCCGACTTTCAAGGAAATCACAGGGCGCTGGATAAAATCATTTCAGCCCAGCCAGAGGTTATCAATCATAATTTAGAAACCGTTCCCCGTCTTTATCCTTCGGTTCGACCTCAAGCTGATTATTCACGGTCATTAGATGTCCTTCGGTATTTTCGTAATAATACCGGACAGATTGTCAAGACTGGATTGATATTGGGTATGGGAGAGGAAACTGAGGAATTAGAACAGGTTTTTTCTGATTTAGCGGAAATAGGGGTTCATATTTTAACCATGGGACAGTACTTACAGCCTTCCCGGAAACATTATCCGGTATTCCGCTATGTGGAGCCACAGGAGTTCAATAGATTAAAGACCAGAGCTATCTCCCTGGGTATACCGGTAGTAGTAGCAGGACCTTTGGTGAGGAGTTCCTATCAAGCTCATCAAGCTTATCAAGAAAGTGTTGAACAGGATTAACGATAATGCTGAATATTGCCGTTTCCAGTATGATTAATTTACCCGGGGATATGTTTGATTTTCTGACCGAGGTGGGGAATTCAAAATTCCAGTGGGTGGAAATCAGAATGGAAAAAAAACATTGGAATTATGATGATCCTGAAAATATTTTAAACATTAACCAATTAACCCAGGAAAATACAGTTAAAATTTTATCTTATCATGCTCCCATGGATACAGTTCTGACCTCGGACAGTGAATACCACAGAGTAAAATCAATTAGAGAAGTGGAAAAGGGTATACTGATAGCTCACCGGACTTCCGCTAAATATGTGGTCATTCATGGAGACGGACATATTGATCTGGATGAATGCAGCAAAAAGAAAAATCTGGAAAAATCATTAATGGAATTAGTTGAATATGCCCGGAGATGGGAAATTAAATTACTGCTGGAAAATTTATTTCCTCCCCGCATTAACAGTTCTCCGGAGGAATTGTATGAACTGTCCACTAAGATTAATTCTGAATATTTAGGGATTTGTTTAGATTTAGGACATTTGTCAATTTCCGGTTTTCCCCTTCCTGCTGAACACGATGAATTTTGGAATAAGGTTTATTCCATTCATCTCAATGACAATGAACATGGAGTTTATGACCAGCATCTTCTTCCGGGGCAGGGAAGAAGCTGGAAACAGCAGTCTGAACATCTGAATTTTTACGGTAAAAGGGGAATATTCATGGTGTTAGAGGTGAATTCTGAAATTCACCGCCAACATAATTGGTCCCCGGATCAGAATTTAACTAAACTTCAGAAAAATTTATTCCTCTGTGAACAGTGGAGGAGAACTTACCTGGGATAAAGAGATTTTTTCTCGGGATCTGAATTGTTCGATTAATTTAATCTCTTCTTTGGTTATTCCCCCCGGATAACTGCCGGTAAAGCAGGCATCACAGAATTTCAGAGAGGCATCTTTCAACTGAATGGATCTTATTAAGCCCTCAATGGAAAGATAAAATAACTGATCGGCGCCGATGAATTTTCTTATCATCTCCACTGATTTTTTATAGGCAATCAGCTCCTGGGATGTCTGCATGTCAATACCGTAAACGCAAGGGTGTCTGATGGGAGGGGATGTGGAGATAAAGATAATCTTTTTTGCTCCAGCCGATCTGACCAGTTTGATTATTTTGCGGGAGGTCAAGCCCCGTACTATGCTGTCATCAACTAAAACAACATTTTTCCCCGAAATTTCAGAGATAATCGGGTTGAGCTTGTGTTTCATCGAATAATCCCTGGTTTTAACTTCGGGCATGATAAAAGTCCGACCGATATAGCGGTTTTTTATCAATCCCTCTTTATAGGGAATGTCCATACTTTCCGCTATGGCTAGTGCGGCAGTTCTGGCAGTATCGGGAACGGGGATGACCACATCGGCATGGTCAATTTTATGCTTAATTTCCCGGGCAATTTCACAGCCCATTTGATATCGGGCTTGGTATACTGATTTTCCGCTGATAATTGAATCCGGACGGGCGAAGTATACCCATTCAAAGATGCAGGGGCGGTAGGATTTTTCAAGTACGGTTGATGATATGATATCTCTGGTTATCTCAGGAACCCAAATAACCTCTCCGGGCTTTACTTCCCGGATTGTTTGGTAATCCAGCACGTCGCAAACTACACTTTCTGAAGCGAAGATGATGTTGTTGTCTTTTTTACCATAGCAAAGAGGCTTTATTCCGTGGGGATCTTTAAATGCAAACATACCTATGTTGGCAATGTAGCCGATTACCGAATAACTGCCCTTAACCCTGGTCATCACCTCTTTAGCTGCAGTGAACACAGCTTCGCTGTTTGATTTTCCCTGGGAGCGGAGAGATTCAGCGAAGATAGTTAGTATAATTTCCAGGTCGCAGGAAGTATTGATATGGTTTTTGGATTTGTACAATTCCTGTTTAAGCTGATTGTAATTGGCAACATTGCCGTTATGGATCATGGCAATACCGTAAGGAGAATTTAAGTAAAAGGGCTGGGCATCTTCACCTGATCCTTCCCCAATGGTGGGATAGCGGACGTGTCCCAGACCGACATTACCGGTAAGGCGATTGATGTTTTTTTCATTAAATACATCGGAAACCAGAGATTTACCTTTTTTCAGGTGAAATCTTTCCCCATCATAGGTGATCGCCCCGGCGGCATCCTGTCCTCTGTGCTGAATTGCAATAAGGGCATCAATGATATCGTAGATGGCTTGATTATTTTTGATTAATCCGACAATTCCGCACATTATCTGAACCTCACTCCCGGTTTAAGCCTGAATCCGTTAATTAAATCCTGTCCCGAAATAATTTTCCGGGATGCCGGTTTGACCTTCAATAATCTAATTGTTCCTGACCCAGTCATGATTTCAGGATTTTTCCTGGAGAGCAGAGTTCCCGGAGGAAGTTGGCTATTAGATAACTCCGCGGATTGCTGACCTAAGCCAACCTGAACAACTTCAATAATTTTTTCCTGTACCGAAGTAACCGCCAGTGGCTGGGGATGAAGAGCTCTTACCTGATTGTATATATTAATATTAGATGAATTCCAGTTGATAACCCGGTCTTCTTTGGTAATCCCCGGGGCATAACTAACCTGATTTTTATCCTGGGGAGTGTAGGTAAGATTTCCTCTTGCTAAACCGGGCAGTATATCTTTAATCATTTTACCACCCAGAACAGCCAGCTTTGTTTTTAACTGATAATCATCTTCATTTATATCAATTTCCGCTGAAGTCTGGGAGATTATTTCTCCAGCGTCAATCTTTGCAGTGAGCTTGTGAATAGTTACCCCGGTAATTTTATCTCCATTCATTATCGCCCGGGTGACCGGAGCCATGCCTCTGTACTTGGGAAGTAGGGAGGGGTGGATGTTGATTCCGCCGTAGGTGGGGAGGTCGATAAGCCAGGAGGGTATCTTTTTGCCGAAAGAAGCCACCACCAGGAGATCGGGCTGATAAGACTTGATTTCTGGTTCAAACTCCGGACGGTTTAAATTATCACTTTGAATAGCAGGAATGTGGTTATGTTCAGCCCAATTTACTAATTCCGGAGAGGTTTGTTTCATCCCCCGGTGCTTAATTCTATTGCCTATAGAAAGCACTGCCACCAGATCGGATTGGATCTGATTGGCAACATTTAAACTGAAATAATCTGTTCCCGCTAAGATAATTTTCAAGAATCTTCTGTCGGCTCTTTGGTTATTACCCTGACCACTGCTGAACGGTCAACTTCTACATCAACTTTATCTGCAATCTTTACAGTTATGACATTCTTCTTTACATTTTTAACTATCCCGTGAATTCCGCCGGTGGTGATGATCTTGTCATCTTTTTTCAGCGCTTCCACCATTTTCTGATGTTGTTTTCTTTTTTTACTTTCAGGATAGATCAGTAAGAAGT
>LKUE01000324.1 GCA_001412365.1 Desulfuromonas sp. SDB | reverse complement strand
AAGTAATCCATATTTTTTTGAAAGCCTTTGCCCAGTTCATTGATGCGGCTTAAGGTAAGGACATTTTTAGAAGCTTGCCCGGAAAACATATTACAAAATCCCGATCCGTTATCTGCAAGCAATCCCTGATTATTAAATATTTTTTGTTCAATTTCAGCAGCATTTAACGGGTTGGTGGAAACAATCAGCCTTTTTTCTTTTTTGTTATACCACCTGAAACCGGGAATATCATAATTATCTCCGAATAAGATGCCGGCTTGACTGGAAGAAGTTTGGGAGGGAATTCCGCAGTCCCATTTTATCAGCTTATGACTTCCCCAGTGGATCCAATTTCTGACATTGGGCATGTAATTTTGTTCAATAGCTTTACGGATACTTTTAAAACTTAAACCGTCAATTTCTAGAATTATTAATCCGGGTTTACCTGAATTATTTTTGGATTTAACAATTTGGTTGTATTTTACAATAATATTCCGGTAGAAGGGATTTTCATCATCCAGAGAAAGAAGATTACAAATAAGAGTATTAACTGTGGAAAGCACTAAGGTGATTACCAGTGGAGTGAGGGGGTGGGTGATTTCAATTCCCGGAATTAAATAACCGGCTATGGAAATTACCAGAGCATTTAGTCCCACAGAAAATAATCCCAGCGAAAAGACGGTAATGGGCAGGGTCAGCTTGATCAGCAGAGGTCTTAATACTGCATTTAGCAGGCTGATTACCACTACCGCGATCAGAGCATACCACCACTGGGTAATTTTAAAGTTAGGCAGTATATAGGATAATAAAATCAGACTGGTAAATTCACCAGACCAAACAATTATTACTCTTCTAATCCAGCTTATCATAACATTTATTTAATTTTAGATGATTATATTATTAAAAATATTAGATAACAATATTTTGCTATTTAGCTTAAACCTGTTATATTTATTTTTCAAATTCCTAATTTGAACATTAAATTGGTTTTTAAGGAGATATAAATGAAAAATATAATATTTATGATTATGATGATGGTATTATCCATCAATGTACTTTCCGCAGAAGAAGTATCGGAATTGTGGTTAATCCAGGGTTCTCAGCAATTTAATATAGCTGATCAGGATAGTTTAGTATTGGAAAAACTTCCCTTTAAAATTAACTTCACCGTTGATGACTACAATGCTGAACAGGACAGGTGGTATGCTGCAAGAATTACTGCCTCATTAAATCCGGATATTTTCAATATTCAGCCTGGAGATCATACTGAACAAACTCAGTTTTTCTTTCCGGGAGCAGGTCTGGCTGCCGCGGGAATTTATTCTTCTCTTTATTTAAATGAGCACGCCTGCCATTACCTTTTCTATGATTTGGAAAATCCGGATATAAGCAGAGCTGAACTGATAAGGGTTGATGGAAAAACTCTGCAGTTGGGTTGGACCGTTGACAATATCCAAGGAGAAATTAAACAGGATATTGAGAATTTTGACTCCCAATTTGTCTATCTGATCTACTACTACGACCAAGATCTTGATAATATAATAGATCAGGGAGAATTTAAAAGGTTTACTATCCAGTTTGTTGATTGATATCATTTAAATCAATTGTTGACATTTTAACTAACAACCACAGCTGATGATCTGGTGAGGAATTTAATTCCATACAATATTGGTGTAGATTTCCGCAATAATAATTACCAGGGATCTTTTAAAGGCGGAGTGATGTTTGTGGACACTTCCGGATTCACCAGAATGACCCAGGAGTTGATGAAAAATGGGCAGGAAGGTGCGGAGTTGATTGCCCAGGCAATCAATGAAATTTTCACTCCCGCAGTTCAAATTGTCTATGAAAACTACGGATTTATTACCCATTTTGCAGGAGATGCATTTAATGCGGTATTTCCGGGAAAAGTTAACTGCTTGTCTGAATTATTTATCTCCGCTTGGAAAAACCGGCAAAGTTTTGCCAAAATTGAACATTTCAGGACTAAATTCGGGGACTATCTGATTTCAGTAAAAATTGGACTGGGATACGGAGATATCAATTGGAAAATTATTGGGCAGGATAACCACTATGCTTACTATTATGCCGGTTCTGCAATTAACCAGGCATCTGAATCTGAAAAAAAAGCCCGGAAAAATGAAATTATTTTCCCCGGTGAATTTATTGAAAAAATTAATCCCGCTGAGCTTAATATCCGCACTCGGAAAGTTGATGATAAGTACTGTAAATTAACTGCACTAATTCCCTCATCACCAACCAAGCACCAAAGAAAAACACTGGGAAAAGAGGTTCAGAATAAATTTTATCCGGAAATTTTACTAACCGGACAGGTTAATGAATTCAGAGACGTGATCAGTTGTTTTATATCAATCTCCGGGGAACCGGATAAAGATCATTTGATATCTGATATTATTAAATGGACTGATAGGTATCAGGGGTATTTCAACCGAGTGAATTTTGGGGACAAGGGATGTTTTGTCCTGATATTCTTTGGAGCTCCTGTCACTCCTGAAGACATAGTGGAGAGAAGCTGCAGTTTTGCTTTGAAAATTTTAAATCTATCTGCTTCCCTGAAAATTGGAATGACCTATGGACGTGCTTTTACCGGTTTTATCGGCAGTAACTCCCGGGCAGAATATACAGCCCAGGGAAGTTCGGTTAACTTAGCTGCCCGGATGATGACAGGAGCCAATCCTGGACAGATACATATAAATCAAGCTTTAGCCAAGCAATCTGATAAAAAGTTTGAAATAGTAAACCTGGGTAAAAAAAATTTCAAAGGTTTTTCAAATGCGGAAAGCGTCTACCAGTTGAAATCAAGTTACAGTGCATCCAATTTTCTGACAAAAATATCTGATTTAAAAACTTTTGGCAGAAATGATTCAATAAAGTTTTTAAAACAAAGGATTGATGATCTTCTAAATAGTTGTGATTTCCAGGGAATTGTTTATATAGATGGAGACATGGGAGCTGGCAAGACTCATCTGTTGGACGAGGTTCAAAAAATATACCACCATGGTGATATCTCCTGGTTGAACTGTCTCTGCAATCCGATTATCCCAACCAGTTTCAATCCATTTATTTTTTGGCTGAAAAACTATTTCTTTTTGGAAACCGGAGAACACAGTAAATTAGAGAAATTTCAACAAATTTACCAGGAGTTGATTTCAACCTGCCCGGATCAAGAAATCAAGGATGAATTGATCAGAACCAAATCCATGATTGGAGCTTTACTTGGTATTTTCTGGGAAGGATCACTATATGAAACTCTTAGCCCCAGGGAAAGGTACAACAACATATTCCAGGCTATGAAAAATATGATTATCGCTAAAACTCTAACTGGTCCGGTGGTGCTGAGAATTGAAGATATCCAGCATATAGATAATGATGGTTTAAAATTTATTAATTATTTGCTGACTGGAATTGGACAATATCCGCTGTTGGTAATTGCTACCTGCCGGAGAAGAGATAATGGTGAATTAATTGATTTAAATATTGATAATGTTCAAACCTCCAGACTGGAGTTGAAAAATTTAGATAGAGAAGCAACTAAGGGTATTGTTATGGATATCATCAGCTCTACTGAAATTTCAGAGAAACATCTGGAGTTTATTTACAAGGAAAGCGGTGGCAATCCATTTTACATTAAACAACTTACTCAATATATGATGGAAAATAATTTATTAGATGAGGAAAATGAATTAATTAACGGTGATTTTCAAGTCCCTTCCACCATAAATTCAATAGTAATGTCTCGTATTGACCGGCTGGAGATTAGATTGAAAAACCTGGTCAAAACTGCTGCAGTGATTGGCAGCCGTTTTTCTCTGGCTGTTTTAAAAAAAATTATTCAGGAGGATTATCTTGAATTTTTACTGGATCAGGGTATTCGTCAAAATCTATGGTTAAATGAGCAAATGAATCTGTATTCTTTTGTCAACCTGCTGCTGTGTGAAGTAGCTTATCAGATGCAGCTGAAACAAACCCTTAGAAAAATTCACCGGAATATCGGCCAGGTTTTAGAGGAGTTGTATCAGGATAATTTAGAAGAATATTACTTTGAAATTTTAGAACATTACACCAGGGCGGAAGTGGAAGATAAAATCAAAGATTATTTAATGAAATCAGCGAAATATGCAAAGAAGAATTATTTAAATGAACTTTCTTTAAAATACTTCCAGACTCTTTTACAGTACTATCCACAGCCGGATGAAATTTCTGATGCAGCTAAATATTCCGAATCCGAAATTGAATTTATGGTTAAAGATGTTATTGAAATTATCCACCAAACAGTTGATTTAAAAAACCTGCTTGGTCAATGGGAATCAGCATTACAAGATTTAAAAAAACTAAAAAAATACCTTGATAATTACCAGGATAATAAAGGGAATTATGTTTATTTTAATAATTTAGGTTTAATTTATTTTAGTCAAGCCGATTACTCCACTGCAAAAAAAAACTTTAAAGAAAGCTTAAAATTGGCTGAAATAATTAAAGATCGTTCATTAATAATTTCCGGTTTGAATAACGTTGGGATGAGTTTATTAAAGACCAGTCAATTTGACCAAGCTGAACAGCATTATCGGAAAATAGTAAAATTAACTGAGTATCTAGATGATAAAGATAAATTAGGATCTGCCTTAGGAAATTTGGGAATGGTTTTTTTGAATAAAAGAGAATTTGATAAAGCTGAAAATTACTTCAAACAAGCGTTATGCTTATTTGAAAAAGTGGGAAATAAAAGATCTATTGCCATAACTACTGGAAATTTAGGTACAGTTTATTTTGAAATGGGGAAACTGGATTTAGCTATAGAACATTATCAAGAAAATTTAAAATTCCGAAAAAAAATTGGTGATAAAAAGGGAGTAGCTAGTGCCAGTATGAATATAGGAAACATCTATAGCAACCTGGGAAATATTGAACAAGCTAAAAAATGGATTAACCAAGGTTTGAAATTAGCTGAAGATCTAAAGGATTTGCATGTTTTAGCATTAGGATATGGATATTTAGAACTTATTTACTATGACCAAGGTCAGTATCAAGCTGCTATGGATCACCTTAACCAAGCGGAAGTTTATATTAAAAAGATGGCGAATCCACTTCTAAAAATAGTGCTGTATTTGCAGAAAGCAAAAATAAACAAAATATGGGATAATTGGGATCAGGTAATTTTATTTGCTGAATTAGCTGAAAAGCTCAGTATCAAGCATAATTTAAACTATTATTTAAGCCATGCATTGTATTTAAAGGCGGAATGGAACTTTCAGTTAAAACACTATGATAATGCTGAATCAATTGCCCGGCAGGCTTCTGAACTATCTCAGAAACAAAATCATAAGGAAATCTTTTATAAATCTGAAATTTTAATTAACAAGATTATGATATTAGCTAACACTTCGCCATCTGATTTAAACAAACATCTTCAATTAATGCTGGATTTTATCAATAACATCCAGGAGGGATTGTACAAAGCTTTAGGTTTTTATGAATTTACCAAATTATTGTATAATGTTAAGGTTGAACATAAATTTGACAGGGAAAAATTTAAACAAATTAGTTTAAGCTTATTAAATGATTTAGATGAAACCAAGAAGACCATGGAGATAAAAAATAAAATCCAGGAAATTCAATGTTTGTTTTATTCAAGGTAAAATTCATTTTTTTTGTCATTTAAGGTAAACTTAAATTAGAAAGCACGGTAAAGGTAAACTTAATAATCCGTTGGGTGAGTAAAGTTGAAAGAAATTGAACAACAAATTAATGAGGCTATTGCTGATTTTAAAGAACATCGAAAATTATCACCTGATCAGATTTTAGATTTGGTAAGTAAGTACCTGCCCCTCACTGAACAACATAATTTACTCAATCAGCATTCTGACTTGCTGTTTTTTAAAGGACTTGCCTGTCAG
>LKUE01000323.1 GCA_001412365.1 Desulfuromonas sp. SDB | reverse complement strand
TTAAATCCATTTCACCTCTCCAAAGCTTCAGTAGCCTGGACCGGATATTCCTACAGCATGGGAACTTTGAATGCATATTTTGATCGAACCGATTTTACCACCGGTATTGAAGAGTCAATTACAGATGACCAAATTGAAAATCAAATTGAGATAAGAAATATCGTCAATAAAAGATTACTCAATATAACCTTTAATCTGGAGATAGGACAAAATATTAAGATTGAAATCTTTGACCTGGGAGGAAGGCAATTGACTACTATTGCCAATCAGCAATTTAATTCAGGAGATCATCAGATCAACTGGGATTACTTTTTGTTACCATCAGGCACTTATTTCTTAAGATGTACAAGTAATTCAAGTCAGTCAAATTACAAGTTTCAGATAATAAATTAATCATATTCATAGAGGGAAGATTTTTTATCTTCCCTCTATAAAATCAATATTTTCAATTAATGTTCCCCTAAAACTACTACCCAAACCATCCAGGTCAAATAACATACCCCAATATGATTTAGGTGATATTACCGGTGATAAATTAAGTAATTCTGGAGGAATTTCCGATTTTAAGGCATTGAATATATCATCTGAAAAATTTAACAGATATAATTCCTCATCTTCCCCAAGATTCGAAAATTCATAATGTAATTCATCGAAAATTAATGTCATTAAAAATTCAGAAATTTCTTTAATCTTTATCCTAATTTTATGAAGATCATTATTTTTAACCAGACAGTCAATTTTTTTCTTTAATTTTAAACCTTCTTCATCAAGATTAATGAGATTTTTTCCCATCCACTTTCGGTAGGGACAATACCGCTTTTTATATAGATGTACAATCTTTATAGAAAAATAAATAAAAAAGCTTCGGTAAAAATCAGTAGCTATATTATCATTTCTTAGAATAGAACGTTCAATTCCACAAACTTCTGACAATCTTACAAAACTTTGATGGAGTAGAAAATACCTGACTGCTTCCGGATAAAAAGAAAATTTTGTCCTGATTTCCTCTAATTTTCCATGTGGAACATAAAAAATCTTTCCAGAGGTTAATTCCAATAATTTTTGTTCGTCTAATTTCAGCCAGTCATAGTTAGGTACTGGAAAATTACTAATTCCCAGGTAATCAAGGAAATATCTTTTCAAAGGAACAATATCTAAAGATTTTCTGTACTTATTATTCATTAATTTAAAACCATTAAATTCCTTAGGGATAAACTGATATAATTTTTCTTTCAATTCATCTGCATATTGATCATATCTTCCATCATCCAAAAATAAAATTACCCGAGGAGTGTAGTTATGGTCATGAGAAATATGATCATCAAAACCCAGAACTTCTGAACCATCTCCTAATATTGCTGCAGATATACTATCTAAAACTTCTGGAAAATTACTTTTTAATATCGGAAAAATACAATTATTGAAAAAAGCTTCAGATAGTTCAATTCCTTTCATTTTGAGTAATCCTGAAATAAACTGAGCCATTTACTGATAATGCTGCTTTTGGAATGTAACTTAGAACTTTTCAAATCCCCACACTTTTCTATAAGTTTTTTGATATTAGGATAAGAACTATAGATCCTTTGATATTCCTGAAACCATTTATCAATTATCATTTCCCCTGATTCAGATCCGTATTTAGAAATAACAATTCCCTGATGACCTAATCCGGTGCGGGTATAGGGCATACGGACATTAAGTGAACTGTCCACGACAATTCTGACAATTTTTGGCTCAAGAGGATAGGGCATTTCATCGGATTCTTTTAATTCATCAATCCATTTATATTCTGGTTTATAGGATTCAAATTGATCTTTATAATTTTCATCAAAAAACTCCATATCATCTACATCTAATCTCAATTGCTCAATCTCAGTTCCAAATCCGACATAAGACCAAAGGGAAAGATCAATACAGGTTTTAAATCTAGTTGATATTTCCGTCTGAACATTTCTAATCTGTTGAAGATTTTTTTTATGAACAAAGAGATTCCAAATAGTTTTACCTCCTAATGACTGCCAAAGGTCAGCCAGAGCTAATATTGACTCATAACTTCTCTTTTTACCGGCAAACCAGTCATGTGTCTTTCCTTCACCGTACAAGGTAAATTCTAAAAATTCTGTTCCTCTCTCCAGAATGGATATAAGTACCGGCTGCCATTGCTGAACAGGTTTATGTACAAAACCGTCCACCGCTATACTCCGCCATCCTTCGATATTTCTATCTTTCAGATAACTAATCCAACAAGGCAAATCGGGATGATTTAAAGCACAATCACCTAAATGGACGGAATAATTCTTAAAATTGTAATTCTTTTTATTTGTCCCGGAGATTAATTCATCAGTAATTTCAATTATTTTATTTATATCCAGAGTTTTAAATCCTGAAACCGGTGCAAAATCACAGTGTTTACAACGGTAAACACAGGGCACCCCCTGAATGAATAAAAACAGCCACCTATTATCGTTTATTAATAATCTCCTTATTAATAATTAAAACCATCTTCGCACTCTTGATTTATAGGCAGAATACTGACCGGGAAATTTCTCCTCCAGCATACTCTCTTCCAGGGGGATGGCAATGAAATTCATGGTGACAAAAAACCACATAACTCCGATGAAAGAAAACAAACTTCCTGCTAATACAGAAAACCCCAGTAAAGAGATTAATCCTCCCAGGTACATGGGATTCCGGCTGTATCTGAAAAAACCTTGTGTATAAAGTTGATTGGCATACTCAAATTTCAAGGTAGTGTTAAATTTTTTAAATACCCAGGAATAATAGATGAAAATATACATTCCGCCGGTTATCAATATAATTCCTAAAAGATTAAATGGGAAAATATCTACCTGACCAAATGATTTAATAAATAAACTGATTAAGGACAAAATCACTGCAAAAAAGAAATGAAAGGGAGGAAAGGCTAAAATTTCAAAAATTTTTATCTTTTTATTTTTACCCATAAATCAATTGAAGAATGTAAAAGCCTATCAGGATAAAGGGAAAGAAAAAATCAAAATACAACACCGGTCCAGCATTGAATACCTGGACATTTTTATTTCTTTTTAAATCCATAAAATGGATGTAGCTGCATCCCCACAGAAATACAGAACGGGCAATAATAGTAGCCAACCAGAAATTTCCCCTGAACCATATACTCATTATTCCGATGACTCCCAGACTAAGATTGGTAAAGGCAATTTCCTTCTGGAAAAGGTTGCCGGTGGGCCAGCCGATATTCCTGGCGGTTTCATCAGATCGGAAAAAGTGTCCCATAAACGCATAAATACCCTGAAGACCAATATTGCAGACAATAAAAGCGAGGAGAAATGATGAAAATAATGGTTTATGCAACAACAAGAACTGCACTAATCCTAGAATTACTGCCAGACAAAATAGAAAAAGAGGATACATATTTCCCCCTTGAGAGTTATTTTGCTATTATTATAAATTGCAATTGGAAATAAAAGAAATGTTTTTAAATACTCACCAGGGGCGGTGACTTTCCCAGATATCTTTATAAGAATAAAGAGGTTTTCGGCATATGGTCACTATAAACGGTGTCTCCCAGGGATTCACATTTTTTAAATTTACCTCCTGAACCACTGAAACTTCCTCAAATATTGATTTCATTGTTTCCTCTGAGTATCCCACCCCAATAAAGATATCATCATCATCTTCAGGATAACCCCACATCCAATAGGTCATGTTCACAGAATAAGCTTTGGGAAGTCCGTATTCCGGTCCAAAGTAATCAATTGCTCCGGCATTTCCATAACCCAATGCAAAAATAGCAGTTCTTTCCTTGTCCCTTTCCGATAGACTATTATACACCTCTGAAACTGCATACACCCTTTCCTCCCAACCAAACATACCCCGCAGATCTCCGGTGACTTCGTAAATATTTTCAAATTTGTTAGCAGTAACTATCCGGACATATTTGTCCAATGTAGCTATAGGCAATAGGGGCACTGATATTGGAGCAAACAATATTCCTCCAATAAACAAAAAACCAGCTACAATATAGTAGATCCATTTTTTCCCACGGTTAACAGTCCAGTTAACTACCGCTATCCCACCTCCGGCAAAAAGAATGGGATATGAAGAAGACAGATAGTAAATTTTGCTTTTAGCAATTAACAACAATAAAAACATGGAAATCCAAGTCCAGGAAAAAATTTGATATTTCTTTTTACGGTAGTAAAACAGATATATTAAACCAGCTATCCACATAACACTAAAAAAGGGGTTAATGTATAAAAACTGACCTAAAATAAACTGAAACCTGGAAATATCATCCATTACATATTTATTTAAATTTACCATGAACATTAAAGTTGGCCAGCCATGGATTATCTGCCAGATAAGATTGGGAAGGAATATAACTACAGCTATAGCTAATGCAGTATAAAAGTGAGGGGATTTAAAATATTTTCGAAACGGGGTAATAATCATTCCCGCTAATAATCCGAATATCAAGAATAAAATAGAAAATTTTATCAGCAAACCAATGCCAATTAATATCCCTAATATTATCCACAAGTAGAATTTACTTTTATTAATTATCTCCACCGCTACCAGGAAAATCAGACACCAAACCAGAAGTTCAAATGAGGTAATGCAGAAAAGGTTTGCAATACGCAGATAAACCGGAGTGAACAACATCAACAAGCAGGTTAATCCCTGGGCATATTTCCTACCCCCCATGCGCCAAACAGTTATTCCTACAATAATTAACGCTGAAGTGACACTTATTAATGCCAATATTCTTAATCCGATAAGGGAATGACCAAATAACTCCAAGGAAAAACGGGCTAACCAAGGAACTAAAGGTGGATGATCAACATAGCCAAAGGAAAAATGATTGCCGCAGGCAAGAAAATAGAGTTCATCATGGTGAAATCCGTAATTGGGTAGAAGGGGGAGATGAAAAACAAACTTAATCAGGGCAAAACATGCAGGAATAAACCAGATACGGTTGATTATATTGGATTTCTTTTTCTCTAAGCAATTCATAAATAATTAATGATATTGGAAATAAAATGGAATTTTATAATAAAACTTGAATAAAAGGAATAATTTAAACCTTTAAATAGTAATTATAGTTGAAGAATAACCGGAGGTGAAAAAATGAAAGATTTGAAAATTCACTCAAATATTCCCCTGAAGATCGGATTTATAGCAGCATTATTTGTCCACATTGCGGCGCTGGTAGCTATACCTGAACCTAATATTTCTCAATATCAACCTGCTGACCACATTAACAGATCTACCTATCAACAGGATATTAATCTGCTGGTGGACTTCCAGACCATTGATGAAGTAATTCATGAAATTCATCGCACTGATAATTTAATTGAAGATCCCCTGAATAATTCAGGAGATATTGTAATATCCGATAGCGGTGACACCATGATTTCAAGCATTTACGACAGCATATTCTCCGTGGATACAACCTCATTGATTCCTGAAGATACTGTAGATGTTTCCAGTGAATATGTGGAAACTTACGAAATCCCCCCTCAGCCCATATTTTTAGAAGAACCGGAATATCCTACTGCCGCCTTGAATGGCGGAATGGAGGGCACGGTCATTTTATATCTCTATGTAGATATTGACGGCACCGTAAACCGGGCTGAGGTTATAAATTCCACCAATCCGATTTTTAACGACAATGCTATACAAGCAGGATTAAACTGCAGATTTAAGCCGGCAGAAAGCGCGGGAAGACCGGTTAGGGTTAAAATAGTATTTCCGGTAAATTTTAAACTTAACTAGTTCAATCCGATATAAGAAGGACTCAATCATGATTGAGTCCTTCTTTCTTTTATGAATTCAAGCTATATTAAATCCTGCTTGCCACCAACTTTGGATGTATAAAGTCATTATTATCTATGACCAAATCAGCAATATTTTCAGGATTTCTTTGTTCAATATATAAATTCTGCCCAGGCAAATACTTGTTTAAATATTTTTTCTTAATTTCTTGTTCTCCTCCAAGCAAATAACCATCCCTTTTAACAACTCTGTTTAGAACTGTCTTAAAATCAACTTTCAGCCAAATGGAAATATCCCAAAAACCGCAGATTTCCTTTCTATGCAGGAAAATGCCATCAAAAATTAATATCATACCAGAATTTACTGTAATCTCAGGAGATTTTACCGGATGATCTTCAATGAAGTTATAAATCGAAGTTACTACTTTATTTCCCTGGATGAAAGGTTTTAATAATTTAGCGGTTAACTCAGAATAATTAAATGAACAGCGGTAAAATCCTTCTGCTGAATCTTTACCCATTTGGTACCTTACTGCTGCGGGATTATGAAAACCGTCAATAGATGCTCTTAAAACCTCGAATTTTCTCTGGCTTAACGGTTTAACTAATTCATCAGCCAGATATGTTTTCCCGGAAGCATCCACACCGTCAACAGCTACAATTAACTGACGATTATTGTAATTTTTACTAATGGTGTCTGCAATTGTCTGAATTAAATTTGATCGGGTCAAAATGATAACAAGGTCAGGCTAAAACTTGATCAGCGGTAATTAATTCCTTTAAATGTTTTGGACCGTTTTTATCTGCAGTTATAAAAGGAAGTTCAAATAAAATTTTCCCATCATCATTTAATTTTGAAGATAATTTCCTGACAATATCAATTATTCTCATCATCGCCATCTGATCATTGCTCAAATCTATTTTTTCTTTTTGTTGAAACCTATCCAATAAAATAAAAACCATCTTGTTTTCCATCTCATTTAAATCATTTATATTGTGGGGCAAAATACCTCTCCTTGATTAAAAAATTTTCTTTAATTTTAAAAGTAAAAAAATTTTGAATATTAATATAACAGGAAATTTATGGTTACAATAGCTGAAAAAGCATTGGAAGTAGTCCGTTCTTCATTGCTGTATTGATCATCATCACTGGCAAATCCCCACATCATTTCGCAGCCAAGAGTCAAATGAGGGGTAATTTCATATCCCCCTCCCCAAAATACTGATCCGCCTGCTTGAACTTCTTCAATCTGCCGGTTGGGAAATATGGTCATTCCAAATCCTCCATCAACATAAAAAGAAGGGGCTTGAGGTTTAAAAAAATAGGTCATTCCTAATCCGGCACAGTTATGAGAATAGGCAAAAGGCAAGAAGGGCAAGATTAAAAAGGCAAAGGGATTTTCTTCCTGCAATTCTTCTGACTTTCTGAACAAGTCATCTAAATCAAACAATGTCAACTTGTGAGTATAGTACAGTTGATACTGATCAGTAGGAGCCCACCCTATTCGAAAATCTGAACCCAGTGCAAGTTCATCGTCGTATCTCACTCTATCCCCTGTTTTGGAATAAATATGAGTGTAACCTGTACCCATTCCAAAATTTAGAATAAATCCCCTCCGGTGCGGTTCTGAAAATAAGGACGTTGAACATATCAACCATAATCCTAACCCAGTTATTGAAGTTATTATAACTTTATTCATGGGACCTCCTCATTTAGGTCTACAGTAGTATAATTCTCTTTTTTTTTAATTTAAAGTCAATAAGTAATTGTTCTCATCAATTTTATACTATTCAGGCAATAACACATTGCCTGTAAAGAAAAATTTCTGTTTTACTTGTTGCTATTAATTTTAATGCTTAAAAAATGAGATTTTCAGGGATATTAAAAATCAGGTAAATCATTCTCCCTCATTGTATGGCTGGACCACCAGGTCATAAGTGTAGGCATTATCCACCGGAATTTTATGATTTAAATATGTGGTCAAATACTGTCCGCAGTTACTTCCAATTTGATTTTCTTCATATTCACCAATACTTACAATTACTTCATAACCATTTTGCCGAAGCTGATCTACTTTTTCATATCCTCGAGGATGGGGCAACAATGAATTCATTTTGTTCTTCTTCACCTGACAGGTCGGATTCAATGGAGTCACTTTGATTATGAAAAACTGTGGAGAGAAGTATTTAACTAAAATATCCGGTTCCACCGGTAGTTGTTCAGCTAAGGCAAAGTTCAATGTAATTTTCTTACCTCCGGAGTTGTAAAATTCCTGCCCATATTCAGCTATCTGATCAAAAGACCATTTCTTAACCGGGATCAGCCAGTCCCGGATTTCCTCATCGGTAGTATGGATGGAAAACTGTAGTTGAAATGTATCCGGATATTTTCTTTTTTTTATATTGATCAGATCATC
>LKUE01000322.1 GCA_001412365.1 Desulfuromonas sp. SDB | reverse complement strand
CAATGAACAATTATCAATTAACAATGAGCAATTATCAATACCACCCTCCTCCCCTTTATTAACCACAGAGTTTATCTCAGCACCGGAAGCATGGAACGAGTATTGTGGCAGGGGTTACATAGGAAATAGATTTCATATTGACTTATCTGTCGTTTGTCAGTAATATTATGACAAATGGCGTAAGGATTGTTAATCGAGGAGAATTTAATTTGTCTTTGGCAAGTATTGAAAAAATTCTGGGGGGTAAGAAAAATCTTGACCAAAAAATCAAGAACAGAATGGATCTGGTAGTAATCAGTAAGAATGGAGTTACCAAAGCTTCCCTGCTCAAACTCGCTGATTATCTTAAGTTGTCAGTTAAGGAAATATCCAAATTGCTTCCCGTAGGGGAACGTACTATTCAGAGATATGACAAAGGGCATAGTTTTAAAACCACTGTTTCCGAACATATTCTTCAGATTGCAGAAGTAGCAGCCAGAGGTGAAGATGTATTTGGAAATAGGGAAAGATTTCTTAAATGGGTCAACTTTCCCTGTTCTGCATTGGGAAATAAAATACCTCTGGAATTGTTAGCTTCCCGTTTTGGAGCGGAAATAGTGCTAGATGAACTGGGACGTATTGAACACGGAATTATCCCCTAATATTCCTTTTAATGAAACTGTACCGAATTGCCAAAAATGATTATATAAGGGACCTGTCTGGTTTTGGAGCTCAGTTATATGGAGGCAGATGGAATTTAAAGGGAACTGCAGTAATATATGCTTCAGAATGCCGTTCACTAGCAACTTTGGAATATCTGGTACACATGCCCCTATCTTATGAACCGCTAGATCTGTCTATGGCGACCTTATGGATGCCTGATTCAGTAAGTATTGAAGAATTATCCGTCAAATCTTTACCTAGGGACTGGAAAACCTATCCTCCTTCGTTAAAACTAAATCAGATAGGCAGTAAATGGGTAAATAGGAGAAATACTTTGTTATTGAAAGTTCCCTCGGTTATTGTAAAAGGAGAATTCAATTTTATAATTAATCCTGTTCACCCGGAGATAGCTAAGGTAAAGATTGTGGAAGTTTTGCCTTATCGTTTTGATGAGAGATTGCTGAGGTAATCAATTAGCAATACCACCCTCTACCAAGAATAATTGACAGGATGGACAAGATGCTGCCCACAACCTAGGGATTGGAACGCTGATGATGGGATGAAAGAATTAAAAACAATTATCAGTTATCAATTAACAATGATCAAT
>LKUE01000321.1 GCA_001412365.1 Desulfuromonas sp. SDB | reverse complement strand
AAAGGTTGGTTAAAAACCAACCTTTTTTATTCTATTTAATAACAGTTAATTACAATCCGAACCAGGTTAGCATTTCATCGTAGATGGTTGCAATCGGTTCATAACTTAAACTATCCCAATGCATACAGTATCCTGAGAATCCGAATAAAGCTATCTGAATATCTCTTTGGGTATCCAGATGAGTTATTCCTACCGGAGTTTCATTCCAGGGAGTGTTTCCGAACCAATGATAGATTACCTCTACATTGGGATCGGATGACCTGTAGTTCTCACATAAAGATAACATTGTATCCGAGGGGAAAGCATGATCTTCATCTACTAGCAAGGTGTCTGAGGGCAAGTTGTAATTTGGAGCCTGCCAGCAGGGATAGACACCCCTAAGGGTTTTAGTATTAGATATGCCAAAAAATTCTATACCGAATCTTTCTTCAATTAACTGGGTTCCAATCATAGTTGGCTCCAGAACATTGAGCATCTTTAAACCGAAGATCCAAACTTTTCCGCCCACATTGGTATAGTTCCATAAAATCAAAGAATCCTTTTTGATTCCAGGATCAGAGGTAGTCATATCATCTTTAATATAAATTATTAGACTAACTCCCTGCAAATCCTGATGGGTGAACATTGGCTGGGTGAATTCGCGGTTCAGTATTTCATAGTCAGCATTAGGTCTTACTTTCATCATCAAGGTATCATACCAGAACTGATTTAGGTTGTAGGTCAATCCGGAAGCCAGAGCAATTATTATCTTACCGTCATCAATATTGGGATTTACCGCATAAAAGCACATTGAATCAATTCTACTCTCAATATGGGAGGCATTTCTTCCCTGGAGATGGAAAGTGTGCATTCCATCAGCTATTGGTCCGGTGAAGTATATATAGGAATCACCGGCAGTAGCAGGATCTTCATCAGTCCAATTACTCCAGTTTTCATTATCAATTCTAAACCGGTAGCCGATAGGATCATTGCCCTCTTGATTCAAGGTATCTGCCCGGTTCCACCACACTTCTACCCCCTTCCACAGGGCAGTAGTATCATCAAGTATAAATACAGTTGGAGTATCTCCTTTGGGGAAAAATATTGGATCAGTGGCTAAATAATGACTGAGCATACCTGATGATGCATCCGGCGCAGTGATCTCAATTCTGGGTTTCACACTGTATACATTCCATCCTCTCCACGCTGGAGTAGGATCAACCGCACCTTCATTATCGTATGCCCGTACATAGAAATAACCGGTGAAAAAATAAGTGAAGGTCGAATCTATAAAAGTATCAATACCCACAACGGTAGTGTCAATTAAGGTGTCAATTACAATAATAGAGGGATCAACATCATCAACGGTTAAAGCCATGGTATCATCAGTTGCCGCAATTGAATCCCAATCGGTGATCTGATTTGGATCCACTGAGTCAGCTGTATGAGCCCATTCGTAATAAGCAATAAATCCGTCATCGTCAACACCATACCAGTATACTAAAGTAACTGCTGGAATAGTATCACCTACCGGGGGGACATTTGCTATATAAGTTTCAGGCGCTTTATTTGTCGGCTCGGGACCTTCAGGAGCAGTGGAACACCCAAACCAGATAAAAGCTACCGTTGCAACTAGAATATAGAATATCAAAGAAAGTTTAAATCTCATTCATATCCTCCTTTTTAAGGAGCCTCAAAATAATAAAGTGCTGTGCTTGATGAAATTCCAATTGCACTCTGATACTGGGTGGAAATATCAATAATACCTCTTCTGCCGGAAGGAGTTCTTCTGGTCCAGCTGATCTTGTACAAGTCGTAATTGTTTCTGATATCATCCATCATTGCCCACATCGAAGCGGAAGTACGGTAGTAGGTATAAAATCCGCCAGTTTGATTACATATAGTTTCCAAACAATTGGTATCAGGGGTATCACCGTAAACTACAAAGTACACTGGAATGTTACAATTGACTAAGCTGTCAATTACCGCATTTTGTTCACGGGGGTCTTCATTGTTCAATCCATCTCCGAATACGATGATTCCTTTTCTTCCCGTTTGATCCATCAATTCATCAATGGCCCGGTACAATGCTCTAAACTGACAACTTCTTCCCCAATAATCTGGTTCATCAATAGCTCCTTCAATCAGAGCGATGTTTCTGGTGAAATCAGTGAGCAGGGTATCGTAACTATGGAAAGCTAAAACTGCCAAAGAATCAGCAGCTCTTTTTTCATTGGCTACCAATTTCATGCCAGTATTCATATTTGTGCCATATGCAGATACAGTGCTGGAATTACTCTTAAGTAAAATTATGGAAACATTGGAATTGTCTGAGAATATGTGTTTAGTTACAGCTAAATCTTCATAAATCAGGTCAACTGTATCTAAACCTCCTTGACCATTATCGTAAATTTCGCTTATGTCAAAGTTCCCAGCCCAAAGACTGTC
Organism: Desulfuromonas sp. SDB; assembly: GCA_001412365.1. GTDB lineage: Bacteria > SDB-A > SDB-A > SDB-A > SDB-A > SDB-A. The sequence continues at coordinate 7,586 of LKUE01000321.1, read as the reverse complement.
CACTGGAAAATTTTCGGTACTTTTAACGCTTAAATATACATTAATGGTATTCCCAGTGAACTCAATACCTGCAATACCGGTTGTAATTCCTGCAGTAGTTGAATCATCTTGATTAATGAATGGAGCTACTGAATCAGAAATATCCGGATCAGATGGTTTTTTTGAGCAACCGGCAAGGAAGACTGCAAATATGGCAATTATCGAAATAATTATCCTGGTTTTACTTATTACCATTTAAATCCTCCTTTAATATACATATCTAAAATTAGGAATTAATTGATAGCGGTAGGTAAAATAGACAATAGCAGTGTCAAGATCACTGGTAACCGGAGCAATGTACATACTGTCAATTCTCAACTTCATATATCTTCCATCAGAACTCTGCAGCCAAAAGATGTCATTGAGAGATATTAGTGCGGAAGTACCGTATTCATCTCCTAACCGTGCTACAGTTAAATTAGACCAAGTACTATCAGTGCCGGCGTTGACTACGCCTGATTGATTTGCTCCCAGTAGTGGAGGAGTTATTCCGGTATTGAATTGTATAAAGGCGGTAGCGCTGTCTTCGGTAATGGTGGTGTCATAGGCAAAAGTAGTGTCTATTACAACAGTAGTTTCAGGTGGAACAACCAGTGTATCAATAACAATGGTTGTGTCAATGGCAGTTACCGTAGTGTCAATTACAAACAAGGTGGTATCAATTCTCCAAGCAGAATCACAGGGATCATAGAGATATATTTCGGCTACTGAATGCAAAGACATATTTTCTCTGCCGATTATCTCAAAACCAGCTGTATCCCAATACATGGCAAAAGGACCAGCACAGTCATAAGAAACCAGATATGATGCTCCGGATTCAGTTACAGTGGATGCTGAATCAATATTTTGCCATGATCCTCCTGAGCTGGATGTAGAGAACTGGACCTTATAATCTCCCAACTGGGTTATATTTTCGTGAACGAAAAAATTATTATAGGCAGTGTCTCCAGCACTATCCACTTCAAATGCAGCGAAAACAGTATCCACTAAAGTGGTACCGTTTACATCAAATAACAAACGATACAATCTAGCACCGTCAATTTGATCCCAGGAAAATCTAATCCCCAGTCCATCAGCACTAGTTCCCTCTGCAATAAGGTTATAGGTAACCTCGATTTCTACCTCTGCCTGACTACCCTCTTCTAAAGGTATAGTTGAACAGCCAACGAAAATTGAAGCAGAAATAAAAATTATAAATATTAATACATGCATCGTTCGTGCTTTTTTTATCATCGCGTTCCCTCCTTCCGTAATAAATAGGATAAGCACAAACTATTTCATATCATTCCATACAGAATTCTAAAAAATTCCTTGTACTGCTAATTAACTTATCAATAAAGGTTGTTAAAGTCAATAAAAATAATATCTTTAACCCTTATCTTTGTTTGCATATCAACAGATTTATTTTAAAATATTGTACTTGGATTTAATCCTGCTGTTATTATCAATTTATGCAATATCATATAAACATAAATAAAAAAATTGAGTTCAGTATGGTCATACCAGTTTTCAATGAGCAGGCAACTATTAACAAAAACCATTACCGTCTGTCAAAATTTATGGAAAAACAATCCTCAGCTTTTGAATTGATATATATTGATGACGGCAGTAAAGATGAAACTTTAAAAATTCTGCTTGAAAAAATCCGCTGTACTAAATTTCCCCTGACCGTCATCAAATTATCGGAAAATTTTGGTCAACATCAAGCGGTGCTGGCAGGTATGAGCCAGGCTTCAGGAAAATTTATTATCACTTGCGATGCTGATCTCCAATCTCCTCCCCGGGCAATAAATATGTTAATCCGAAATATTCAGCCTGAGGATATGATCTTATCCGGATGGAGAAAAAACAGGGATGATTTACCGCTACGAAGGATTTATTCATTTATCCTGAACTTATTCCTGTCCAAGTTTTTCAATGAAAATATCCATGATATCGGAAGCATGCTAAAAGCATACAGATACGATGCAGTGAAAAATATACTCAATCATCAGAAAAAATCCGCCTTTGTTCCGGTGCTGGCACTAAAATTAGGTTATAGCATTAAAGAAATTCCCACCCCTCATTATTCCCGCAAAGATGATTATTCCAAGTACAGTTTTTTTAAACTGATAAAACTATTTTTAAATTTGTTTTCTGAAATTATTTCCTCCAGTACAACCAGTAACAAAAAATATTACCGGTTTAATTGGATTATCAAATCCTCTTCCTTCCACAAAAACCTCAAACAAATTTTTTTAGTTTGCCCCTTCCACTTATCCAGGTGGGGACAGATATTTACCGAAGGTCTAAAAGATAATTTCAATTTGATCAGTTTTTATTATAATGATGAATCTCAAGATTTAACCGGAAAAAATATTTATTTTCTAAAACCGTATGATTTGAATTTGCTAATGGAAAATTATTTACATTTTTCCAATTTTCTGGCAACTGCCGAAGTATCGCCCGATGAAATTAAGTTCAGTTTCCCCCGTCTAAAACATCATAATGAAAAATCACAAATTTTCAAAAATTCTGGAAATATTGAATGTAAAATGATAAAGTCACTGATTCAAAACATAAACTCTGCCATCTATGAAAATTTTTAACATAATTAAAAACAAGTATTCATTTTTACCGGTAGTATTAACCGGTTTGATTATACTGTTCATTTATTTTCTGACTACCGCCAGAACAGTTATGTTCATTGATGCCGGTGAATTGACTGTGTGCGGACTAACCCTGAGCATACCTCATCCCACCGGATATCCGCTGTACATATTGATATCCAGATTTTTCCAAATACTTTCACCTCTTAATCCAGCATTTACCTCCAACCTTCTTTCTGCCCTCTTTGCCAGTGCGGGAGCAGTTTCAATAATGCTTTTGGTCAGGAAGAGTACAGGATATTTTCCCGCTTTTTTTGCCGGCTTATGTTTTGCCTTTCATCCGGTAGTATGGGATATTGCCACTGAAACTGAAGTATACTCATTATCCGCATTTTTACTTGGATTATTTTTACTTTTAGCTCTTTCCAACCATGGGAAATCTTTTCTGATAATATTCTACCTGGCTGGTTTGTTGTTGACCAATCACCTGCTGGTAATCGGAGCAGTATTTCCAATATTCATCTGGAAATTATGGCAATACCGGAAAGAAGGTAATCGGAGAAATATTATCTTGGCAATGGCTTTGTTTTTCCTGGGATTATCCCCTTACCTGGTTATAATTATTCGATCTTCTCTATCTCCTCCTTTAAACTGGGGCGGCATTAACCGGGGATTTAACTACTTTTTATGGCATGTGTCCGGAAAACAATACCATGTATGGATGTTCTCAGACGGACTGACCGGGATATTTACAAATTTAAAAAATTTACTTTCCCTTTTACTGGGAAACTTATTTTTACCTCTGGCTTTATTTTCAATTTTTGGATTTTTAAATCTTTATCAAAATCAGCGCAGAAATTTTGTCATTCTACTCATCCTGATTATTTTCAACCTAGCCTACACCTCTCTTTACAAGATACCCGATATTGCCAGTTACTTAATACCATCAGTGGTGGCACTGGCGGTAACCAGCGGATACGGGGTGCACTGGTTAGGTCAAAAATTCTCATTCCGTCACTTTTCCTGGATTTGTCTATCCATGGTTTTAATCCCTCTGATCTTTTATTTTCCCCGCAATGATAAACATGATTTTCGTTTAAGTTATCAGTATCCAAAATCAATTCTCAGCTTTCTCCCCGAATCGTCAGTATACCTGGTAAATGCTCCCGGATCTATGTCCTGGGACGAGGTATCTCCGATGCTGTACCTGCAGCTGGTTGAAAATTTTCGCCCGGATATTCTGGTCATAGACAAGGAACTGTTGAGAAGGTCCTGGTATGTACAAGCATTAAACCGCCAAAACCCGGAATTAGCTGAATTTTGGGCAGTTGAAATTGCCGATTACTTAGGGCAACTGGAAGCCTGGGAGAACAACCAACCTGTGGATATTAACAAGCTTCAAGCCGGCTTTCAGAACTTAATTTTTTCCATAATAAAATATGGTCAATCCAGGGGGGGGATTTTTGTTTCCCGACCCTCCTCCAGGATGTATACCGATTATCCCGACCTGGATTTAGCTTATTGGATTCCGGAAAATCTAATTCCCTATGGTTTTATGTTTACCGATGCAGTCGGTTTAACCCCTGCGGATTTAAACAGAGAGAGGGAACAGTGGAAAAAAGTAAATTTTGATGAAGTTCCCGCTGCTCTTTACCATCATCATGTCCGGGTGAAAATGGTAACTGATTATGTTAAACAGGGAGTGTGGAGAATAGTATTCAGGGAAGCACAGTACAATCAGGGAATTTTAGACAGCTCTTTGATACCTTTGGTTGATATTATCACCGGTCTGGAGCCAAGGGATAGTTTAGCCAGAAATATTAAAACCCGGATCCAGACCCACAGTATAGAAATCCGCTAAATGCAGATCATTGTTTTTTCTATTCGGTTTTTTCCTTTTGAGTAGACAAATTTCTCTTAATTCGGGCAACTTTATTTTTATGATAGATATTTTTTCTCTGAGATTTATCTAAAAGCGAATAAGCCTGGTTAAGACTTTTCTGCTTATCTTCAGCATTTTCCGAAGTAGTAACCTTCTTTACTGCAGTTTTAACTTTTTTCTTAATAATTTTATTTCTCAGATTTCTCTTTTTATTTTGTCTAACTCTTTTCTTCGTAGAATCATTACTTGGCACACGACCTCCTGATTTAATTTTCGGTTAACTTACAACTTTTATTCTGTTTTGTCAAATTAAAGAAATAATCAATTTCTCCTCGATTTAAATTTCTGCATTGTCCAGGTTTAAGATGGTTTAAATGGACAATGCCATGTTCTATTCTTTTCAAGTTCAAGATTTCGATGTTAAAATTTTTTATCATCCTTCTAACCTGGCGGTTCTTTCCGGCGGACAGTACTATTTTAATATCAGTTCCTTTTCCGACCACCTTTTTAGCTTTAAGCAATTCCCCCTTATCCATTATCCCCTTCTCCAACTTTGCCCTTTGAGCATCAGTTAATTCTGTTTTTAATTCAACCTGATAAACTCTATCTACCTGGTAAGAGGGATGAGTTACCCGATCAATCCAATACCCGTCATTGCTGACCAACATCAACCCTTCGCTGGGCTTATCCAGCCTTCCCGACCAAATCCACCTTATACCTGGGGGCAAAAGATCCAGAATATTAAGCTGATACGGATATTTCCGGTGAGAACAAATATATCCCCGGGGCTTGTACAATGCAATATATTTTTTTTCATTATCATTAATTGATATTTTCCTGCCCTTAAAACATACCTGATCAACCTGGGGATCAACCATATCCCCACATTTTGCTATTCTGTGGTTAATTTCTACTAATTCTGCATTGATCAATTGATCTGCTTTCCGTCTGCTGGGAGCAATTTTTGCTCTTACTAGAAATTTATTAATTCTCATGAAATTTAAATTCAGGTTCTTTTTTTTCGGAGTAGGCATAAGGGGGTCATCTGTTTTCCCTGCCCCATGGGATTATCCAGCATTATCCTGCTGAGCAACTCCCGGTCCACATCGTTACTTGCCCCCAGGACCCAGGAACCGCCTATATCGTTGATGTCCATAACTGCAGCCTGGATATTAAATCTGGCAGCAATATCAGAAGCTACTTTATTTGGATTTTTAGGTCCTTTTATTACACATTTATCATAAGGCTCCACTGGAGAGGTGAAGGCGGCATCAATAGTAGCTGCCTGCATTCCGGCAATTCTATAAAATATTCCGCTTTTTCCGAATAATTTGGTTATTCCACCGAAAATTGCAGCAATAACAATTCTCAATCCCCCTGACTCGTCAATTGCACACTGCATACTGGTGGGACTTCTCAAACCAATTCCGCTGGGATTCCTGGTAACAAATCTCCATAAAATTTTGGCAAGAACAGAAATTTTTATTTTGTCTACCGGAATTGCCCTGCCCTGACTTATAGCCACCACACTTTCCGCCAATACTAAAATATCTCCGTTTTCAATAAAAGACCCCCCATATTTACTCACCACTTCTTCAACAGTATTTTTTTCAGTGACCAGGTCGGTTTTAATTAAATATCGGTCATAACCAAGTTTAGGAGTAGTTTTAATTATATTATTCATCATTTTCCGGTGGGGGTTGAGGTGAGGCTTCATCCTGGGTATCTTCGGAATAATCTTCACTGTTCAATTGATCATAATTGAACAGGGATATCTCTTCCATAGGAGGAAGCTGAGAAAGAGAGTTCAATTGAAAATATCTTAAAAATTCATTGGTGGTTCCATACAGCACCGGTCTTCCCGGACCTTCTCCCCTACCGGTTATCTTAATTAAATTCCTATCCATAAGTGTTTTCAACGGACTATCTGAGGATACTCCCCTAATTTCTTCAATTTCCGATTTAGTGGTGGGCTGTTTATAGGCTACAATTGCAGCAGTTTCCAGAGCAGATTGAGTTAACTTGCTTTCCCGGATATTGAAAAGCTTGCTGATATTCTCACTGTGCTCCGGTCGGGTGTAAATTTGATATCCTCCGGCTATTTCTAAAATATGGAATGACCTTTTGGTCTGGTCATAAAAAGCATTTAATATTTCCAGGGCATACTTGATTTCCTTTACAGTAGGATCTTTTAAAATTCCCTTTATTTTTCCTAATGAAATCGGCTCTCCTGCTGCAATTAACAATGCTTCGATCTTTTTGGCTAATTCAAAATATTCATTTTTCTCAAATTCCTGCAAGATTTCAAAATCCATATCTTCTCCTGTTATTATCAAATTTCACCCGAAGGCAGTGGATGATTATTTACCATTAAATTTTAAAAAATTATAGCAAAATTAATAAAAACAAGGTAATATTAAAGGAATTCTTCATAAGGATAAAATTTGTTGGGTTTATACAACAAGGAGGAAAAGTGAAAAAAGCAATTATAGTGCTGTCAGTTTTAGGATTTGTGCTTGGATCATTATATGCTGCTCCCACCAGCCATTCCGATGAAGTTAATTTTGACTGGGCTGCCCTTTTCGTAATTGAAGGGGGAATGGATGATGTAGAAGCTGACGATGACTGGCTTTTGGAAAATGACTGCGACGGCGGCTATGTTTATGATACTCAAGCAACCTTAGTATTCAGTTGGGATGAAGTTGACAACGATTTTGTATGTCAATTCAGAATTAATGATGCTAATGGTGATGACTGGTGGTCAGATGAATTTTATTTTGACTCCACAGATGATTACATGATCCAAAAATGGGAATTCGATGTTGATTATACCGGAGTTTATGACTTCTACGTGTATGTCAACGGTTATGAATGGTATCACGGAACTTTCGATTCTAAGTAAGAAAAACCTAAATTATCCTTAGACAAGGCAGGATTTACGTCCTGCCTTTTTTTTGCCTAAAATTCTGATCCCGTTGACAAAATTACCTCCTCCCAAATTCTGTCTGCTCTCTCTCCATCTAGGTTCTATTCCCCTGGAGAGGTTGTGGGGGGATTAGTGTAATTAGTGTTCTTGG
>LKUE01000320.1 GCA_001412365.1 Desulfuromonas sp. SDB | reverse complement strand
AGATCATAACTGAGACTATGATCCCCAGAAGATAAATTCTGATTGAGAAGATTTCTCACTTTTCTGCCGGAAACATCAATAAGGTTGATGGTTACCTGTTGCTCATGATCCAGGGAAAAACAAATATCCACATGATGACCGTTGTTAGTGATATTCATGATCTGACCAATTCCCGGGGTGATCTCCTCCACTGAATTAGCCATGTCATAACGGTCATACCACAGATTATCTGTCCCATCTTGGGCGTAAACAATTTGTCTACCGGTAGATGATCCCACCACTCCCTGAGGTATTATGTGATATTCAACCCAATGATCACTGACATAGGTTGCCGATCCCCAGTATTGATTATTGGACCATGCAGTTGCTAAAGATTCACTTTGAACAACTGCCGATCCGACAAATTGATCACAATTCCAGCCGCAGCGGACATTAGGACTTAGGGCGGGAATATCTCCGACTGGTGACCAATATTGATCAATAGTCCAAGTAGTCCCTCCATCGCCAGAATAGGAGTTCATAATCCTGCCATCCGGTCCGTTATCATCCTGATAGAGGACATGGACAACATTAGAGCCGTAAGCGGTATGCCTCTCCGACGCCACACAAGGATAAACTCGGTAACCAATTCCGGTTGATGATACATCGTAATAGGTATTGGATCCTCCAATCTGCCTCTGGTTCATTCTCACCCGGTAATCATCCTGGGTATAAACATTTACGATATATACCCAGTCATCCGGACCCATGCAGATATCACTATAACTGCATCCATCACTCATTGCATGAGTTATAATATTCCAGGTAGAACCTCCGTCAGTGGAGTAAACACTGTTCCAAGCAGCAGTCGAGGAATAATACCGATTATAGGTAATCCATATCTTCGGAGTTGCTTCGTCGGTTATGTCCAATGCCACATGAAAAGGTGACTCAAATTGGGAGTGGGTGTCCGGATCAAAAAAATCCATACTGGTTATTGAAGTCGCTTGATTGTAATCAAAGAACCACATCTCCCGTTGACCATCGGTATAATTGGAGTCAAACAAAACTACATAGACATGAGGATCTGAACCCACATGCCCCACCCTCATGTCAAAATCCCACATTTCAATATTTTGAGAGGAATGAAGAAACCAAAATTGATTCCAGGTATAGCCATTGTCCGTGGATTTTAAAAATATCACTGAATCATCTTGGCAACTGGTTTTGGTTATGGCGGCAATATAAAGAAAACCATCCTCATCATAATCAAAAGCAACCGGAGCATTCCCTAAGTTCCAATTATCCCATATCAATATATCATCAGCCCAACAGGGAGTATAATGAGAAGGTGGATTCCCGCATTCAATGTTTGATTTAATTTGCTGATTTGGATAATAATGATTAACTGGTTCAGATAAATTATTACCGCTAATACCTTCATTATCAGCCATTAAATCAATTTCCATCTCCTCTGAAACTACATTCGCACATCTTACTTCACCCGAGATGTTCCAGTGGTTGTAGTTTGCATTTAAACCGACTGCAGAAATTAAAAAGATAAATAATAGTGCTCTTTTCATAATCCCTCCTCTGCAAGATTTTTATTTTCTTATATGATTAGTGATAAATCTTAGAGAAAACTTAATTAATTCTTAAAAAATCAAATAAATTAAGAAAACTTTTAATAACCTTCTGAAAACTTGATATTAGGGAGATATAGAGATACATAAGATATTTTTTTTACTTTTTATAAAACTAGTTCTAGGTTAAACTCAGTTGTATTAAATTAATGAAAAATCAAAAGCACAATACCCAACAAAATGATAAAAATTATTCCCTTATTGAAAAATATCAAAGTTTAAAAGATCTTTACCGGGATAATTTTTTCAAAGATCCTCAGCAATCAGAATTATATAGAGGTCAAATTATTGATTTATTGAAAAACAATTCCGACCGAAACATGGAAATTGAATTCCTTGAACTGGAATCTGACTTATACTTAAAAAAGAGAGCTTTCTACCAATCTATAGAACTTGCCCAAAGGGGTTTGATCCTATGTGAAGTTCAGGATAATCAAATTTCCAAGGCAAAATTTATATCAATAATTGGAGAAGCGAACCTTTCCATAAACAGGTTTGATATTGCCCTGCAGATGTTTACTCAAAGTTTAGAGATCTACAAAAAATTTCAAGATATAAAAAATCAGGCGAATGTTCTCAATAAGATCGGCAGAACACATCGTAAACTTTCCAATTTTTCCACAGCAATGGAATTTTTTATTCAATCTATGAAATTATACCAGAACATTAATGATCATAAAGGAATTGCAGTTAATCTCAATCATATTGGAATTATCAATATCATTTTTGAAAACAATCACAAAGGTAAAGAGTGTTTTGAAAAATCATTGGAAATTAGAAAAAAGTTAAATGACCAAAAGGGTATTGCCGATTCTTGTAACAATTTAGGATTGGTTTACATGCACATGGAAGAGTATGAGAAATCAATGAAATACTATCAGAATTCTCTGGATATCAAAGAGAAAATTTCAGATGTTAAGGGGATAGCAAATACATTAAACAATATGGGTAATGTCCATAATGCACTAAAAAACTATGACCTAGCTCTAAACTGTTATCAAAAAGCTATTGATATGAAGCATAAAATCTCGGACCAAGCTGGTATTGCTAGTACTTTAAGTAACATGGGAGATTTATTCTTAAAAATCAGAAATTTGGATAAGGCAATAAAGTATACCCAGGAATCACTAAATATTGCTGAAAAAATAATTGATAAAAAATTAATATCCATCAACTATAAACTTTTTCATGATATTTACAAATCCCAAAATAAATTTTCAAAGTCCCTTCAGTATTTAAAAATGTATTCAAAGTTGAATGATCAAATTTACACTGAAGAAACGGAAAAAAATGTTACGGAAAAACAAATTATCTATAAGCTAGAACAACAGGAAAAAGATAAAGAAATATATAAATTGAAGAATATTGAACTGGCATATTCCAATAAAAAATTAAGAAAAGCTCTTGAGGAAGTCAAAATACTTAGCGGATTTATACCAATCTGTCCAAAGTGTAAAAAGATCAAAGATGACCAAGGATTTTGGGAAGAAGTGGAGACTTATATTTCCTTCCATTCCAATACAAAATTTACTCATGGTTTATGTCCTGATTGTCTGCAAAAATACTTCCCAGAAACAGAAATCCAATTAAATATGCAAACCTCTAAATCAAATGAATAATAAATATAAAATTGAACTTCAATCTGCAGAGGGAATAACCAGAGTTAAAGTTTTAAACCAAATTTCAATGGAAACTTTAAATAATTCTCCTGAAGAAAGCATCTACTACAATGATCAGGCATTGGATTTCATTGAAAAATTAATGAGTAAAAAGAATTTAGATACAACTGAAAAAAACAAATTGTTAAATTTAAAAACAGAATCTTTAATTATTCAGGGCAGTATATATCACAAGCTATCTGATATTGATAAATCTAAGAAAATTTTCAAATCAATTTTAGAATTTAATCAAGCTAAGATTGAAAAAAAATTAATTGCGGAAGTAATGTTAAAGTTATCTCAACTTTTCGAACAGACCAATGATTTTCTGTATTCACTTGATTATTATGAAAATTACCTAAGTATAAAGGAAGAACTTCACCAGGAAGAAAAAAAACATATTATATCAGAAATTGAAAATCAATATGAGCTGGAAAAGAAACAAAAAGAAGCTGAAATTTACAAATTGAGAAATATTGAGTTAGTGAAATCCAATCAAAAATTAGTTGAAGCCCTGGAGGAAATCAATACTTTAAACAAGCTATTACCTATCTGTGCTGGTTGTAAAAAGATAAGAAACGACAAGGGTTACTGGGAAATGATTGAAAATTACATTGAAAACCATTCTCAAGCTCAATTAGTTAATAGTCTTTGCCCTGATTGTGCAGGTCAGATCACTTAATAAAAATATATTGCATAAATAATATTATCTGTGCTTATATTTACTCAAGATATTTTGTTTGTTTAAGAATCAAATTATTTTACTGGATACAAAAACAAAATTTCAACAAGGAGGAGAATTGAAAAAATTTACTGGTATTTGTTTGTTTTTGATAACCATTTCAACCACTATTCTTTATTCTCAATCACCGGAATGGGGACAAGACCTTCAAATTGTGGAAGGCGAAATTTGCTGTTTTGACTGTGACTACATGAATGACGGGACCATGATTGTAGCGGTACAAAAAGACACTGTGGTTTTATCTCCGGACAGTTATCCCATAATTTTATATAAATCCACAAATCATGGCGGTTCCTGGTCAGTATTGGATACAGTGCAAGCAATAAATAAATATCAGAAAATTAAAATATTAATCTCCGAATGGTCCAATAATTACCTATACATTTTCTTTGTAGCGGAAGATCCAACCTGGATTGATAACTTAGGGGTACACCGTTATAACCTTGCCACCAATTCATTTCTTTCCACCGAACAGGTTAGTATTGACGCCTTGCCCACAGGTTTTGATGCCTGCCTATATGAACATCAGGGCAACCCTCATGTTACTGTTCTTTTCTGGAAAGATGATTCAACCCTTAATCTTTATAAATCAGATGACGGTGGAGTATACTGGACTGGAACTAGTATCCAAACTGCCCAGGGCAAAGCATTTGATCCTGAATGTTCCATTACTCATGGTCCCCGGGAAGAGCTATATTTAGCTTATTCAATGAGTTCACAAACTACAAATCACGATTCATTGAATATTTACGGGGAAATGTATAATGCCATTAACTATTCACCTATAGGAGCAACTTTTATAATTGCCGATCAAACTCATGCCTGCCTGCAACCCAGAATCGCCTGCTCCAATGATTCCAATAATCCGGCAATCTGGTGCGCCTATACTTATGAGTACGATCTCTATCAGAATGATTTAGACATCAGGGTTGCTTCAGTTCTGCATCCAGACAGTGCAGAGTACAACTGGAACCAGACTTCGGTGGGAACTTCATCTTATATGGATGCAGGAGCAGATATTAGATTTTACAAGGTATTCGGCAACGCCTATGTTAATATGTGCTATCTCTACCATGATTTAGCTTTGGATACAACCAAGGTTTTCTGGGGATGGAGTGTTGCTACCAATCCAACTTCCTGGTATATGAATTCCAGTCCACTTAACGACAATCCCTGTCATTACATTGCCGATGGGACTAGTCCCAAGCTTCTATATTCTCCTGGAGCAAATGGTTCCGGTAGCACAGTGGTCTATACAGGTTACTTGAGATATGATCTGTGGATTGATGCTCCCTGGTCACTGCAAGTTGAAGAAGTTTATACTCAAAATCCTCATTTAAATATCCTTATCAACTCTTCGGTTATTAACCGGCATTCACCGGTTTATTTCACACTACCTGAAAACTGTACATATCAAGCTTTACTCTACGATCTTTCCGGTAGAGTTATTTGGAAATCAAATTTAATCTCTGGCATCGCCGGGGAAAATAATTTCCACATAGAAGATTTAACTCCCGGAGCTTATTTTATGGAAATCAGAGTCCCGGAAAAAGATTTAATTTCTGTTCCAAAGAGAATTACTGTTTTATAATTAAACTTACTTTTTAAAGCACCGATGAAATTAAGGATTTTTACCAATCCTTAATTTCATCTTGATCTTCTGTTTTCGAAATCAACGAATATTCCCACATTGACTCTAATGTTTAAACATGTTATTTTAAATAACTTACCATTATAATTGATATCATTACAGGAGGTTAGGTAATGAAATTGGCATTCTGCAGATCATCAGTATCATTATTTGTTCTGGTAATTATAACCTTATTGCCAACAAATATTTCTGCTTGCACCGGAATAACTATTACTGCTGAAGACGGTTCGGTAGTATACGGGCGTACTATGGAATTAGGGAATGACCTGGTAGAGTGGGGATTAATTGTTATCCCCAGGAGTACTTCATTTACAGGTTCAACTCCCTGGGGAGGACCAGGAGCTAGTTGGAAAGCGAAGTATGCCTTTACTGGGGTGAATGCATACAATTTACCAGCAGTTGTAGATGGAGTTAATGAAAAGGGTCTTGCCGCTGGGGCTTTCATGTTTCCAAATTTTGTAGAATACCAACAGGCAACTGAAGACCAAGCAGATATTACAATTTCTTCCAATGATTTTGTAAACTGGGTATTATCAAACTATTCATCAGTAGAGGAACTAAAAGCTGGCTTACCTCAAATTAAAGTTACCCCTGTTGTTTTTGATGAACCAGGGTGGGGAGATGTACCACCATTACATTGGTTTGTTGTGGATAAATCTGGAGCAGCAATTGTGGTTGAGTATGTTGATGGTGAACTCAATATCCATGATAATCCGGTAGGGGTTATTACCAATGCTCCTATGTTCGATTGGCATTTGATTAACTTAAAAAACTATGTCCAGCTATCTCCTGATGCAGCTATGACTCGTCAGTTAGGAAATGAAAACATTACTCCGGTTGGCCGCGGTTCAGGAATGCTCGGTCTTCCCGGCGACTTCACTCCCCCTTCCCGATTTGTACGTGCTGCTTATCTCAAGGCTGCGCTTATACCGGTACAGAATGCAACTGAAGGAATCAAACAAATTTTTCACCTTTTAAATCAGTTCGATATTCCCCGGGGAGTAATCCATCTCAGCTCCGGAGATCATCCGCTTTCCGAACAAACTGATTGGACCAGTGGAATTGACCTCGAAAATTGCCGTTATTATATTCACACTGCAGAAACCCGACGTATTCATGTAATTGACTTATTGAATTCACCCCTGGATACAACTGAATTTATAAATATACCTCTACCCAAAGAAGAAGTTTTTATTGATCTAACCCCATAAATGTAATGAAAATTATATGTAAATTATCTAAATCAATAATATGTAACGAAACAGATAATTAAAACAAATCAATTTTCATCTCATATTTATCAAGTTAAATGCAAAATAATAAGGATAATATTTTACCAAGCTATAAAATTAAAACTTTAAATAATGTTCCTTCTGAAATTGCCCTGTCCATTCTCTCCCTGATATGTTCAATCATAATTTTATCGGTCATGCTGATTATATTGAAAATTTTCTTAGACAGCCTCAACTTAAACAAACTTACCCCTTATCTCCTGACAATATCCTTTCTTATCTTTACTAATCTGGTTACAAAATTTTAGATTATAAAAATATTTTCAAATATCCGTAAAAACTGGAACTTTTGGGACAATTTAAAAGAGAATCATCAAATCACTGAGGGAGTGATACTACAGGAAGGTTTTAAGTACAGTGGGTATAAAACCAGTTTTCGTAATCTCATGTTGATTGAATATCAATCTCAAAACGGGACGATTTACAGGGTAATTAATGAAGTGTTTTGGGGAAATAATAATTTTAAAAATCTAAAACCAGGGGATAGATTAATTATAATGTACTATCCTCTCCATCCTCAACTTTGTATAGCTCTTCCTCCTAAATAATTATTATTGTTATATAAAATCAGGATTAACCACACCACTAGATAAATATTGAATTGTTTTTCCTGGTTGCTTTTAACCGCTTTTAAACAACTGTCCGCTTTGGAAATGACCACCTGATTCTTGAATATTTATGTATAACTTATTAATTTAAATTACTACCAAAAAACTTATATATCTTTAATAAATAATAATAAATATTATTAAACAATAATAAACAATAAAAAACTTGCTTTATTAAATAATTTGTCATATACTTTCTTACAAATAGCAGGAGGTAAATTATGAGCACAAAGGTCAATTTGTTAAAAAACATTATACCCAGTTTTCAAAATAAAGATGAATTTTTTGAAAGTATCTTAACTGAATCCACTCCCTGG
>LKUE01000319.1 GCA_001412365.1 Desulfuromonas sp. SDB | reverse complement strand
AAATAAGCATTTTTTTCAATTATAGCAATAAGTTATTGCTTGCATTATCATCAAAATTACATTATTTCTATAACCTATGAAAAAATCTATAATTACTATAGACGGTCCTGCAGGATCAGGAAAAAGTACGGTAGCCAGAATATTGGCTGAAAAATTAAAATTCCTCTACCTGGACACCGGAGCAATGTACAGGGCAGTTGCGCTGTATTTTATAAAGAATAATCTCAACTATCAAAATGAATTGGAAAATTTAAAATCAATTCTGGAAAATATTAATATCTCCTTCCACCATGATCCTGATCAATCCCTGGTAAAACTTAATGGAAAAATAGTGGAATCAGAGATAAGGACTCCTGAAGTTACTGAGTTAGCCAGTCCCCTAAGTGCCTTGCCTGAAGTTCGTACAAGATTAATCAGCATGCAGAGGGAGATAGGCAAAAATAAAAATTTAGTTTGTGAGGGAAGAGATATGGGGACAGTGGTTTTTCCCCATGCTGCTCTAAAAATATTTTTAGTGGCACAGGTGGATCAACGGGTTAAACGGAGACTGTTGGATTTACAGAAAAAGGGGATACCAACTGACTTTGCAAAACTAAAAAAACAGATGGAAATAAGGGATTACCGTGATTCCCATCGTAATTTATCTCCTTTGAAACCGGCAGATGATGCTGTTGAGGTGGATACCACCAGCTTATCAATTCAGCAGGTGGTAAATAAAATTATGCAGCTTTTTGAAAAAAATTTAGGAAAAACTCAATGAAATGCCTGTGGTCATTTTCCCACCTGGTAGTTTACCCCATTTTTCATAATCTATTAGGGATCAGAGTGAATAATTCAGAAAATCTCAAGTTAGATAAATCAGCAGTGGTCGCGGCAAATCATCAGAGCAATTGGGATCCTCCGGTAGTGGGTTTTTCCATATATCCCCATCAGCCTTATTTCATCGCAAAAACAGACTTGTTTAAAATTCATCCTGTTTATACCTGGCTGTTAAGGACTTATCATGCTATTGAAATCAATCCCGTCAAAAGAGATGTCAGGGCAATTAAGACCGGTTTATCCAAGATTGAACAAAATTATTGGCTGATAATTTTTCCTGAAGGAACCAGGAAAAGAAAAGAACAGCTAAAGGACATTAAAGCGGGGGCGGCATTTTTCTCAATAAAGACGAATGTTCCCATCATTCCTTGTTTTATTAACTATTCAACTCTTTCTTTGAAAAAATTATGGTGGGGAAAATCCCATATTTCTGTTACTTTCGGAAAACCCATTTACCCTTCTACTAAACACCTCACCCTTTCCCAGAAAGCTGAATTATTGGCCAACCAATGGAAAATGCAAATGGAGGAATTATGTCAGTTGAAATAGCTGAACGGGCAGGATTTTGCTTTGGAGTTAAAAGAGCAATCAGCATGGCTACTGAAATCTTGGATTCTCATCAAGATTCCACCGAACCAATATATATTTTGGGGGAAATCATTCACAATCCCCAGACCGTAGAGATGCTGGAGAAAAAAGGGGCAATCTCCATTACCGAAGAAGATTTGGAGAAAGTAGAACCGGGAAAATTAATTCTCCGAAGCCATGGAGCTCCCCTGGAAGTTATTGAAAAAGCAAAAAAATTAAATTTTGAAATTATTAATACGGTATGCCCTTTTGTGAAAAAAGCCCAAATAATTTCAAACAAACATATTGAATCCGACTACAAAATTGTAATTGTAGGAAAAAAGGAACATCCTGAAGTTAAAGCGTTATTGTCGCATAGCGGTTTCAAAGCCCAGGTGATCGGATCAGTTGAAGAAATCCCAAATTTAAATTTAACTACCGATGATGATGTGGTGATCATCGTTCAAACCACTTTTTCAGTAAGAGAATTCAAAAACATAATCGGCGAAATCGCCTTGCTTTCCAGAGAAACTAAGGTTTATAATACAATCTGCAATGCTACTTTTCGAAGAAGAAAGGGAGCATTGTCCGTAGCTCAAAAAGTTGATGTAAACATTGTAGTAGGAGGTAAAAACAGTTCCAATACCCGGGAGTTAACTAATTTTTTAAAAGACAGTGGATTTTTAGCATATCAGATTGAACGTCCTGAAGAACTGACAAAAGATCTCTTTACACAAGTAAAAAAAGTTGGTATAACTGGCGGAGCATCAACTCCGATGTGGGTTATCGAAAAAGTTAAAATTTGTATTGAAAATATTTTAGATAGCAGGTAGTTTTTTTATTTAATTTTTTAACCCTTGTACTGTTAGTGGAGGTTTAATGAACGAAGAAAATGTTGTGAGTCAAGATGAACAAGAAACCCCTAACCCGGTAGATTCTTGGGATCTAACCGATGATGAGCTTTCCGTATTAGTAGATAAATACTCTCCCACTATAGAAGAGGGTAAAATTGTTACCGGAAAAATTGTCAGAGTCGGAAATAAAGACGTAGTTTTAGATATCAGTCAAAAAAGTGAAGGTATTCTTGCCATCAGTGAATTCAATGAACCGGATAAAATTAAAGAGGGAGACGAAGTTGAAGTTTTTCTGGAAGAGTTAGAAGGTGAGCAAGGATTTGCAGTTGTATCTAAGAAAAAGGCTGATTTCATAAAAGTCTGGGATGATATTAAATCAGCTTATGATGACAAAACTCCAGTGGAAGGTACTATTGTCCGCAGAGTTAAGGGAGGAATGATAGTATCAGTATTCGGAGTGGAATCCTTCCTTCCGGGGAGTCAGATTGATTTACGTCCCTGCAAAGATATGGATTCTCTGGTAGGGAATACCTACAGCTTCAGAATCATCAAGTTAAACTGGAAGAGGAGAAATATTGTCGTTTCCCGCAGGCAGATTCTGGAAGAAGAAAGGGAAATGAAAAGAAAAGACCTTTTTGAGAAACTGGATGTGGGCACTGCTCTGGAAGGGAAGGTCAAAAATATCACTCCCTTTGGTGCATTTATAGATCTGGGAGGAGTAGATGGTCTTCTTCATATCACCGATATATCCTGGGGAAGAATTCAGCATCCATCTGAAGTGCTGTCCATTGGGGACACTATTCAGGTAATGGTGATAGGTATTGAAAGAGATAAAAACAGGGTTTCTCTGGGAATGAAGCAATTAGTCCCCGATCCCTGGAGAAATATCACTGAAAAATATCCAGTTGATTCCAAAACCAAAGGTAAAGTTGTATCCATGACTGATTACGGAGCTTTTATTGAACTGGAAAAAGGAGTGGAAGGATTAATCCACATCTCGGAGATGTCCTGGACTAAACATATAAAGAAACCTTCGGATATTTTAGAAATCGGTCAGGAAATTGAAGCAGTGGTTTTACATGTCGATCCTGAAAAACAGAGGATTTCTCTGGGATTAAAACAAATTCATCCTGATCCCTGGGAAACCATCGATGAAAAATATCCGGTGGATTCGGTAGTGGAAGGAAAAGTAAGAACTATCACCAACTTCGGCGCATTTGTTCAGCTGGAAGAAGGGATTGACGGTTTAATTCATGTTTCGGATATGTCTTGGGTAGATCGAATAGAAACACCCCGGGAAATTCTTAAAGAAGGCATGAAGGTAAGCTGTAAAGTTTTAAAAATTGACAAAGAATCAAAAAAAATATCTTTGGGACTGAAACAAATGGAGGAAGATCCCGTACAGTTATTTATCAATGAACACAGGGAAGGAGAAACCATTTCCGGATCCGTAGTGGAATTAAGAGATCGCGGAATTGTGGTAAAATTAGAGAACAACGCCAGAGGTTTTGTTCCATTTTCCCATCTGATTGATGAAAACATAAAAAAACCGGCTGATGCTTACAAAATCGGAGACAGTCTTAACTTGAAAATAATTGAGATGGCAGTGGACGGTCGAAGAATTGTACTTTCCGAAAAAGAAGCAGTTGCTGAAGAAATAGAAGCAGTTAATCAGGAAAATCAATAATTCATATCTGATTTTTTAAACTAAGGCAAAATATTTTAAATTGAATGGTGTACTGGGAGTAATTCCTTTAAGAATGGCTTCTACTAGATTGCCAGGAAAACCTTTGCTGGTTCTTGGCAATCTGCCCCTTTTTGCCTGGGTTTATCAAGCAGGTACTAAAGCAGCAAAACTGGACAAGCTGATTGTAGCCACTGAATCTGCATCTATTCAGGAAAAGGCGGAGCAGTTGAATATCCCCTGTTTACTCACCCCCCCCATGAACACAGGATCAGATCGAGTTGGTTGGACATCCCGAAAATTTCCCGGTTATCAGATAGTGGTAAACATACAGGGAGATGAACCCTTAATCAAGGCAGGGGATATTGACTTGGTTGTCACTGCCCTGCAGGAAGATATCCAAGCAGATGTAGCTACTTTGTACAATCGGTCCGCTGAGCCGACGGATTATCAAGATCCATCAAAGGTTAAACTGGTCGCAGACCACTACAATCATGCACTATATTTTTCCCGATCTCCCATACCCTGTTGTTTAAATCAAACTTCACCGGTAATAAAAAAACATTGCGGAATTTATGCATATCGCCGAGAATTTTTAATAAGATTTAATCAGCAACCTCAAACTGAATTAGAAAAGACAGAGCAATTGGAACAATTAAGAATCCTGGAGATGGGAGGGATAATTGCAGTCAGGGAAACCTCAAATGATTCCTGGGGCATAGACACTCAGCAGGATTATGATAAAGCAAAAAGCATTTTCAAAAAGAGGGAAAATTATGGCTAAAAAATTTGTAGTGGTGGTCGGAGGTGTAATCAGCGGAGTAGGAAAAGGAATTGCCGCTGCTTCCATTGCTAAAATTCTCACTGAAAATGGTTATAAAACTACCGCTATAAAAATTGATCCTTATATTAATTGTGATGCAGGAACCCTTAGACCAACTGAGCATGGAGAGGTTTGGGTTACCAGTGATGGCGGCGAAATTGATCAAGACCTGGGCAACTACGAACGTTTTATCGGAGATGAAATTCCCAAGATTAACAATATTACTACCGGACAAATTTATCAGGCAGTTATTGAAAAGGAAAGAAAAGGTGAATTTCTGGGGGAAACTGTTCAGTTCATTCCCCACATCCCCAATGAAATTATCAGGAGAATTGAATTAGCCAGTGAACATCATGAAATAACCGTAATTGAGGTGGGAGGCACAATCGGAGACTATGAAAACATTCCTTATTTATTCGCCTTGAAAAGCCTGGAACGGAAAATAGGAATAAATAGTGTGTGTTACGTTTTAATTACTTTCTTGCCGGTGCCCAATCATGTGGGAGAGATGAAGACAAAGCCAACTCAGCAGGCTATAAAACTTCTGTCTCAACATGGCATCTTTCCGGATATCATACTGTGTAGAGCGGTTAAGGAGCTGGATCAAGTTCGCAAAAAGAAAATTGAAATTTATGCAAACATACCTGCGGATATGGTAATATCCGCTCCGGATATATCCACAATTTACACCTGTCCTCTTAACTTTGAACGGGAAAATCTGGGCAAGAAGATATTAAACGCACTTGATCTCAATCCCAAACAAAAAAGCAACTGGTCCTCCTGGCAGCAAATGGTTTCCCGGATCATCAATCCCTCTAGAGAAGTGGAAATCGGAATTGTGTGCAAATATATTGAAATTGGCAATTACTACCTGGAAGATGCCTACATTTCAGTTAAACAAGCCATTGAACATGCAGGGGCAGGTTTAGACTGCAAAGTAAAAATAAGCTGGATAAGCGCAAATGATTTAGAACTATCTGATGAGGAGGTTTCCCAGCAGCTGGCAGGATTAAACGGAATTATTGTACCGGGTGGTTTTGGAACTTCGGGAATTGAGGGTAAGATATTAGCAATTCAGTATGCCCGAAACAACCAAATCCCTTATCTCGGGCTTTGTTTGGGTTTACAGCTGGCGGTGGTTGAATTTGCCCGTAATGTGGTGAAATTACCTGAAGCTAATACCACTGAATTTAAACCAGAATCTCCTCATCCCATGACCGTGCTGCTACCTTCTCAGGTGGAGATAATGAAAAATTCCCGTTATGGTGCAACCATGAGATTAGGTGCTTATCTGGCTAATATCAAGATAGGGACATTAGTTCACCATTTATATCAGCAATACAACCGGATTGAAAAAGATCAAAAATTGATCAGCTATCTTCAATCCGATCCTCACCAAAAATTCAGATTGGGAGTGATAAATAACCAATCCGCTTATACTCAAATTATTGAACGGCATCGACACCGTTATGAAATCAATCCCCAATACATCAACCCGATCCAGCAGAAAGGATTGCAGTTCAGCGGATATCATCAACCCTTGGAGGAATCGGTACCTCTGATGGAATTTATTGAATTGACCGATCATCCATTTTTTGTTGCCACTCAAGCCCACCCTGAATTCAAATCCCGTCTTCAGGATCCCGCCCCCCTGTTTATGGGATTCATCCAGGCGGCAATGAAGAATCATTATGAGAAATAATCTAACTAATATTACCACTCTGATCATTGACGTAGACGGTACTTTAACCGATGGAAGAATTGTAATAACCGGTCAAGGTACAGAGATAAAATACTTTCATGCCAAAGACGGTTGGGGGATAAAACAAACTTTAAAACAGGGGATAAATATTGTAATATGCTCTGGAAGAAAATCTAAAGCAACTGAATACCGTTGTATTGAGTTGGGAATATCTGAAATTTACACCGGCATTGAAAACAAGTTAGAATGGATAAAAGATTATATCCGGAAAACTGGTTTAAATATGTTCAATCTTGGATACATAGGGGATGACCTTTCTGATTTGGAGGCAATGAAACTTTGTGGCTGGTCAGTGGCAGTTAATGACGCGGTGGATGAAGTAAAACAACAAGCGGACTTAGTTACATCAGCCAAGGGCGGGTGGGGCGCAGTCCGGGAAGCATTGGATTATCTGCTGCAGAAAAGAAAAAATTAGATTGAAGCAGGATTATGTTAGATATTTTAAATATAGCAAAAAAGGTAATATCCCTTGAAGCGGAAAGTGTCCAGAACTGCCTGAATAAGATAAATGAAACTTTTGTCCAGGTAGTAGAGGAAATACTTAACTGCCCCGGCAAAATCGTAGTTACCGGCATTGGAAAATCAGGTTTAATCGGTCGGAAAATTGCAGCAACTTTATCTTCCACCGGAACTCCTTCTTTTTTCCTTCATGCCGCAGAAGGACTGCACGGAGACGTTGGTTCTGTACAACCCCGGGACATCGCCTTGTTAATTTCCAAAAGTGGAAATACCGACGCCCTGCTGCAATTAGTTCCTGTATTTGAACAAATAGGAGTAAAGATTATTTTAATAACCGGAGCCACCCAGTCTCAACTAGCTGAGCATGCCGATTATGTTTTGGATGTAAGCGTAGAAAGAGAAGCCTGTCCATTGGATTTAGCTCCCACTGCCAGTTCCATCTCCACTTTAGCCATCGGGGATGCTCTGGCCATAACCTTATCCACAGTTAAAAATTTTAAAATTGAAGATTTCGCCCTCCGTCATCCGGGGGGGGCAATTGGAAGGCGAATTTTAGACCGGGTGATGGACCATATGTTGGTAAAATCTGAAAATGTCCCTATTGTCAAAACTGGTGCGGATATGAAACAGGTCATTATGGAAATGACCACCAAACGGGGTATTACTTCGGTGGTCAATGAGCAGGGAGACATAATTGGAGTAATCACCGACGGCGACTTAAGACGGGCTATATACGGCAAAGGCAACATATTTCAATTAAATCCTGAAGATATCATGTCCCCTCATCCCAAGGTAACCTATCCTGATGAATTAGCCATAAATGCAGTTAAGAAAATGGAAGACAACGGAATAACTGCACTAATTGTAATCAATACCCAAAGCAAACCCATCGGCATAATTCATCTGCATGATATGATGAGAGCAGGAGTAATTTGAAATTTTCTCCGCTGGTTTTAATAATTTTAATGCTTTCTTTTTATCTGTGCATATTGTTCAGCGATAATTTATTAAATTTAACTGCATGCAGCGCGGGGGCAGGGATATTGTTGTGGACACTGCAAAAGTATAAACGGCTGTTAATATTAATATTATTCACCCTGATTATGTGGGTTATAAAAATATTTGTACCGGTTGATTTTAATATCTCCCGGCTAATCTGGCTGTTATTTATCACCGGGGCATTCAGAGGATTGATTTCCCTAAGAGAAATCTCTGCCTTGCCTTGGTGGAGATTTATTCCCTACAGCTATGATCTTCTACTGGCGGGTCAATTGACCTCCGGCTTTCTTCCCTATTTAAAAAGAGAAATGGAGATGGCTCGAAACGTACTGATGTTAAGAAAATCCAGTTCAATATCCCGGGTTGACCAATTCCACCTTCTGATCACTGCCCTGTTGATTAAAATTTATCAAAGAAAACTGCATCTGAACTATTCCCTGCTTTCCCGGGGATACGGCAATTCAACTTCTCCTTCATTATGGATACATCCAATAAAATTTACTCCCGGGGACCTGCTGCCGGCAAGTTTAATCCTGGGATTGATATCGCAGCAGTGGCTGATATGAAAAGAATAAGAGCCACGGTTAAATACTTGGGGAAAAAATTTTGGGGATGGCAAATTCAACCTCAGCTTCCTACCGTTCAGGAGGAGATACAAAGAGGACTGCACCAAATCACCGGATTAAATATCAGGGTTACCGCATCCGGACGCACCGACCGGGGAGTGCACGCTTTAGGCCAGGTCATTCATTTCGATGTCCCCGATCAGTATGTCCTTTCCGATTTCCGCTATTCTGTTAATTCGGTGATAGATCCGGACATTTTTTTATGTTGGTTGGAGCAAGTTCATCCTCAGTTTCATTCGGTTAGAGACGCAGTCCAGAGACATTATCTGTACTTATTAAATATGGGTAATTATTCCCCCTTTCACCAGGATCTGCTGTGGCAAATCCCTTATGAGCTGGACATTGACCAGATGAAGTCGGCGGCAGCTTATTTGGAGGGCAATCATGATTTTACTTCTCTGGTTTTAACCAAATCATCTCAGCCTGACAATCAGGTAAACATGAAATCGGTGTCTATCAGGAGATCGGGGTCTTTAGTTTTTTTTCACTTTTGTGCAAATCGCTTTTTACACAAGATGATTAGAACCATTATGGGGACCTTGGTTGATGTAGGAAAGAATAAAATCCCCCCTCACCACTTAATGAAGATATTAGCAGGGAAAGACCGAAAGCTTGCCGGAGAAACCGCTCCACCCGAAGGATTATATCTTTATAAGGTATTGTATCCTGATCATTTTAATGGTATTAATTCTAAGTTCGAGGAAATTGATTTTTCCACAAAGGATATAATAGAAATATTTTTCAGATGAGAATTGCCTATGTCAGTTATAGATAGATATTATCCGTCCGATATTCAAAATATCTGGTCAGATTACCATAAATACAAAGTATGGCTGGATATTGAAGTAACGGTGTGTAAAGTAAGAGGGGAACTAGGACAAATACCCCCAGCAGACCTCCGAATCATTCTGAATTCAGCTGATTTTGACCTGGACAGAATAAAAGAAATTGAAGCCGAAGTTCATCACGATGTCATCGCTTTCCTTTCTTCAGTTGCTGAAAAAGTAGGTCCTCCATCCCGCCATATTCATTACGGTTTAACTTCTTCAGATATTTTAGATACCGCCAATGCCATTCTTCTGAAGCAATCCTTAAAGTTGATATTAGATGGTTTAGATAAATTAATTGCAGAAGTTAAGAAAAAAGCTTTGGCTTACAAACATACTCCTATGATGGGTAGAACCCATGGTGTTCATGCGGAACCGATAACCGTGGGGATCAAGTTTCTCTCTTTTTTCGAACAGCTTAACCGGAGCAGACATAAGCTTCTCACCGCATTAGATGATATCAGTTATGGGAAGCTTTCCGGTCCGGTAGGGGTGTACGGGGTTATTAATCCGGATGTGGAAATAAAGGCACTTAATTTGCTGGGGCTGAAACCTGAACCGGTTGCAACTCAAATTGTCCCCCGAGACCGCCATTTATCGGTAGTAATGAGTCTGAGTTACACCGCAGCAGCCCTGGAAAGAATTGCTCTTCAAATAAGACTGTTGCAGAGAACTGAAATTGGTGAATTTGCTGAACCGTTCAGAAAAGGTCAAAAAGGTTCTTCCGCCATGCCACACAAAAGAAATCCCATTATCTGTGAACGTATTTGCGGATTAGCCAGAATATTCCGGGGACACTTGGTGGAAGCGATGGAAAATGTATCCTTATGGGATGAAAGAGATATCAGCCATTCCTCGGTAGAAAGAATTTTATTCCCCCAATCCACCAGTATATTGCTTTACTTGATAAGACTTAGTGAACAGGTAATAAAAGATATGGAAATTAATTTAACTTCAATTAAACAAAATATTAAATTATCAAATCACCGGTATCTTTCCGGTCCCCTCCTTTTAAATCTTTGCAGCCGGGGAATGGAAAGAGACAACGCTTACCGGTTAGTTCAGCAAATTGCGATGCAAGCCCAGCAGCAGCAAACCAGCTTTGCCCAGGCGGCAAAGGAAAATAAAGCGGTGCGCAGCATTTTAAACAACGGGGACATTGAAAAACTCACCGCTGATGATGAAATTAAAAAATATGTAGAAATAATATTCAACCGGGTCTTAACCAAGGAGGAAGATGATGTATTCTCCAAATGATATTTACTTTAATGAAGATCAGATGGAAATTAAGGAGTTAAGCAGAAAAATTGCCGAGGAAAAAATATTGCCGGTTAGAGCTGAATATGACCGGGAAGGAATATTTCCCCGGGAAATTTTAGAAGAAATCGCCCGATCGGATTTATTTAGAGTATTCATCCCTGAACAATATGAAGGACTGGGTGGAGGAATAACTGAGCTGGCTTTGGTTACCGAAGAATTATCCAGGATTTGCGGTGGAGTAGCAATTTGCTATGCCGCCAGCGGCTTAGGAGCCATACCCATATTACTATTCGGAAATGAACAGCAGAAGAAAAAATATCTCCCCCTCATCGCCAGTGGAGAAAAGCTTGCCGCCTTTGCTATCACTGAAGCTGAAGCAGGGAGTGATTCCTCCAATATCAAGACCCGGGCAGTATTAGACAAAGATCATTACATTGTTAATGGTTCTAAACAATTTATTACCTCGGGGGGAGAAGCAGATATTTATGTTGTATTTGTCTCCACTAATCCCAAAAAAGGGATCAGGGGACTTACTGCCTTAATTGTGGAAAAGGGGATGGAAGGATTCAGTTTCGGCAAAGAAGAAGATAAAATGGGGATCAGAGCTTCAGTTACTTCAGAATTAATTTTCGATGACTGTAAAATTCCCCAGGATAATATCTTAGGCTCAGCAGGAAGAGGATTTAGAATTGCCATGGAAACCTTTGACCGGTCCAGACCGGGAGTCGCGGCTCAAGCTTTAGGCATCGCCCAGGGAGCTTATGAAGCTGCTGCTGAATACGCCTCCACCCGAATTCAGTTCAATCAACCCATTATCTCCTTTCAGGGTATAGGGTTCATGCTGGCGGATATGGAAACCTCCATAGAAGCAGCCCGGGCTTTGACCTACACTGCTGCGAAGTACATTGATTCAGGAGCAAAAGATATTGGAAAAATATCAGCCATGTCTAAGGTATATGCAAGTGATGTCGCCATGTCTGTAGCCACTGATGCGGTCCAGATACTGGGTGGATATGGTTATATGCGGGACTATCCGGTGGAAAAAATGATGAGAGATGCAAAAATCACTCAAATATACGAAGGAACCAATCAAATTCAGAGGTCCATAATAATGACTAAAATCATCCATGAGATGGCTGCCCATTCCAAAAAGTAAGGAGGTTATAGATGGCAGAAATTAAAACTTTACAGGAAATTGCCAACCAAGCTATAGCAATGCCTCTGCAAAAAGTAGCGGTAGTTTGCGGAGATGATCCTGATACCATTGAAGCTATCGAGAAAGCCTGTAAAGATAACATCGTTCAACCAATTATGGTGGGCAATAAAAAAGCTACCATTGAATTAGCTAAAAGCTTAAATATTGATCATTCCCTGTTTGAATATGTAGATGAGACCGGCCGCTCTCAAGCAGCCCGAACTGCGGTAAAACTGATTAAAGAGGGTGAGGCTCAACTAATTATGAAAGGATTTGTGGGAACTGACGACTACGCCAGAGCTATTTTAGATAAAGAATCCGGTCTGATGAAATCAAAATCCATTATGTCCCATGTCACTATTGTGGAAGTTGAATCATATCCTAAACTTCTTTTTGCCTCGGATGTTGCCATAATCCCCCAGCCCGACCTTAATCAAAAAGCGCTGATGATCTCCTATGCCACGGAGATGGCTAATTTGATGGGAATAAAAACCCCCAAAGTGGCTATATTGTCCGCAACTGAAAAAGTAAAAGAAAAAATGCAATCCACCGTGGACGCTGCTTTACTCTCCAAGATGGCGGAACGGGATCAAATAAAGAACTGCATTGTAGACGGACCTTTAGCTATGGACATCGCTATAAATCCAAAATGCCTGGCCGGAAAAAAAATAAAATCCCCGGTTGAAGCTCAAGCGGATATATTGATATTTCCCAATATTGAAGCTGGGAATATTTTTTATAAAAGCATGATTCATCTGGGTAAAGCAAAAATAGCCGCCATCATTACCGGAGCTCAGTGTCCGGGAGTACTGGTTTCAAGAACGGACAGTGAAGAAATAAAATATTACTCCATAGCTTTAGCTGTCTACGTATCCGCAAAAAGATTGGAGCTAGGCAATGATTAATAGTCGAATTATCGGGACCGGTTCCTATTTGCCGGAAAAAGTTATCACCAATCAGGATTGGGAAAAGAGACTGGATACCTCCGATGAATGGATTACCACTCGAACTGGCATAAAAGAAAGAAAATGGACTACTGCTGAACAGGCAACTTCTGATCTCTGCGTAGAGGCAGGTAAAAGAGCGCTGGCAGCAGCAAAATTAAATCCTGATGATATTGACGTATTGATTACTGCCACCATAACCCCTGACCATGCGTTTCCCTCCACTTCCTGTATTATACAGCATCGGATGAACATGAGGACTATTCCAGCTTTCGACATTGCCGCAGCATGTACAGGTTTTTTATACGGTTTAGAGATAGCCAGAAATTTAATCGGAAGCGGCAGATATAAATATATCATGGTTTTCGGGGCGGAATGTCTTTCCAAAATCACCGATGTCCAAGACCGTTCTTCTGCGGTACTGTTCGGTGATGGTGCCGGTTGCGCCATCCTGGGACCATCTGAAGATCCCCAGCGGGGTATTCTGTCATTTAACTGGCACTCCGATGGCTCTTTGGGCAAGTTGTTAATCCAGCCCGGAGGAGGATCCCGTAATCCTGCCAGTCATGAAACTGTTGATAAAAGAATGCATACTATTCAGATGCTGGGAAATGAAACTTACAAACATGCGGTGTCCAAAATGGGACAAGCGGCAGTAGATGCATTAAATGCTGCCGGATTAACCGGCAAAGATGTAGATGTTTTCATTCCTCATCAAGCTAATCTCCGCATCATGCAGTCAACTGCCAAACGGGCAAAAGTAGCCCTGGAAAAAGTTTATATTACTGTAGACAAGTACGGAAATATGTCTGCAGCCACAGTTCCCATTGCCATGGATGACGCAGTAAAAGACGGGACTCTTAAACCAGGCAGTATACTATTGCTGGATGCTTTTGGAGGAGGACTTACCTGGGCGGCAGCAGTTATCAGGTGGTAATGGATGATTTGAAATCAATCCTTGATCAGGTACAGAATCCTTCCAGATACACCAATCATGAATTGCATAGCCATCCTCCTCAGTGTCCGGAAATAGTACTATGCTATCCAGACCTTTACGAAAATGGGATGTCCAATTTAGGACTGCATATAATCCGTCACATATTAATTACCCATGGTTATAATGTAGACAGGGTGTACGCTCCTTGCTCTGATTTGGAAAAATTACTGATCCGCAAAAAGATGCGCCTGTTTTCTCTGGAGTCAAAATACCCCGTAAATGCCTTCGCCATGTTGGGAATTTCATTGGAATGTGAGTTAAATATTACCAATGTTTTAAACATCCTTTCCCTATCCGACATCCCCCTGTATTCCCAACAGCGAAATAGCCATGATCCACTGGTTATAGGAGGAGGCGCCTCTGCTTTAAATTTCAATCTGTGGAATTTGTTTTTTGATGCACTGGTAATTGGAGAAGCTGAACCTGTTTTACTTCCCCTGGCTAAAATAGTAAGAAATTATCATCTAAAACAAATTAACCGCGATCAAGCTATTGAGCAGTTGAGTAAGATAGAGGGGATATATGTCCGGGGTAGATCAGGTTTACCCCTTTCCTATCAATATGCTGAAAAATTAAAGTATTCAGATTATCCCCTACCTCCAATCCTTCCTTTTATCCAGATTACCCAGGATCGTTTAGCGGTGGAGATTTCCCGGGGATGTTTCCGGAACTGTAAATTCTGTCAATCCGGATCAATTACCAGAAATGTGCGTTACCGCAGCAAACAGCAAATAATTGAAATAATTAATCAGGGACTTTGCCAAACTGGATGGGAAGAAGTCTCTTTGTTAAGTTTATCTGTATGTGACCATCCCCAACTTGAAGAAATTTTAATTGATTTAGAACCGGTTTTAAAAGCGGAACAAGTAAATCTCTCTCTGCCTTCATTGAGAGTAGATCAGATATCAGAGACCACTCTGGCTATTGCCGGAAGGTTCGGTCATCGAACTCTTACCCTGGCTCCGGAAGCAGGGACTGAAGGGTTGAGAAAAATTATTGGAAAACCCATAACCGATCAACAGATTATTAACTCAGTGAAATTGGCGGTCAAACATAACTTCAATCGGATAAAATTTTACTTTATGCTGGGATTACCCCAGGAGACTGAGGAAGATATAAAAGCAATACCCGGTTTGATAAAAAAATTAAAACCTCACCTCGGATCTACCCGGGTGAAAGTTTCCCTATCCCCTTTCGTCCCCCGCCCCTACACCCCTTTTCAGCATCAACCTCAAGCCACCTACTCTGAGATAATGACTAAATATCATCAGGTAAAAAAATTACTGGCTCCGGAACCTGTTGCCATCAGCGCCCGGAATCCACACTTAGCCATTGTTGAAGGTATTTTAGCCCGGGGAGATGAGCGCATGTCCAAAGCAGCGGTTGAAGTTTTCAAGCAAGGTTCAAGGTTTGACCAGTGGGATGAATATTTTGACTACCCCCGGTGGAAGCAGGCTATGCAAAAACAGGATATAGATATAGACAAACAGCTTAAAAACCGACAAAACCATCAACCGTGGACTGAAATAATTTTTTCTAACAGTGGTTGTTCACCTGCGGTTGATCCTTCAACTTCTACTTCAACCAATATATTTACCTCCCCTCCTGAAATCAATACTGGCCACACTTACCTCCTCAATTATTCCAAAACCGAACAGCTTATCTATCTTTCCCATCTAGATACAATAAGAGCGTTGCTGAGAGCATTCCGGAGAGCTCGCTTGCCCCTGGAAATGACCAAGGGAAAAAGACCCCGGCCTAAAGTAAATTTCAGCCCTCCCCTTCCATTTAAGGTGATTTCCCGCTGTGAAATAATGGAATTCAGATCAAATCAATATCCAGTTGAACAAATTGAACAGAGAATATCCCCGCAGTTGCCACCAGGATTAGAGGTGGTATCCTGTGAACGGGGAACTCAAGGATCTAAACCAATTACTTCCCGGGTAACTGGTTTGGTGTATAATTTTGTGGATGTAAAATCTAAAATTATTGATAAAATATTAAATCAGCAGATAATATTAATTAATCGAAAAACAAAGAATAAAATTAAAACTATTAATGCACGAAAATTTATAATCAATGCAGAAAACAAACAAAATAGTTTTATAATAAACATTAAGTTCACCTCTAGCGGGTCTTTGCGAATATCCGAAGTCGAGGAGATATTTGCTCTTGATCCCGCTTCAAAGATTGAACGTTTGAAAATTATCATGGAGTAAAATGAATAAAAATAATGGAATTTACATCAATTCCACTGGTCAAGAGTTAAGAATCGCAGTTATCGAAAGCGGAAAACTAGTGGAAATTAATGTAGAAAGAATTGATGACAAAAAAGTAGTGGGAGATATTTATAAAGGGGTGGTGACCCAGGTCAGTTCAGGATTGAATGCCGCTTTCGTGGACATAGGACTTGAAAAAGCAGCTTTTCTGCCTTTAACCGAAATGATCAGCAAATACGCGGACTTTGAAAAAAATGTTGACAGCGGTAAACTCAAATTGGAATCAGGACAGGAAATTTTCATCCAGATAACTAAATCTCCTTTAGGGAAAAAGGGTCCCCGGGCAACTTCCTTTATTTCCATTCCCGGAAGATACCTGGTATTGATGCCGGGGAGAAAATTTATCGGCATTTCCAAAAAAATTAAAGATAGAAATGAAAAAAAACGGTTAAAGAAAATTGGCAACAAGCTTCAAAATGAAAAATTCGGTCTGATCCTCAGAACTGAATCAAAATTCAGAACTGAAATGGAAATTGCCGAAGATCTTAAAGATTTAAAATCCTCCTGGAAGGAAATGGAAAAGGCGGCAAAAAATCATTCTGCGCCTTATCTTCTGCACAAAGAAGAAGAACCGGTAATAAAAATTATCCGTGATTTATTTAACAGCACCATAGATGAGGTGGTAACTGACAGCAAAGAGATTTACCGGAAAATACTAAGCTATCTGAAAACCCGATCAGGATCAAAACAGTTAAAAGATAAAATTACCTATCACCGGGAAGAGATTCCTTTATTTGAATACTATGGAATTGAAGATGAAATCGCCAAGTTGTTTTCACCCTACGTTGAATTATCCTCAGGAGCATATATTATCATCGAAGAAACTGAAGCACTTATTTCCATTGATGTAAACAGCGGAAAATCGCCTTCTAATTTAAGTCCCGAAGATATGGCTTACAACACTAATATTGCCGCAGCCAGGGAAATTGCCCGTCAGTTAAGGTTAAGAAATACGGGAGGATTAATTGTCATTGATTTCATTGATATGCAGCAGTATGACCATAAAAAAGCAGTGAAGGCGGAATTAGACCGCCAGTTAGCTAAGGATAAAGCCAGTTACATAACCTCCCCCATCTCTGATTTTGGTCTCCTGGAGATGACAAGAAAACGAACCGGTCCGTCCATATTGAAAAGCCTTCAGAGAAAATGTCCCTATTGTCAATCTTCAGGATTTTTATTTGCCGAGCATTTTATCACCAGCTCTCTGCAACGGTGGTTAAGATCTATTTCCAATAAAATACAGAACAAATCCATCCAAATCAGGTGCAGTAAAGAATTAGCAAATTTTATTTCCTACCATCTGGATGGTTTTTTCCATAAGCTGTCCCGAACCGATAACTTATCCATTGAAGTGGTGGAAGATTCAACTATGTACGGGGATGATTTGAAAATCTGGAGTATTAATGATAATCAGGAAATTTCAAACTGGGAAGGTGGAGTACTTCCGGTTAAAGACTAATTCAAAAAATCAGTAACTTCATTAACAGGGGAAAGAGATGAACAATGAGATAAATGATTATATTAACCGTAATCAGCAGCAAATTGTAAATCATTTAGTTGATATAATTAAAGTTCCCAGCGTCAATGGAGAATCCAGTGAGGAAGCCCCCTTTGGGAAAGATATTCAGCGCTGTTTACAACTGGCTATTCAGATTTCCAAACAGCTGGGATTAAATACTTTTATTAATAAGGGCTATTACGGATGGGCGGAAATTGGCCAGGGAAAACCTTTAGGAGTAATTTTAGTTCATCTTGATGTGGTTCCTGCCGGTGAAAACTGGGACTATCCTCCCTTTGAGGGCAAGCTGGTAGGGGACAAAATATATGGAAGAGGAACCGAAGATGACAAAGGTCCTGCCATTGCCTCCATACATGCTTTAGCTGCAATCAAGCACTCTTCTATCAAGGTTAACGGCAGGCTGAGGATAATATTCGGTACCAATGAAGAATTAGGTTGGGGAGGAGTTGACTATTACCGTGAACATGATCAATTACCGGACTATGGAATAACTCCTGATGCTCAATTCCCTTTAATTTATGCAGAAAAAGAAATTATCCGAATCCTTATTCAAAGTGAAACTGATTCCTCTTTGTTACTCAGCATGCAGGGAGGAGCTGCAGTTAATATGGTCCCTGATCAGGCTCAAGCAGCTTTAGTAAAACAATCATCCCTGGTGGAAAAGATAAATAATATTAAAGCCCTTCAAAAAAATGAAGTTGATATTTGCCTGGACAAAAATGAAATTAAAATATCAACAAGAGGAAAATCTGCCCACGGCAGTACTCCTGAAGAAGGGGTGAATGCCATTACTAAACTGAATGAAATTCTTATTAATTTAATTGATCACCAGGATCCCGGATATCAGATTATAGAATTTTACCAAAATTTTCTAGCCAATGACCCTGGGGGAAAGAAACTCAATATAGCTCATGAAAATTTCTCAGGCAAATTAACTATTAACCCCGGCATACTGAAATTCACCCCCCCCCATTATCAAATTGAACTGGATATTCGTTCTCCGGTGGGGATTGATCCCTCTATTATTTTATCTGAAATTAATTCCCGCCTTCCTTCCGGTTTCAACGCAACAATTCAAAGAGGAGTGCCCGGACTGCATGTTGACCGGGATTCAGTTTTAGTTAAAAGTTTATTGAACACTTACCGGGAAATAACCGGTGACCATTCTCCTCCTTTAGCAATTGGAGGAGGAACTTATGCCAGGGCATTTAAAAACACGGTGGCTTTTGGTTCATCCTTTCCCGGACAGCCCAAGCTAGCTCATCAAAAAAATGAATTCATTAAAATTGAAAATTTAATCAAATTAACCAACATCATCGCTCAAGCAGTGGTTAATTTAGATCAACAGTTTAAACAGAAATGATCATCCCGCCAGAAATTTTTCTGCCCGGGTGATACTGTCAGGTGTACCTAAATCCATCCAGAAAGAATTCCGGTGATTATAAACCCTGAGGTCATAATCTTTGCACAGGGAAAGATAAGTATCTAAAATTGAAAACTTACCGGTATCCATCAGGCTGAAAATTTTCGGATCAATAACTTGAATACCGCTGAACGCTAATTCCTGATAAATTGAACGGGGCTTGCGGGGAATCTTTTCCTGACAGGTTTTAATATTTTTCCAACCGCAGAGGTAATTTTCATCATCTGCTATTAAATATCTCCCGGTCTTGGTGGTTCTTTTCTTAACCGCCAAGGTGGCAAGGCATTGATGGTTTAAATGGTCTTGAAATAATTTATTCAAATTGATATTGGAAAAAACATCTACATTGTGAACCATGAATGGCTGATGGTCATTGAAAAACCAGGAAGCTTGCTTTATTCCTCCTCCCGTTCCCAATAATTTCTGACTTTCTTCAGAAATGGCAATTTCAATATCAAAACGGTTGTTTCTATCTATAAATTCTTTAATTTGATCAGAATACTGATGGACATTGATGATAATTTCATTAAATCCGTAGTAAATTAGCCTTTTAATAACTAATTCCAACATTGGTTTATCCCCAATTTTAACCAAGGCTTTGGGGATGAACTCGGTAAGGGGCATCAGGCGAGTTCCTTTACCCGCAGCTAAAATCATCGCTTTCATGTTGCTCCGATAACCGAATGGATTAAATCCAGGTTTATATCAAATTTGTCCATAAGATGTTGCCTTAGCTTTTCCGCACAAAAAACTGAACGGTGCCTTCCGCCGGTACAACCAAAACAGACGGTTAGTGAGTTAAAACTTCTTTGCTGATAAGTATTAACTGCTTGATCTACAATGTCAAATGCTGAGTTCAACCACCTTATCACTTCAGGACGGCTTTGCAAAAAATCCTGAACTGATTTTGATTTTCCGGTTAAATCAGCATATTTCTTGATTTTACCCGGATTATCCAGGCAGCGGCAGTCAAATACAAAGCCTCCTCCGTGACCCTGTTTATCTGTTGGTATTCCCGAAGCATAAGCAAAACTGTAGATAGTTAGTTTTAATTTTTTATCAGAATAACCCTGAAATTTCTGTTCATTTTCTAGTAATTGCAGCAGCAATTTATAAAGATATTTACACTTGAGGGGAATAACCGTTTTAGCTAAAACTTCATCTAAATTTTTCAAAGCCAGGGGAATGCTCTTGATGAAGTGAGGTTTTTGTTGAATTAATCCTCTAAATCCATATGCTCCTAAAGTCTGAAATATTCTAATTAAAACAAAGTCGTAGTAGTAATCGGTGAACTTTGAACAATTTACCAGGTTATATTGATCCAGTTGAGTCAGATAGAAGTTCATTATCTGCTGTCTTATATTATCCGGAATTTCTGCTCTAGCCTGGAAAAGCAGAGATCCTAGATCATACTGAAGAGGTCCCTGCCTTCCCCCCTGAAAATCTATGAAATATAGTTGTTCATCAACAATCATAATATTCCGGGATTGAAAGTCCCGATACATGAAAAAATTCCCCGGAGCCTGCAACAAATATCTACTGAACAAATTAAAATCCCCGTCCAGGATATGTTCATTTAAATGGGGGATTTTCAATTTCAAAAAATAATATTTGAAATAATTTAAATCCATTAACATGGCTTCCTGATCAAATTTTGATTGGGGATAACATCGGGAAAAGTCCAGTTTTAATCCTGCCCTGACTTGAAATTCCAATAACTGCTGAACGCAGATTTTTAGATAGTCTACTACTGTGGAATTAAAATTGTTTCCTCTTATAAAATCAAACAAGGTCATATCTCCCAGATCTTCCAGTAAGTAATATTGATTTTTGTAACTAATCAGAATCCGGGGTACTTTTAATCGGCAAGCGGCAAATTCATCAGTTAAATATTGGAAAGCCATGTTTTCGGACACATCGGGGTTATACATTCCTATTGCCCTGTCCTTTCCGCTGGTAATCCTGAAGTATTCCCGGGAGGAGCCGGAAGGAGTAAGAGGTTCTACTCTCACCAACTGACGGTTATCACCTAATTTTTGATATAAATTTATAAATATTTTATGTTTGGAAGAGGAAAGATCTTCTGAACCAGTCATAAGAGCCGATCAGGGGGATAAATCTTCTTCATCTGTACTCTGAGTTGTTTCACTGGGCTTATTCATTTTCTCTATAATTTCATTGATTTTCTTTTCTTCCCACTCCGGTCCCAGAAATTTGCCCAGCCCGAAAACAGAGAAAGCATGAGCGACAATACCTACTCCCCATCCTAATAGGGGCCAGTAAAACCACCAATTACCTCGAGAAGTAAAATAATTTAAAATGACTAATCCTGTGTTTACTAGAACAAATATCAACAAGTGAAAATAAAAAGATTTAATTTCTTCCACTCTTCTTCTCGCCTTTTGATATTTCCGGTCATAGTCTTCCATAATTTTCTCCATTTTACAGTTTTTTTTACTGTTCCTAAGTTACCTCTATTTTAATTTAAACTGGTTTACTATTCAATAATCTTTCGGGGGATGATGGAGGGAAGGTGACTTAACAATTCATAGTTCAGGTGGTTAGTTATTTCCTGAAAAGAGCTCACTGTTATTTTTCTTTTACCCTGAGCGCCTATCAACACCACCTCATCTCCAGGGTGACAGAAGGGGATATGGGTAACATCCACCAGAAACATATTCATGTTAACCAAGCCCACTACCGGGGCAAATTTTCCTCTTATCAAAACCTTACCCCTATTGCTTAAACTGCGGTTGAATCCATGAGTATATCCCACCGGAACCGAAGCAATTATTAAATTTCGAGAGGAAAAAAAAGAATTGCTGTAACTTACAAATTTACCCGGGGGGACATTCTTAATATCCATCACTTTGGATTTCCAAGACAATATCTGTCTTAACGGATCCTTTTTAAACTCAACTCCCTTGGAAAGCTGATTGTGAATTTTTGTTTCCTGACTGGGCCAAAATCCGTATTGAGCTATTCCAATTCTGACCAGATCCATAATGGTTTGGGGATAAGTTAATGCTGCTGCTGAACAGGCACAGTGTCGGTATTGGAACTGAAGCCCGTGGTATTTTAACAGTTCAACCAGATTATTAAAACTCTGTATTTGGTTTATAATTCTATAATAATTTGAGATGCTTTCCGCTCCTGCAAAATGAGTACAAACTCCTTCTAAAAACAGGTGGGATTTATTTATTTTTAACAACTGGATAACTTGTTGGAAATTCTCATTATCTATACCCGTACGGTAAAGTCCTGTTTCCAGTTCAAGATGAATCCTGGCAGGCATGGAGATATTTTGCGCTACTTCAATTGCTTCTTTCAATCTTTCCACATTGAACACATAAAACGATATATTATTTTCAATTACCCAGGAAAGATCCTGGTGGTCAATGAATCCGGTAATCATTAAATCTGTTTGAGGTTTTTTTACCCTGTTTACAATTTCCGCCTCTGCGGTGTCAAAAACTGCAAAGTAATCTATTCCGGTTTGTTCAGCCATGGGGACAAAGGTTTCTAGCCCATGTCCGTAGGCGTTACCCTTTACTACAGACACAAATTTGACCTGTTTGCCAATTCTTCGGGAAAGGTACCGGATATTTTTTTTATAGGCAGAACGGCTGATTTCAATATAAGAACTGGACTTCATATCATCTAGCTATTTCTGTTGAGGATGATAATTCCCCATTCAAGATTATATTCCACCAGAGGTTAATACCCGTTTCAATAAGTGAATCGGGAAAATCGTAATTTCGATGATGTAGGGGAGGATAGTCTTCTCCTGCTCCCAATCCAAACAGAACTCCAGGGATATTCCTAGTGAAATGAGAAAAATCTTCAGTCCAGGCAAAGGGCTGTTCCTGGGTTATGATGTTTAACTTCAATTGATGAGCTGCTTGATGGACCTTATCAACACATAATTCATCATTGTGCACCGGGGGGAAGTATTCCACCCAATCCAAAGAACAACTCAAATCGTAAATTT
Organism: Desulfuromonas sp. SDB; assembly: GCA_001412365.1. GTDB lineage: Bacteria > SDB-A > SDB-A > SDB-A > SDB-A > SDB-A. Next base: position 45,549 of record LKUE01000319.1, on the reverse strand, counting down.
CAGCTAATTTACGAACTTTTTGGGCAATTGCTGATTTCATTAAATCTAAATCCTGCTGTTGATGAGCCCGTAAAGTAATCATCACCTGACCTTCCCCGGGATTGGTGCCAAAAGCTCTTTCTCCCAGCTGCAGATGAATAACCGTAACCAGGGCTGAGCGGTTATAGCCAATTACTCTGTCTTTCAATCCCTGGAGGAAAGTTATAAGATTAACCATGGCAGGAAGGGGGCTGTTGCCCTGTTCAGGATGTCCCGCATGGGAAGTCCGGCCTTTCAACTTGACCACTAACCCTTGGGAAGCTGAACAGAATAAACCGGTTTTGATAATAATACTGTTAACAGGATATCCAGGCAGATTATGAAGAGCAAATACAAAATCCGGTTTCAGCAATTTAAATTTTACATCTGACCAAACTAAATCCGCGCCGGTACCGGTTTCTTCAGCAGGTTGAAAAATCAAAATGACTTTTCCCTTCCATAAGTCCCTGCGGGAATTTATAATACCAGCTAATCCCAGCAATATAGCCATATGTCCATCATGTCCGCATTTATGAGAAACTTTAGGATTTAAGCTGGCATAATCAATATCAATTTCCTCCTCCAGAGGCAGGGCATCTAACTCCGCTCTGAACATATAAGTACTTCCGGACTTTCCTGAATCAAAAATTGCAGCCAGCCCATATCCTCCAATGTTTTCAACAATGTGTAGAGGTCTTAATGGTTCCAGAAACTGTTTAACTTTTTGTGCAGTTTGTTTTTCCCTGCCGGAAATTTCTGCTAGAGAATGGAGATCATGCCTTAATTTAATTATTTCCTTAAAATTCATTATTTATGCATATTATCACTGCTGGGGAATTATTTCAAAGTATCAATAATCTGTTTTACTTCTGACAACAACTTATGGGCTGGTTTCATTTCCTCAGGGGCATATCCGTAAGCTGCTCCGAAAAAAAATAACTGGTTAGCCAGGGCTGCCTGCAAATCGTGAAATCTGTCTCCCACTGCGTAACCACTTTGCTTGCCGGACTTTTCCTTAATTTCTTTCATCATCATCTTTTTGGTGTGCTGTTTGGTTTGAGGGATGTACAGTGCTTTGAAATATTGGGATAAATTAAATTTATTGATAATCGCCTCAAGGTAATTTAAAGTGGCATTTGAACAAAGGTAAATATCGTAATCATTAACATTCAGCCAATCCAGGGTTTCCATGACTCCCGGATATAATTGACCTGAACTTTGTACCGCGGATAATTCATATTCTTCAAATTGTTCTTTCATCTTAACCGGATTCTGATGGGGAAACATAGCAGATAACCAGTTGACAAATACATGCTCTGGTTCTCCGATAAACTTATTTACAAATTTATCTTTGAATATTCTTGCAGTCTGCGAAGGGCTGGCATATTCATCAAAAAATCTTTGAACTGCCGGAAAAAATGAAGTTTCTGAGCGGTATAAAGTTCCATCCAGATCAAATATTATCAGCTTTTCATTTAATTTTTTCATTTCCGCCTCAAATATCCCTATTCTTTTTTTTGGTAAAATAGGAGATTCCTTTGACTTCCCGGTATCCCCTTTCCTTAAAAAATAGTTTAGAGTTAAGGTTATCTGATTCAATTAAACAGGCATTCATTTTAATTCCCTTTTCAGCAAGCTTATTTTCTGCAGTTTTCAGTAATTTACTGGCAATGCCTCTTTTACGGTATTTTTTATTAACCGCCAATCTGTTTATCCAACCTTTCCTGCCATCATCGGTAGCAAAAACCGATCCCGCCAATTCTTCTCCTGTATAAGCTACCAGAAATATCGAGGTGGATAATTTTGACTGACGGTCCAGTTCTTCCCGGCTATCTCTGCCCTTCGGTTTAAGGGGTAATTTGCATTGTTTCCATAACCGGATCAACTGGGTATAATCCCTGGATTTATAAAATCTTATTGACAAATCAGCATCCACTCCCCGGTTTGATATTCGGTAAATAAAAATACCAAATGGCCTGGAAATGTTCAGTCCAAGCCCTCTATAGGTGAATTGAGCCGGGCAGATGAATTTGTCTATCAACGAAAAATACTTTTCAAGCTGCCTGCTTACATAGTTATCATCTGCTCTACCTACAAAAACAAGTACCCCCCTTTTATCCGTCAGTTTTTTTATTTGCTGAATTGCCTTAGTTAACTCTTTGGGCTGTAGATAGTAGAGAACTTCGGAGCAGATAAATAAATCATAGCTTGAATCACTTTGATATGAGCATATATCCGCTGAGATAAAGGTTAATCGAGATTCCTGTTTATATTTATGCCTGGCTACATTTATAGCCCGGGGAGAAAGGTCTATTCCGGTAACCTTTGAGGAGATGGAAAGTATTTTAGAGGTAAGCACACCAGTTCCGCAGCCAATATCCAGGCAATGGCGATAATCACCGGGAGGAATAGATTCCAACATCTTATTGAATTTTTTCATTTCGTAGCAGGACTGATTAATCTGAAAAGGATCTTTCAACAACCGGTATAATAAATCAAAAAAATAGGTTGAGTTGGTCAGTCGGACCAGAACATAATAACCTTGAGTAAAAAAAAACAGCACTTTATTCATGGATATAGTATAATCAATAGGACAGATAAGTAAAATATTACCGATGAAAATTTATTACCCCGTTTAGCTGAAAAATCAGGAGGAATGATTTGTCCAAACAGATTTATCAGTCTTATCTCAGTGAATACAAATTACAAAGAGAGATTTACCACGATTTAATGCCTTTTAAAATTCGAGACATCCTGCTGGTTTCAACTTTATATGACGCTTACATAATTGAGCAGGAAGATATGCTCACTGAAAAAATTTTTGGAGAATACTACCAGCTGAACCTGTCCAGCGCACCCAAAATCACCAGTGCCAGCTCAGGTGAAGAAGCAATACAGATGTTGTGCCAAAAACAATATGACTTGGTAATTCTCACCATGAGAATAGATGAATTCTCCCCTTTTGAATACAGCCAAAAAATTAGAAATCAATATCCCCAACTACCCATTGTGCTTTTGTTGAATGACCATAGTGATATCACCCTATGCCAGCAATGGTGCAGGGAAAATCCTGAAATTGACCGGATTTTTGTATGGAGCGGAGAACCGAAAATTTTTCTAGCGATAGTAAAGTACATAGAAGATTTAAAAAATGTCCACCATGACACCGAAGTGGGAATGGTCCGGGTTATTTTAGTGGTTGAAGATTCCATCCGTTATTATTCCCGATACCTCCCCCTGCTCTACACTGAAATCATCAAACAAACTCAAAGATTGATTAAAGAAGAAAATCTGGATGAATCAAAAAAATTACTCAGAATGAGAACCAGACCAAAGATACTGCTTTGCGACAATTACCCCCAGGCGATAAAAATTCTAAATAATTACCAAGACTATCTGGTAGCAGTCATTTCCGACTTTAAGTTCCCTTTTCAACAGGAAATCAGAGAAGATGCTGGAATGAAACTAATCAAGGAAGTAAAATATCTGCTTCCTGACCTTCCTGTTCTCATGCAATCATATAATCCCCAAAACAGAATCTATGCGGATAATCTCCACGCTTCATTTCTAGATAAAAATTCTGAGATGCTGGAATCAGAACTGAAAAATTTTATAATTTCCAATCTTGGCTTTGGTGATTTTGTGTTTAAAGATGCCCGGGGAAATGAATTAGCCCGGGCCAGAAATCTACCCGAGTTCAAGGCATTGCTGGAAACCATAGCTGATGATTCGTTGATTTATCATGGAGAGCAAAATCATTTTTCATCCTGGCTGATGGCTCGTGGTGAAATTAAAATTGCCCAAAAGCTTCAGAAATCGAAAGTTTCTGATTTCAGTTCAGTAAAGCAGATCCGGGAGCATCTGCTGAAAACCTGCAGGGAGGTGGAGTACGAAAAAACCAAAGGCAAAATCATCAACTTCGATAACCGATACATTCATGACCGAATCAATATTTCCCGTTTAGCCGGAGGTTCTTTAGGGGGCAAGGGGAGAGGGATTGCTTTTTTAAATAATTTAATACACCATAGTTCTCTGCTGAAAAACATTTCCGGGGTGGAGATAACCATCCCCAATACAGTAATTATCGGCACCGAAGCTTTTGAGCAATTTTTGGGAGATAACCATCTTCTGGAATTTGCCGCTTATGAAGATGATATTTTCAATCTCCGTTCAGAATTTATAAAGCACTCCCTGCCATCATCTCTAATTGAAAACTTGAAAATTTACCTGGAAAAAATCAACTACCCTCTGGCTATCAGATCATCGGGATTATTTGAAGACTCCTTAGCTCAGCCTTTTTCCGGACTTTACAACACCTATATCATCCCCAACCATCATCCCCAACCAGAACAAAGATTACAGCAGCTGATGAATGCGATAAAACTGGTTTATGCTTCTGTTTATTCAAAAATTGCCCGGAGTTATTTCGATGCGGTTAACTATAAAATTGAAGAAGAACGCATGGCAGTGATAATTCAAGAAGTGGCGGGGAAAAACTATCAACAAAAATTTTATCCTCATATTTCAGGTATTGCCCAATCTTATAATTACTATCCCCTCTCCCACATCAAACCGGAAGAGGGGATATCAGTTATTGCCCTGGGTCTGGGATTCTATGTGGTGGAAGGCGGTCAAGCTTACCGCTTCTGTCCAGCTCATCCCAAAATTGAGTTTGAAACCTCCATAGATCTGCTTTCCCATACCCAGAAAGAGCTGATTGCATTAAATCTATCAGATCATCATCCTGACCTTCTGGCTGGAGAACAAGCTACCCTGACCACCATTCCGCTGGACCGGAATTTAGAACTTCAGGATTTTCAAAGCTGTCTTTCCACTTGGGATGCTGATAACGGCAGATTAGTTCCCGGGTTAAATAAACGTGGCCCTTTGGTGGCAAATTTTCCCTATATTTTAAAATATCAGACTTTTCCTCTGGCTGAAATAATCCAGAAAACACTGGATATCTTGAAATTTGCCTTGGGAACCCCGGTGGAGATAGAATTCGCAGTTGATCTTTCTGCTCAACCCCAGCCAGTTTTTTTCCTGCTTCAAGTTAAACCTTTTATGAGGAAAATTTCTGAATTAAAAATTGACTTAAGCCAAATAAACCCTGAAAAAGTAATTCTGAAATCCAACCGTTCTCTAGGAAATGGGGAAATAAAAAATATTTTCCATGTAATCTATATTGAACCCCAAAAATTCGATAAATCCAAAACTCAGGAAATCGCCACCGAGATTGAATCTTTCAATGACCTGGCTAAACAAAATTCTTTTAACTATTTGTTAATTGGTCCGGGGCGGTGGGGAAGCAGGGATCAATGGCTGGGAATTCCGGTTGAGTGGAATCAAATCTCCAAAGCAAAAGCCATTGTCGAATACGGACTGGAAGATTTTCAAGTAGACCCCTCTTTAGGTTCTCATTTCTTCCACAATATAACTTCGATGAATATCGGATATTTATCCATTGATTACCAAGATCATAAAAGCTTTATCAATTGGGACTGGATAAAACAACATTTGCCTCAGAAAACAGGCAGGTATACCACATGCCTAAAATTATCAAATCCCCTGCATATATTGCTACAGGGCAGAGAGGGCAAGGGAATAATATATTACCACTAAATTAGATAATGAAATTTAAATCTGAATTTATTGTTCTAACTATTTTGGCAGTTTGCTTTGGCTTGGTTTTATTTTTATTTATTGATGAACTGTGGCCGATGCCTGAAGTAAATTTATATCCTGATCACCGCCAGATTTACAACCGGGCTTGTTTTTATTTCAATTCAAACGGGTATGACTTAAACGGCTATGATCACGAAGTATACCTTGAAGTAAGGGAAGATGAGCTGGATTTTTTAGAATCATGTTATCCCGGAAAGTTAATAAATCAGTTAATAAATTCCAATATTAGTCCCTTCCGCTACAATATTTTATTTAAAAAGCAAGGAGAACAGACTGTTTTCTTTATATCCTTCAATAAAAATTTAGATATCATATCTTCCCAGATTTCATTGCCTTATGATCATCCCGGAGCTCGTATTAGTGTTGACAAAGCTTTCCGGCTGATATCTTTTTTTCTGGCAGATACACCCTCTCTTAACCAAAAAGGTTATTCCATAAGAGAATTACCTCATCGCACTGATTATCAATTTTTCTTCGGCAGGGACAGCTTTTCTGTTTTTTTAATCAATCAGGAAGAAACTTACGGACTTGCCGGTAATAAGATTTCCCTGATTCAGCGCAACATTAACATTCCCTCCTCTTGGAAAAAGCTACGCCGTGCTGATTTATCCTTTCAGGACAGTTTAAGAATATTTGGAATGATTTTAATGTTAGCAGGAGGCATTTATGCATTTATTCTGCTGTTAACATCCCTTCACCAAAGACGTTTGCCGGTAAACAGGGTTTTATCGGTTGTGCTTATCATTTCCCTGTGCTGGCTGCTAACCAATCTTTTTCAGCAATCATTATTATTCAGATCTTGGAATCCCCTGGTCCCCAAATGGTTAAGTTATGTGCAAACCATAGTGTACTTATTTATTTCAGATTTTCCGGTATTACTACTGTTGCTGGCTTTAGTGGGGGCAGCCGAATATTTAATCACCAACCGGGATAAAACTGAATCTTTTTGGAAATTGACTCGGGGAAAAATATTTTATCCCCAGGTTGGATTAAGCTCGGCAAGAGGTTTTCTGGTGGGATTAATCTGCGGAGGGATGATCAGCGGAGCTATCCTTATGATCAACTTATTATCCCCGGTACATATTTCAGTTCAGCCCCGGGGGTTTTATCTTTATATATTAAATTCCAATATTCCCGCCCTGACCTCATTACTATATTTCATCCTCATCGCAGTTATAGAAGAATTCGGATACCGTGCTTTCGGGATAACTTGGTTAACTAAACTTACCAAACATACCTGGATTGCCCTGTTCATAACTTCCATTATTTACGGCTTGACTCATGCCAGTTTAACTTTCCTCCCTCCTCAAAAACCAGTCTGGGGAAGAGCAGTTATGATGATTCTGGTGGGATTGGTATGGGGGATAATTTATATAAAATACGACTTGTTAACTGTAATAATATCGCATCTCACTGCAGATTTATTTATATTCAACTGGCCGGGGCTGCGGTCCGGCAGTCACACCACTCTCATCCTTTCTGTAGTGGTGATTTCAATTCCTCTGTTACCTTTTTGGGGATGGGAACTGAATAAATTTTTTAAAAACATAAAGGTAAAAACTTAGGAGTATTGCAGACAGACAATCCGATGCACAAACCACAACTCCAAACTTATCAACAGAATAATTATTGTTACAAAGTAAACTGCGGTGATAAAAGTAATAACAATTTTCCAAAATTTGCTAAATTGTTCACTTTTAAATAAAAAGGGCAAGCCCAGGGGACCTGCAATTAAAAACAACAGCAACAGCACTCCCCATCTGGAATAATACCATTTAGGCTTTGAATCAGCGGCTGAATTTACATTACCAGTCATTAGAGGTTTTAATTCTCCTGTTCATAAATATCCCAAAATTCACCTAATTTTATTTTAAACAGAAAATCTGCGTAAACATCCAGAGGAGTTTCAGAGATAGTAATTATTGCAAGTCTTGCTCCGCTTTGTTTAGCGATCAGGGGAAAGGAAGCAGCAGGTTGAACCACCAGTGAACTTCCCGCCACTATCATCAGCTGGCAATGTTGAGAAAAAAAAGTGGCTCTTTTCAAATTCACTGGATCCAGTTGTTGACCAAAAGAAATGGTATCAGGTTTTAAATAGCCGTCACAAATTTCACAGCGGGGGGATCCTTTAGTTAAATCTAAGTGTTTAAACAGGATAGATGAAGGAAATTTTTTACCGCAGGACATACAAATAGTAGATAAATTTGTTCCATGAAGATTAACTATCAATTCATCCGGCAAGCCGCTTGTTTCATGCAAACCGTCAATATTCTGAGTAATCAGCCCATTTAATCTTTGCCGGTCATACAGTTGTTTAAAAAAAACATGGGTTTTACCAGGTTTTGCCCGGCTAATTTGTTCCCATAATATCACTTTTCGCTGCCAATATTGAATCCTTTTCTGTTCGCTGGACATAAATTCATCAATGGTCACCGGTTTAAATCTATCCCATATCCCCCCTGCGCTTCGGTAATCGGGGATTCCTGATTCCGTGCTGACTCCTGCCCCGGTAAATCCGACTATTTTTTCAGTGCGAGATAATAATTGTTTGAATTCGATAATTTGCTGTCTGTTCACGGTGGTTAGTTATTAAAAAATTTACTCTCATGTTGGAGCAGCCATCTTTTCCTCCACCCCCCTCCACTGTACCCACCGGGATCGCCATTTTTTTTAATGATGCGGTGACAGGGAATAATTAAGGGAAGAGGATTCCTTCTGTTGGCATTGCCCACCGCCCTGGATAAATTTTTATCTCCCAGTTCAACCGCAATATCCTCATAACTTTTAACTTTACCAAAGGGAATTAAATTCACTTTACGGTACACCTGCTGATCAAATTCCGTTCCCCCTAAATTATATCCAAGATTAAATTTGTTTAATTTTCCGGCAAGATAATCCTGAATCTGACCGGTGCAGAAATCTAAAAAACTGTCATTGAATTTTTCACAAGCAGGAATACTATCCCAAAAACTTATACTTTTCACCTGTTGATGCTCAGCGGATATTAAAATCCATCCCAGGGCTGTACAGATGTAGTTATATTTAATCATTAAGAATTTTTACAGTTAAACATAATTTTCAGGAAAAAGGATCCTTTCCACTCCTTCAATTATAATATGCAGTATTACCATGTGTATTTCTTGAATTCGATCAGAGGTCTGTTCACCCACCACAAATTGATAATCACAGCGGTCAACCAGTTTCCCTCCATCTTTTCCCAGTAAACCCACTGTAGTTATATTCATTTGTTCCGCCTTATTAACTGCCTGGATAATGTTGGGGGAATTACCGCTTGTAGACAGAACAATTAGTACATCCTGAGAACTACCGTAAGCCTCCACTCCCCGGGAGAAAATATTTTCAAATCCGTAGTCATTGCCACTGCAGGTTAGATGAGCAGGATCAGCAATAGCAATTACCGGCAATGCTCTGCGGTTTTTCCGGTACCTCCCGGTAAATTCTTCAGCAAAATGGGCTGCATCACAAAGGCTGCCTCCGTTGCCACAAATCAAAACTTTGTTTCCTCGGTGAAATGCTTGAGCAATCAGTTCTGAAATTTTCCCGGTCTGGTCAATATTTTTTTCATCTTCTATGAAATTCTGTAAAGCTTTAAAAGCAGTCTGATAGGATTGATTTAAAAATTTTTTCATATCTTATGTTCCTGGTTAAATTTACTTTTAGCCAATTGATAAACTTCATCTAAAGGTATATTATGTTCAATTGAAATTCGTCTGCAGTCCCGGTATTCAGGCGCAATTTTAATAAGATCATCTCCAATTAAACCTAGTTTGACTTTTATGGGACCATAATCAGTTTTCACTTCTTTGATTTTTCTAACCAGCTTAAATCTATTTAGCTTTTGGAATCTCAATCCAAAAGTGGACGTTTCCCGGAGAATTACATTACCCACCGGCAGTAGATTTTGTTCTTCTACTAATACATTCAAGATCACTCCGGGACGGGAATTTTTCATGATCACCTGTTCCAGAAATACATCCACTGTCCCTGCTTGCTCCAGCTTATCCATAACCAAGTGGTAGTATTCAGGATTCATATCGTCAATATTTGCCTGGACTAAAACAATCTGATCGGTCTGAAAACCATTGCCTGCCATATCTTCGCTTGATTCACCAATTATCAATCTCAATAAATTGGGGGTTTTTAAATCCCGGGAACCTGCTCCGTAACCGGTATCCTTTATAATCATGGCAGGATAACGGTCAAACTCATCCACTAAGATTTTCAACAGGGCGGCGCCGGTGGGAGTAGCTAATTCCCCCGGTATGCCCAGGCTAAAAGTGGGCAGTCCCCTCAATAAAGCAGAGGTGGCGGGAGAGGGCAGGGGAATAAGACCATGATCACAATTGGTGAAACCGGTGCCAATATGTATTTTTGAACAGTAATACTGATCAATGCCTGAAAGTTGATCACAGATAAAAACACTTACTATATCAATAATTGAATCCACTGCTCCAATTTCATGAAAATGAATTTTTCCGATATCACAACCATGAATTCCCGACTCTATTTCCCCCAGAAGTTCAAAGGTCTTTACTGATTTTTGCTTAACTGACTTGGATAAACCGCTTTGTTCTATTAAATTAAGAATATCATTTAAATTCCGAAAGGGATGATCCTGTGCCGCTTCTACTTTAAACTTAGTGCCCCCCAGTCCATTTTTCAGCACCTTTTCTGAATAAATTCGATATCCGGTCAGTTTTAGTTTAGATAATTCGGATTGCAACTCAGTTAATTCCACCCCTGAATCTAGAAAAGCTCCCACCAGCATATCTCCGCTAACTCCGGAGAAACAGTGAAAATACCCCTTAATCATTTAACTAATCCTTGATTGACCATGGCTGCAAAAACTCCCGCTCCGAAACCATTGTCAATATTTACTACCGCCACTCCCGGAGCACAGGAATTCAGCATAGTTAACAGAGCAGCTAATCCATGAAAATTAGCTCCGTATCCCACACTGGTGGGAACTGCAATTACCGGACGGGGAGTCAGACCGCCCACAATGCTGCCCAATGCCCCTTCCATCCCCGCTACCACAATGATAATTCCCGCCTGGTTTATCTTTTCTAAATTATTGATTAAACGGTGAATGCCAGCAACTCCTGCGTCATATATTCTCACCACTTCATTCCCATAAATTTCACAAATAACTGCTGCTTCCTCAGCTACAGGTATATCTGCAGTTCCCCCGGTAATTACCGCCACCGCAGGAGGGGATTTTACCGGTCTAGGTTCACCCACTAAAATTATTTTTGCCTGATGGTAATATTTCACTGGAAGCTGGCAGGAAGTTAGTGAACTGGCAATATCTTCATTAACTTTGGTAACCACTGCCATGGAATGATGTTGATAAAGCGATTTAACTATTTCAATTATCTGATCAACCGTTTTACCTTTGCCGTAAACCACTTCCGGAAAGCCCACTCTTCTCTGTCTGTCTAAATCTAATTTAGCAAAACCAAGATCCAAGTATCCCCATGTTGATAATTCCTGTAATGCTTTATCCACCGGTAATTTTCCTGCTCTCACTTGCTGTAAAATATTTTCTAAAAGATCAAGGTTCATAACTCTACCATGGGTGGTAAGGTTGTAAATCCACAGTTACATAACTGTAGCCAATTTTTTTCAAGTTTGTATTTATCTCCGAGTAAATCTGATAATGAAAAAATTTATTAAAATCATCTCTTAATATTTCAATTCTAGCCAGCTGATCATGGTCCCTAACTCTGACTACCTCTATACCCAGGGATCTGATATATTCCTCCGCTTGTTCAACCCTCCACATTCTCTGTGCAGTAGGTTTTTGCCCGTAGGGAATACGGGTAATCAGACAAGATTGGGATGGAGTGTTCCAATTAGGGATGTGTAGTAATTCCAGCATTTTTCTAATTTGCGGTGAACTCCAATTGGTCTCCACCAATGGACTGCGGACATTTAGTTCAATTAAACAATCCTTTCCCGGACGGTATCTCCTTAAGTCATCAGCATTAGTTCCTTCCAGGATATTCCGGATATTTAACAAATGGGCAAGTTTTCGTAGATTTTCAAATATTAGTTTTTTGCAGAAATAACACCGGCGGTTGTTATTAGCTTGAACTTGGGGTAATGACAATGGATCTAAATGTAAACAGAACAGCCTGGTTCCTAAATGATGGGCAACAGCTGATGCCCGTTGCCACTGAACGAGTGGTTGAGCATCGGAAAATATCATTACGGGAATTATCCTGCGGGGAATAACATCCAGCCCTGCTTTCAGCACTAAGGTGCTGTCCACTCCTCCCGAATAAGCAATTATTGCTCCATCCATCTGCTCAAATAGAGCTTTAAGCTGCCGGTATTTATTATAAAGTTCCATAATTAGACAGGCGAAACCTCCATTACTGCAAAACCTCCTTCTCCATGACCGGATCGGTACTCCTGGATATCCTTAATCTGATCTAATTCTCCGAATACAGTCTGCCTTACCGAGATGAGCTTAAATTTATTATTTTGCATTATCTTGGCAATGCGGTTAACCGATTGAAATTCAGCCAAACGGTAAAAAACATTGTCATTTTTGAATTTCTGATACAGTTTGCCCAGAGGGCTGTCTGCATCTACAAAACCGACCACCAACCTTCCCCCTGGTTTTAAAATTCTCCGGCATTCCTTAAACCCCGCATTTATATCATCTAAAAAACACACTACCGTTACCAGCAGTACCACATCGAAACTCTGTGCTTTCAGAGGAAGTTGCTCGGCTATACCTCTGATTGTATTAACTCCCCTGTTTTTAGCTATTTTGAGCATTTCCGGGGAAGGCTCCACTCCCCATTTTATCCCCAGGGGCTGAGCAAATAAGCCGGTCCCGGTTCCGATTTCAATGCCCTCCCCCTTATCTATATTCAGGGAGGAAAGAGCGTTTAATTCGGTTTGATAAACCCAGGAATAATCTTTAAACCACTGTTCATATCGGTCAACATAATCATCGAAACACTGAGTTTTAGCCATATTTATCTTATCCAGTTAAATTTTAAGGCGGTCAACTGCTTTCACAAAATTCAGTAAATTTTGGTTAATCTCAACTTCCTTTAAATCAGACAATTCCAGAACTAATTTATCTTCCTGGTAAGTCATAAAAGGTTGAATTTCATATTGTTCGGATATCACCAAAATTGCTTTAACCATAAAACGGGGTGATTTAGAAGGAGGCAAAATAAAAGTAGCTTTTATTTTAAAATTGTCGCTTAATTCCCAACGTTTAAATTGCCCGGTAATATCCTGAATATTATTTAATGGAACGGAAGAAGCTGCCGCGTCGGCAGATTCCTTTGTTTGAGAAATAATCTCATTTAATTTGTCTAGAACATCCTGGTAATCAGGCTGATGGGTAATTTCATCTACTATCTGAATGTATCTAATTATATTTTTAGAATCCAGGATAAAAACAGTACGGGCTAAGAGATTAAGTTCCTCGATTAAAACTCCATAATGATAGCCGAAGGAAGTAAACCGGTAATCTGATACCACCTGAACATTTTTAATTTCATTCATGGAACAAAACCTCTGCTGGGCAAAGGGAAGGTCTTTGCTTATCCCCACCACGGTTACTTCATCGGATAATTCAGCAGCATCCTGATTGAATTGTTTTACTTGCAGGTCGCAAACCGGAGTATCCAGGGAGGGGAAACTGGTAATAATTTTATAAGCAGAAGTTAAGTCAGTTAATTTAAATAATTTCAGATCATTGCTGATTGCTTTAAACGGTGGGGCACTATCTCCAATCTCTACCCGGCTGCCTGCTAAATTGACTGGTTTTCGTTTAAAACTAACTGAACTCATGTTGACTCCCTGTTTAAATTTTAATAAGATTTTCCCGGTGAGGTCCTACTGAAATCCATTTTATGGGAATTCCCAGATAATCCTGAATAAAGCCGACATAATCCCGGCAGGATGTTGGAAGTTTTTTATAATCCCTGATTGAGGAGATGTCCTCTTTCCATCCTTGGAACGATTGATAAACCGGAGCAGCTTTATCTAAATGGATAGTGGCAGGAAAATCATCAGTTACCGTTCCCTGAATATCATAGCCGGTGCAAATTTTTATCTCCTCCAGGTAACCCAAAACATCCACAAGAGTTAACGCCACTTCGGTAGCTCCTTGTACCCTGCATCCGTATCTTGTAGCCACGGCATCAAACCACCCCACTCTTCTCGGTCTTCCTGTGGTTGCTCCATATTCCCCGCTGTCTCCCCCCTTATTTCTGAGTTGATCTGCCTGTTCTCCAAATAATTCAGTGACCAAGGGACCTGCCCCCACACAGGTGGAATAGGCTTTGACCACCCCTATCACCTGGTTGATTTGATAAGGGGGGATTCCTGCTCCCACCGAGGCATATCCGGCAAGAGGAGAAGATGAAGTTGAATATGGATAAATTCCATGATCCGGATCTCTCAATGCTCCCAGCTGCCCCTCTATTAGTATTGATTTATTTTGCTTAAGGGCTTGGTAAAATAACTTCTGGGTATCAATTATCAGTGGGTCAAGCTGCGGTTTAAAACTCATGAGCTGCTGGTAAATTTCCTGGGGGGATAATGGAGGATGATTGTACAGATGTTTTAAAATTACATTTTTGGGCTGAATTATTGATTCCAACCGTTCTCGCAGGTATTCTGGATGCTCCAGGTGGGAGACTGAAATTCCGATTTTGTGATACTTATCTGCATAAAAAGGAGCTATTCCCGACTTAGTTGAGCCAAATTTCTTATCGGCAAGCCTTTGTTCCTCCAGTTGGTCGAAGAGCAGGTGGTAGGGCATCAATATCTGGGCTCGATTTGAAATATAGATTTTTGGCTTGGGAATATCTCTGTTTAGGAGGGAATTTAACTCATCAAAAAATGCTTGTATATTCAGAGCAATGCCTGGTCCCAGAATATTGGTTACATGGGGATAAAATATTCCGGAAGGAAGAAGATGGAGGGCAAATTTACCAAATTTATTTATGATAGTATGACCGGCATTATTACCACCCTGAAATCTTACTACAATATCTGATTTCTGAGCCAGGTAATCTGTCATTTTACCTTTTCCTTCATCTCCCCAATTTGCTCCGACCACAGCAGTTACTGACATTGCATCCAACTCCTTTTCTCAGTAATAAATTAAAACTAAGCTGATAAACTTCAAACTTATCTATTAAAAAATATTTTTAAAATATTTTTCACCATATTCCACAGAGCAGGAGACCCTTTTTCAATAATTGAATTTCTTTTTAAAATCATATCAGGAGTTATATCATGCTCTTTCCAAGACTTACCTGCAGAAAGAAAATTTAAAATAATCGGCTGAATCCGATCCAAACTAGCCGCAAATACCGCCTCAGGAGTTACTTGCTGCTCAAATTCCTGCCATAAATCAAATAATTCCTGACTTTGATCTTCAGGTAAAATATTAAATATCCGTGCTGCTGCTTTTAATTCCCTTTGTTCTTTATGTGCATTTCCAATTTCATCATAGCAATAGGTGTCACCAGCGTCAATTTCAACTATATCATGAATTAGCAGCATTTTGACTACTTTCAATAAATCAGGATCTTTGTTTAAAACAGAACTATGTTCAGCTAACAGGATAGCCATAACCGCTATATGCCAGGAATGTTCGGCATCATTCTCATGACGTTTTGAGTGGGAAAGGTAACTCTGGCGAAAAATGCTTTTTAATTTATCCAGTTCAATTATAAAATTTATCTGCTTTAATAGACGGTCATTTTCAACAATTTCTTTGAAATTAATTTCCATTATCAATCCCCTTCAGTATTTTCAGTTAGCAATCAAATTCCAGAACATCTATTTTACTAGTGGTTTTAAAATGCACCTTAGCTACTTCATTTAGTTTTTTCCGGCTGTGTTTCTGCACAAAATTTTGGGCAAATTTTTCAACTTTTCTTCCTGCTCCCTTGGGGAAAGTAAGGTTGTAGCAACTGGATAGTTCATCTAATACAGTCAGATAACGATATCTGGCTATTACTGATGCTGCTGCTACCGCCATATATTTTTCTGCTCGGGTTATTTCAATTATTTTTAAAGTTTTAGAAAAACCGGCTGATGGCAAATTAAATAAGGATTGTTTTGAAAATTGATCAATTATAACTGTATCCGGTGGGTGTCTGTCCGCTAACTTCAAAATTGCTTGAGAATGTAAACGGGCTAGTAAATGATTGAGATTTAAATGCTGTTTTTTCATCTGATTATATTGTCGGTTATATTCAGCTGGCCACAGTTCAGCTATTTCAACAAAATCTTTATAAAGGCTTAACATCATCTGACCAATTTGATAGTTTTTACTATCGCTAAGGTTTTTACTGTCCTCAATGGAAAATTCTTTCCATTGTTGTTCTAAGTTCTTGTCAACAAAAACTGCAGCGCAAACCAGTGGTCCGAAGTAGTCTCCTTTTCCAGATTCATCGCATCCGATTATACTGCCGCCGAAAGCTTGATTTTTTTCTGTCTCCGGAATATCTTTCAGATTTAGTGCTGTTTTAAGGATGTCAGCAATTTCGGTTCCGGGAATTGACTTTAACTGACTCTGATCAATGCGGATTCCCTTTCTGCCTGAATATATTCGAAGATGTCCGGTAAGCTGGGGATGATCAAGTTTGAGCTGAAATCCATGATTAATTTGTTTAATTTCTTTGATGTTCACATGATTAATTTTTAATATCTTTTTTATATTATTCAGTGTTTTTTGTAATTCATTCATCGCTTTTCAATTGAAATTTTTACCGGTTTTAAACAACAATCCCCATCCAAAAGTCCATCCCGTACCCATTATAATTGCCCAGGGCCAGGCAATTTTATCAATGCCCAGAGGAGTTAGCATTACTCTCCTCACCCCGGTCAAAATTCCTGCTGATTCTGAAGTGAAAAACAACACCACCAGCACACTGCTGACCATAATTGCCGCATTTACCCAGTCATTTCCCCTGGTTCTGGTCAGCACTGCCAGTAAAAATATCCCCAGCATTGCCCCGTAAGTATAGCCTACAATTTTAAAACCCAGCCATAAAATTGATTCGGTATTGCTGAACATCACTGCAATTCCGATGAGAATGACTGAAAAACCTGCTACCAGAATTCTGGAAACCCTCACCGCTTTAGCGGGATCCGCTTTTTTATTCATAAAAGCAGTGTAAATGTCCACATAGGCAGTGGAAGCCAGGGCATTAATTGCAGAATCCAGTGATGACATTGCTGCCGCCAGCAATCCGGCAATTAGCAGACCTTTGATTCCCGGAGAGAGAAAGGTCTTTATAAAATAGGGGAAGATGTAATCTGTTTTTCCCTGGGCTACAAAATCAGTAACTACCGGATCAGGATTGATTTTAAAAAACACAAATAAACCTGCTCCCACTGATAAAAACAGAAGAGTTACCGGGAAATTCAACAATCCTGAAAAAATCAGGGCAATTTGACTCTGGGTTACCTTTTTACAGGTCAGCATTCTCTGCACCAAATCCTGATCTGTACCCAATGCGGCAAAGGTGGTAAATGCGCCAAATAAAAATCCGGCAATAAAGGACTGGGGATTGGATAAATTAAGCCAGAAATCCTGGCTAGCCGGATTAAAGGATATATGAAAAATCTTAAATTTGGAAAATTGCTGTCCCACTTGAATAAATTCAGAAAAACCTCCGGGCAGAGAATTTACCGACAACCAGATAACCACAGTGGCAGCGGCAATAAATAATAAAAACTGCAAGGTATCCGTCCAGATAACCGCCTTTATTCCTCCCACCGATGTATAAGCCAGGGCAACCAGTCCGATGATCACTATGGCTAGATTCATGGGAATACTAAATATCACTGAAAGGGCGATAGCACAACCAGCCAGTCTTACTCCACTGGCTAAAAGTCTGGTTACCAGAAAGAACAGTGTTCCAGAGCCCCGGGAAAATTTACCAAATCTCTTATCCAGCAGTTCATATACGGTGGTAACTTGATGTTTATAATATGGTTTCAACAGGATAAATGAAATCAGGATCCGACCCACTAAATCCCCGAATCCCAGTTGGAGATAATGAAAATCTCCCTTAAATGCTGCTCCCGGAACTCCAATGAAAGTAAGCGCAGATAAGGCAGTAGCATAAATAGAAATCATTACCGACCACCAGGGCATCGACCTGCCCCCCAGGAAGTAGTCGGTTATATTTTTTTCTTTTCTGCCGGTGATAATGCCAATGGTAACAATTACTGCGGCATAACCGGCTAGAACAATATAATCCTGCCAGGCTAACATATCTTATTATTTTTTTATTTATTTAAATTATCTTAAAAACAAAGATTATAAAACAGACTTATGATTTTTACACCTGATTATTGTACTCTTTTTCTATCCGGTTTACCTGCCACTAAGGCAGGTTAATCCTATCCTCTTATCCGGAGTGGAGGGGGGCTTTGTGTTCATTAATGGTGGGGAGGGGGGAACCGTGTCCTCTGTGGTTTATTCTAATAGGCGGGGATGAGGGGTGCTTTGTGTTCATTAATGGTGGGGAGGGGGGAACCGTGTCTTCTGTGGTTACTTAACTGGGGGGGGGTACTACGAAGTCAATGATTTTTCCAGATACCCTTCTTGATCACCCCATACCGGTTGAAACTGGCGTAGATGGAAAACAGAAAAGTCAGCACCACATTTAAACTGGTCACGGTAAAGATGGCGATCATGATGGTAATCTGATATTTAACTGCCACCATGGGATTTGATCCCCCCAGGATTTGACCAGTCATCATTCCGGGAAGATGAACCAGTCCGATAGTAGCCATGGAGGCGATGGTGGGCATCAGTGCAAATTTTAAGCTGTCCTGAAGATAAGGCATCAATGCTTCAAATTTAGTTGCTCCTCCCGCCAGGCAGTAAAGATAGCAGGATTCTGATTTTTTCAACTGCTGGTAAATTGAATTCAGCCCTACAATACTCCCCCGGAGTGAATTTCCCAAAAGCATCCCTCCGATCACAATTACATAACGGGAATCGAAGATCACTTCCAATCCTATCACCACCCAGTTGAAATAAACCAGTACCGCTATCACTGTAATCAGAAAAGAGCAGAAAATGGAGAGGAATAATTTTCGGATGTTTAAATTAGTTGATCTCAATACAGTTATGGTAGCCGCAGTGACCATGATCATCAGCCACAATATATTGATAAAAACATTGTTCCACCGGAAAATGAACTGCAGATACACTCCCGCTAAGAACAATTGTAAAGTCATCCTGGCTACTGAGCTTAGCAGCGATTTTATTAATTGTACTTTAAACCGCAGAAATATAGCGACAGGTACAATCAGCAGTAAGAAACATAGAAATACTGATATCAGTGATATATCTTTTGCGCCCATATACTGTCCACGGTTATGGTTTTAATATTATTAAATTCCATCCAGCTCTGATCGTGGGATACAATAATTTCAGTGCATTGCTCCTGTTGAATGAAGTACCGCTGAACTTTGTTTTTCAATTCAACATCCAGGGATGAAGTTATTTCATCCAGTAAAAATATTTTTCTTTCCAGAAGCAGACTGATGATGATATTGATTATCTGCTGTTCTCCTCCCGACAAGTCACTGAATTCCTTGTCCAGGATTTCTAGGGGTTTTTCAAATAAATCCAGGTATTGATTTAATTTATGTTTATACTGAATGTTCCGGTTAACTTTAAATGACATGATTCTATCTATTACCTCTTTTACTGGGATATCCCCGATATTGTTATTCTGACTTACATAGGAGACCTGGGAACGGAGATCCCAGATGTTGCGGCAGTTTATCTCCTCATCCCGGAAGAACAGCTTTCCCTGGGAGGGGATCACAAATCCTAAAAACATTTTTAAAATTGTAGTTTTACCCGAACCGGATTTACCGAACAACAATATTTTTTCCTTTTCTTCAACAGTTAAATTTAAATCCAGTACGGAAAATTTGGGATCGAGGTTTACCGAAACTTGTTCTGCTTTAAAAATCGACATAGAAAATTTATATCATAGAGATGAATTTTCCACTATGGTATTTTTTGTTGAATATTAATCATAAATACTATTAACTTAACCAAATGAAGGAAATCATAATAAAGAACTGGTCACTGATTTTATTAATTACATTATTGAGTTGTAAAAATCACCAGGACAATACTGTTGTTTTAGAAATTGAAATTTTACGTGAAGACAGCATATTTACTGAAAATTACTACGGTGATTTAATCTCTTTCCAGGACAACCGGGCAATCTGTGGATTTTACCAAAAAGCGGTAACAATAATTAATTTATCTGAAAGCACTACTGAAAAAATTGAAAAAGTAGGAGAAGGTCCCGGAGAATTTAAATTTCCCAGATGTGCATTGTTTTTTCAGGATAATTTTATAATTTTCTGTTCTACCTTGACCAAAATTATCATTTACGACAGCAGTTTCAATTATATCCGGGAACACCGGATACCTGCTAAAATTTCCAATTTATTCATCATAGATGACAGTACCATTTTATATTCTGATTTATTGTCCAATGATCAGTTATTCGTAATTTACGATTTGAAAAACAGTATAAAACTGAATTCCTTCGGTCAGACCATCCCCTATCCGGTGGAGAGATACCGTAATCATCTTTACAACCAGGGGATTTTAAAACCCATTGGCGGAAATGTCGCTGTTTATAAAAATTTACTGTTCTGGTATGACTACTTCCATGACAAATTTAAAATTTTCAATATTTTTACCGGAGATTTATTGGACAGTTTCGGCAGAGTCCATCATGACTGGAGTGTGCCTATTGTCTTCGAAACTCCCGTTGACCAATATCATCCCACCAGCCAACTGAGAATAAGGAGCACTCCCTGTCAATCTATTGAATTCAGTGAAAATTATATGTTTGTATTGTTTTTCCGGCTTTGGCAGAATGGGTGGAAATACCATGATGATTTTTTCCGGTCGGAGAAATTCGGATTGGTGGATATCTACAAACTGCCTTCCTTTGCTTATACCGGATCATTTTATCTATCCACTATCTGTTTAGAGGGAGATAATTGTCTTCTGCCCTATCAAATGGATGTAATTGACGACAGCATATTAAGCATCCTCTACTTCAATCCGGGGGAAGGAACTGATTTTATTTCCAGAAAGATAAAAGTTCAGATAAACAGCTTTTTATAAATTTATTAAGGATTAAATAATAAAAAAAATACACAGATATTTTACTTATCCATTAAACCTGGAAGGTCTGGTTCCCCTTGCCGCCAGTACTGTTATACTTGTCTTAATTTACTTTTTAACCTGGTTTGGAACCAGTTTACTGGGTGTCTATGCTGCATTGGTATGCCTGCTTATGTTTGCCGCTTTAACTGGATTTTCCTTCAGTTATTTCCAGCAGATAATTCAGTCTGCCTACAGAGGAGAAGATAAACCTCCTCTCTGGGAAATCCAGGAAATTTCATTAATGAGTTGGATTCATGCAGTTATACCTCTGATGTTTACCTTTTTTCAATCTCTGGTAATTACCTGTATTCTGGTATTTTTTGTTGCGGTTATTTACAGTTCAACTTTCATGGCTTACTTTTACAAATTAGGAAAGATATTATTCCCTTTTATCTTTGCCTGTATTTTCCCGGTAAATTTTCTGGGTTATTCTCTGTTCAAGGATATGAACATTCTAAAAATACTGGCAGAACTGGATTTTAAATCAAAACTTCTGCTTTTTTCTTTTTTTCCAATTTTTCTACTGGGTATAATCCTGATTCTGTTCATTCCCATTGACCAGGAGTTATTAAATTTACTGGTCAAATGGATATTGATCTTCTATCTGATGCAGGTTTTTTCCCACAGCATAGCTAAACTACCTTTAAACAATCAGCTTAAGTAATGTACAGTTGATTTACAAATTACCGATTACTTCATCCAGGGTGTTTAAAAAATAATCAACTTCTCCCGCTGAAATTATCGTGGGGGGTAGAAATCTAATATATTTTCCGGTGGACAGGGACGATTTAACCCCGTTATCTCTCAGTTTTTCCTGCATTATTTTCACCTGTTGCTCATTTCCCAGATCTAAAGCAATCATCAAGCCGTAAACACGAAAATCTTTTACCAGGTCATACTTGTTTTGAAGAGCGGAGAAACCCTGCTCAATTTGTGTTGAGCGTTCTATCACATTTTCGGTAATGTTTTTCCTTCTCATCTGACGGGTGGCAATAAGAGCAGAAACCATAGCCATGGGATTACCTCCAAAAGTTGATCCATCATAGCCCGGTTTCATCTGTTCACTTATGTTTGAACTTGTTACTACGGCGGTAACCGGATAGCCCCCTCCGAACGACTTTCCTATAACCATTATATCCGGGACAACCTCATAACTCATGCAGGCAAACCAGTCTCCCCGTTTCCTGGCAGTTCTGCCGAATCCTGCCTGGACTTCATCGTCAATTATAATTATGTTGTTTTCTCTGGCAAAATCCCATAATTGGTTTATGAAACCCTGATCAGCCGGCAAATTTCCTGCCTCTTCCCCCTGCACCATTTCCATTATGATTATCTTGCTTCCGGTTTCATCCAAGACTCTCTTAACCGATTCCAGGTCGTTGAAATCAGCAAAGTGAACCCAGTCTTCCTGATCCAGCAAAAAGGGTTTGCGGTATTTTAAATTATGGGTAACTGCCACTGCACCATGAGTCCTGCCGTGAAAACCATGCCTAAACGCAACCACCTGTTTGGTTTGGGTATAAGCTTTAGCAATTTTCAGAGCTTTATCCACCGCTTCTCCCCCTGAATTCTGCCAGTAAAAATTAGTCAATCCCCGGGGCATCATTTGGCTGATTTCTTTGAGAAACCTTGCCCGGGCTACCTGTATTCGGTCTTCTTTCATCGAGATCAAGGTTTTTGCCTGATGATAAAGACCTTTGGCAATTTCCAAATTAGCCATTCCTAAATTGGAAGCACTGTAATTACTATCCAAGTCCAGGAACCAGTCTCCTTTGCTGTCTCTTATCCAGCATCCATTGCCCTGTACCGGCAAAATATCTGTTTCCAATTTAGAGACAGGTATTTTATAAGTCCGATGAAGCTGAAGAATTTCCTGGGTGGACAGTTCACACAAAAACAACTGATCAATGATTTCAGTTAAATCTTCTGTTTTTACATTAAACTGATCAAACTCATCAATTATTATATTTGCCTGCTGGCTGGTTAATGCGCTATGAGGGTGTGGATTGCCCAGTTTTTTCTTTAAGTGGTTGGTAAAATCTTCTGCTTGTTTTCCCGGAAGAACATTTTCCATTACTTCAAACAGTCTTTGAGAGGTGGCATTATTCCTCTCCGGATGTTCAACTGTATTATTTATCAATGCATCATAAAACTTAACTGGTTTCATCGTAAAACCTCCTGGGGTAAGTGTGTTAATAATATTCTAACTGGAGAATTGAACGGATGCTGAGATGTACAGATAATGATTTGTTTAAAATCAGTTCAGCTTATACTCGATAGCTGAGTATATTTACGTAGCACTAACTCAGATATGTACTTCCCCTATCTATCTAAAAAATATCTTTTCTTTATCCACCAATTGACCGGTAATATATTTATGCAGAATGCTTTTAACAAAAGTCTGATATTTCAATCCTTCCTGTTCCGCTTTCAGTTTAATTAATCTAAGCTCTTGGGGATCAATTCTAATATTCATTTTAGTTTCAGGTTTAATTGTTTTTTTTATTGGAGCGGATAATTTATAATCTTTTTTATCTTTCATAACTTAACTTTATTTAATAATATCACAATGTGCGCACTATGTCAAACAAGCTATCTCTTTGCAAAAACTCAACATCTATCTGATCAAAGGAAATTTACCTGTGAATATATTTTTTTCTACTGCCAATGTGTAGAAATAAATTCCCGAGGGTAATTTCTGATCCCGCTCAAACGCTGTATTCCATTCAATAATATGATTTCCTCTGCCCAATCTTCCGTATTCAACCATACCAACCATTCTTCCCACCATATCATAAACCCCTAAACTTACTTCAGCTTCTGAAAACAACTCTAAATGTAACTGCAATTTTTCATATCCTAAATAAGTGAAAATGATTTCATTCTGCTGAGGTTGATCAAAAAGATATTCCTCAATATGATTAACTGTCTCTCCCCATATGATCATTCCCATCTCATAATCCTGCTGAAAAACAGTATTAATTCCAGTCCACTGAGGATAACCCAATGTTGAACAACGGTAATACCCAGAGAATCCGTTGCCTATCCCGGTGTCTGCAATCCAAAAAGTTTTACCATTGGAACCGAATATATTAGAAGGTTGAACCGTCACCCAAAATCGTTGATTGAAATTTAAACAGTATGAATCAGGAAGTTCAATGGTTACTCTCCATATATCCTGACTTAAAGGAATTACTGATATTTGGCTATTCTCAATTATTGTCAGGTAGATTGACGAATCCCTGGGCATGGGGGGATTGATTCCGCTGTCCGGATAGATCTTCAATCTAATATTCGAAACCTCTGCCCAGGAGACAAAACCTGAACCGGTTAACCACCAGGTAGTTACTGAATCCAATCTCCAATCATTCAGGGTAATTAAAATATCGTCACAAGCCTCTGAATTAAACGGGAAAACACTATCCTTTTGGCATAATACTCCCAAGGGAAACAAAGTATCCGGGATTTGCTGAACTAAAATATCAGACTCTAATTCATTATTTAAAATAAGGAGAATAAAAATTAGAAAAAATATCTTCATAATTTATAGCCGCTTTATTTTTCCCGGTAATTTAAATTTACACCTGGTCAAAAAAAAAAGCCACCTTAAACTGGTGGCTTTTTGGTAAAAGGATCAGTTAAAATTATAGACGTATCAGTTTGTTTAAAATATCCAGTTCCTGCTGCAAGGTGGTGTCTCCCAACGCTTCCATTTCCACCTGGAAATAATCATAAAAGTCTTCAAATAATTCCTGATAGTGGGATGATACAGTGAGGGGCATGGATTGTCTTTCCCATCTTCCCAGTTCAATGTCAAAAGGAGGTGGAACAATAATTCCGTCTTCTCTGGTAACCAATGGCTGATCTTCCATATATTCATTTTTTAATCGTTCATCCATCAGCCAGTTTTTGACCAGGTCAACATAACGGGAAAGCAGAATGCCTTTTCTGATTCCAGAGTTGTCGTAGTAATCCTGATCTGCATCTGAAAATTCCACTTCATCTACTACATCTTCAACATTTCCTTCCCGGTCTTCATAACTGACTCTTATCTCAATTGACCCATCGGAAGATGTTTTAGTCAGCTTTAGCAGAACCAACCCACCTCTGGTTTCACCTTCCACTCTCTTGGAGGGGAATAAGGTGTTGACACTCATAATTTCTCCGGTAGCTTCATCTGCTTCCGGGGAACCGTAAACTTTTTCAATGTCATATCCTTCTGCTTGTAAAACCAGTTCCAGGTTGAATACCAGGGGAGTGACCATGAAATCGAACCCCTCGTCCATTCTTTCCTTGAATTCCTGAGGTGTTCTTACCGAATAGTAGTTTGCCCCCTTAATCTTAGTGATTGCTTCAATTAATTCGGTATTGAAATCAAGCCCTATCCCGATGAAGGTGGTGTAAATACCTTGATCAGCATTATTTTGCATCATTCCAAATAATCCCTGCTCGCTGGTTTCACCGGTATTAGGCATGGCATCGGTGAGAAAAATAATTCGGTTTTCATATTCACTTTGATCTACATTTAACAATTCTTCATACAATTCCGTGCCCATTTCCATTCCTGCGGCCATGTTAGTTCCGCCCTGGGGGGTAATTTCCAATATATGCTGTTTAATACTTTCCATATCGGTAGCTTTTACCAATCTCATCGGCTTAGCCAGATATGCCCGGTCATCGTAAAGAACCATCCCAAACCGGTCATCTTCATCCAAATGATCTAATAAATCTACAATTGCTTCATTGGCAATCTGCATTTTAGTTTTGTCAAGATCTTCACTTGCTTCAATTTCCACTTCATTGCCAAATTGATCGTAATAATAACGGTTGAAACCCGAACTCATCGAACCGGAAATATCCAGTACGATAATCAGATTGAGCTTTTTCCGGGAAAAATCACTTTCCTTAAGCCCGGAGTTAAGACCCACCGAGAGATAATAGACCTTTTCTCCGCTGAATGGATCTCTGGAAATTGCGGTGCTGTAGGATGGACAGAATAATTCCTCACAAGGTTCAGTTTGACCGGTTTCAAAGAAATAGTCGTAAAATATTCCTTCCGGAGTTATGTCCGTGGGCAAAGGGAGATAATCATTTTCAATGTTATCTCTGAAATTGTTTATATCCATCGCTCCCCCTACTGCAAAACCTATACCGTCTTCACAGCATTCCTCCATAACCATGGGAGCATTGGTTATCCGGGCAGACTGGACCGGGGTACTTCCTCCTGCTCCATTGAAGTAATCCATATCTTCAAATTTTTCAGAATCATATTCCCAGTCGTCAACTTTTTCATAGGTGGTCCGGGTATAAGAACAGCTGACCGCCATCGCGGTTATCACTAGAGTTATTATTATCAGCCAAGTATTCCTGTTCATTTTTCCTCCCTGTTATTTTTACCTATACTACTTATCGGTTGATAAGTTTATTTCATTTTTTTTACAATAGTACCTTCCGGGGAATCAATTACCTGATAACCAAGTCTGGTGATTTCATTTCGCAATTGATCAGCTAACTTGAAATTTTTTTGATTCCTGGCTTCATCTCTATTCCCTACCAGTAATTTTAACTGTTCCGGTAATTCTTCACTTTTCCCGGTTGACAAATTTAAACCCAGAACCTGATCAAAATTCTCCAGAAGACTCAATTTCGTCCCGCCACTTAACTGGTCATGGTTCAACACTTCCCATAACACTGAAAGAGCCCGGGGTGTATTTAAATCATCATTGATTTCCCGGTTAAACTGCTGCTGATACTCCCGGTAAGCAGTTTGATCCGGTTCATCTTCAACTTTTTTCAATCTCATCACCCAGTCTCTCAATTTTTCCACAGCATTCTTAGCTGCTTGTAAATTGTCAAAACTGAACAGCAGATTTTTTCGGTAATGAGCTCCTAACAGAAAATACCGGTAATCCAGAGGATGAAATCCCCGGTCAATAAGAGTTTGTAATCTCAAAAAATTTTGTTTGGATTTAGCCATTTTCTGATTGTCCTCGATTACCAGAAAATCATTGTGCAGCCAGTAATTTACCCATTTGTGGCCAAAAGCCACTTCACTTTGGGCAATTTCATTGGTGTGATGAACCGGAATATGATCAATACCTCCGGTATGGATGTCAAAATGATTTCCTAAATATTTTGAGGACATCGCCGAACATTCCACATGCCAGCCGGGGAAACCCTTTCCCCAAGGTGAATCCCACAACATGGAATGACTGGAATATTTATACCGGGTAAACCAAAGCACAAAGTCAAAAGGATTTTTCTTGTAGGTATCTTCTTCCACTCTGGTTCTGGTTTTTTCAGCATCTAATTTCAACCGCGCCAGCTTTCCGTAATCCTTCAATTGGGTGGTGTCAAAATATAAGTTACCTCCTGCTGAATAGGTAAACCCTCTTTTTTCAATCAATTTTATCAATTCAATCATCTCCGAGATATGATCAGTAGCTTTAGGCATAACCTCAGGAATAATAATATTCAACTGGTTGAGATCTTTTATAAATTCATCCGTATAGTACTGGGCAATTTCCCAAACCGTTTTATGTTCTCTTCTCGCCCCTTTTTCCAATTTATCTTCTCCGCTATCCTGGTCATCGGTTAAATGACCCACATCAGTTATATTCATTACATGGTTTACTTTAAATCCATTGTATTCAAACATCCTCCGCAAAATATCGGAGAACACATAAGCTCTTAAGTTACCAATATGAGCATAGTTGTATACAGTCAATCCGCAAGTGTAGATGTTTACTTTATTTGGTTTAATCGGCTGAAACACCTCTTTTTCCCGGGACATTGTATTGGTTAACTTAATTTCCATAATCAACTCCTTTATCCATAATTAATCGAAGAATTCTCAAGTTAAATTAAAGACATCGCCCTTGAGTTAACAGTAATATCCGGGCTGCTTTATTAACCACTTCAATCAAATCCAAGCAGCTAATTACATCTTTTCCCACCGCTACCGCGCCATGTCTCTCCCAGATCACCACATTTTTTTCTGTGATCACCTGAACAGTTGCATAACCTAATTCATCACATCCGGGATTTAAGCTGGGCACATATCCAATTCCCCGGGGCAGGAGAATTTCCAGTTCCGGCAAAACCCTGTACAGATGCTTACGGAGTTTATCCTCCCCCTGGAAATCCGGCAGGTTGGTTAAGGCAATAATTTCATCAGGATGAGTATGCAATACCGCCCGTTTATCTGATTTATTTTTCATTAAATAATCATGAATCAACAAATGGGAAATAAACTCAGAACTTGGTTTGAAATGCTGGGAAGAATTTCGATAATAGATAACCGCATAACTTTCTCCGGTTGAATTAATCTTAATAATACCAAAATTATCATAAGGTTTTTCTGAAATCTCCTTCATTCTGGATCCAGTAACTGTAATTAAAAGTATTGAATTCTTCAGATGAGGAAAGACAACCGGCAAACAAAAGGGGTATTCCGCAAAATCGGCATAATCATAAAATTCGCCATGATCGGAAAGATTATAGCTTAAATTCCCGGCATTAGCCTCGCCCCAGCCCTTATCTACAATATAAGAACTGGCGGTGGCAATGTCTTTAACAATTACATTTAATTCCTGTTCAATTTCCATAGTCAAAAAATTATCCTTCCCTGAAAAAGGATAGATAAAATCTATCCCCAGGGAAGGATGTTGGGGGTATTAATTTACAAATACTTGTTCTCGGTTAACAAATAGTTTAACAGATAATCCTTGACTCCTTGTTCTAAAGTATGAAAATTCACAGGACTGTCCGTATTAAAAAATTTATTCATATCCGCTTCAGTGTAATTTTGATAACAGGATTTTATATTTTCCGGCATATCAATATATCTTATATCAGTTTTCATGTTCAGGCATCTGAAAATTATATTCACTAAATCATTCCAACTTCGGGCAGTTCCCGTACCTATATTATAAAGTCCAACTATTTGAGGATGCTCCCAAAACCACCACATCATTTTAGTGCAGTCTTTGACGTAGATAAAATCACGTTTCTGTTCGCCATCCGGAAAATTTCGGTCATTTGACTTGAACAAGTTAATATAACCATGGATTAAAACATGCTGAGTTGCTTTATACACCACGCTGGCCATCTCTCCTTTGTGGTATTCATTGGGACCGTACACATTGAAAAATTTCAACCCGGTCACCTTTTTATCTAATTTATTCCTCACTATCCATAAATCAAATAAATGTTTGGAAAAAGCATAGGGATTTAAAGGAGTTAACTGCAGGGTGGTTTCTTTATCATCACTGAAACCTTGACTGCCATTTCCATAAGTCGCCCCGCTGCTGGCATAGATGAAGGGAATTGATTTTTCCACAGCCCACTTAGCTAAAATTTGGGAATATCTGTAGTTGTTTTCAATAAGGTAATCTACATTCTTTTCTACAGTTGAAGAACAAGCCCCCAGATGCAAGATACCCTCAATTTTGCCAAAATCCTTGTGTTCTTCCACCGCTTTAATGAATTTATTTTTATCCTCATAGTCACTGAAAATTTTGTGATTGAGATTTTTCCATTTTTCTGAGTGAGTAAGTTTATCTACCACCAGAACATCGGTAACTCCATTCTCATTTAACCGGGCCAACATACAGCTGCCAATAAATCCTGCCCCTCCCGTCAGTATTATCATCTGAAGTATCCCTCAGCTATATACAATGGAACATCCCCCTTTAGATTTTGCTTCTCTTCAAATATTGTCTGCATATCATCTCATATAACTTTTAAAATATCAAATTCATTAAACCAATTTAGCATAATCATGCCTTAAATTATTTTCCCGATTAAATCTCTCCTCCGCCAATTCTATTAACCTGGTAACCAATTCCCGGTTGCTCAAGCCCTGAGTTTCCCATAATTTTGGATACATGCTTATTCCGGTAAAACCGGGGATGGTATTGACCTCATTGACCAGAACTTGATTGTCCGGAGTTAGAAAAAAATCAATTCTCGCCATTCCTTCACAGTTAAGCAGGATGTAAACCCGAACCGCCATTGATTGAATATGTTCAATAAGCGAACCATCAAGCTTTACGGGGATATTAAATTTTGCTCCTTTTTCATCAATATATTTAGCCTGATATGAATAAAACTTATGCTGGGGAATAACTTCCCCGGGGACAGATGTCAGAGGATCAGCATTACCCAGAACTGAACATTCAATTTCCCTGCCCTGAATATACTTTTCCAGGATAATTTTTCGATCATAACTGAATGCTTCTTCAACTGCATTTTTATATTGCTCTTTGTGCTCAACTTTATTTACTGCCACTGAGGAGCCCAAATTACAAGGTTTTACAAATATAGGTAAACCCAGTTTATTTCTAACTAAATCAAACTGATCCATGCACTTTTTTTTATCAGTAAAGCACAGGTAATCAGCCTGGGGTATCCCCTCCTGCTGAAATAATCTTTTGGTTACTTCTTTATCCATCGCCATTGCCGAAGCCAGCACTCCCGCCCCCACGAAAGGTATATTTAAAATTTTTAAATATCCCTGCATAGAGCCATCTTCACCATAGGGACCATGCAGAACCGGGAAGACACAATTAATATAATCCATAAAATCTCGCCTGGTGATACTGAATAAACCGCAACCTTTAGCAGTTGGTATCAATACAATGCGGTTGGAACGATCCTGAATTTTTTTATTTTGAACTGCTTTCATAAACTGGGATTCAGATTGAATATACCAGTATCCGTTGAAGTCAATGCCAATCAAGAACGGATTAAATTTATTTTTATCCAGAGAGAGATAAACATTTCGGGTTGAAGCGATGGAGACCTCATGCTCTGCAGACACACCGCCAAATAATAAAGCAATATTTTTTTTCATCTGATTATCCTCGATATTACCTAAACCCTGATTTTTTTAATTTCTTTCATCACTGTGTTCAAAGTGTCTCTAGTTGATATTTTTCTCACACTAAGCCACAAAGTACTCCAAGATTTATATATAAATCATTATTAATTATCCTCGGTATTACCTCAACCCTGATTTTTCAATTTCTTTCATCTCTGTGTCCACAGTGTCTCCGGGTGATATTTTTCTCACACCAAGCCACAAAGAACATCAACATTTATTATATATTTTTATTCATTATCCTCTATTTTTACCCAACTCTGTGTTCTTAGTGTCTCCGTGTGATTAATTCTAAACTACTATTTTATAGTATGATGGTTGCCAAGTGTATTCTAGATATTATTTTTCAAGAATTCCAACAACATCCCCAGGGCGACTTGAGAAAATCTAAGTTTATTTTTTTTCCTATCTCCCAGGCTGACCTCCCGGACGGTGTTTTTGAAACTGACCGTAGAAATCCCGCAGAAAACCAATCCTTTTTTAGGATTGTGCTCATACAGAGAGACCAATCCGGTAGTGGATAATCCAATATCCGCACGGAATTTTAATCTGGCTTTTTCCGCCATTAACTGGGCGATTGCCGGACTAACTGCCCCTTGTTGTTCAATAATATCCTCATCAATACCCAACATATTTTGCTTGGCTTGAATAGAATAAGCAACTATGCCCCCTCGAAAGTAATTTGAGCTGCCTTCTACATTGGTTAACCGGTCTGCAATTAAACCGCCGGTGCAACTTTCAGCTATTCCTAAAGTTAATTTATGCTTCAGCAGAAGTTTTCCCACAACTTCCCCCAGAGTTTGATCACCTTCTCCATAAACCCAGGGACCTATCTTCTTCCACAACAACTTTTCCGCCAACTGTAATTTCTTTTCAGCAGCAGGGGTATTTTCGCCGGAAACAGTCAACACCACATCATTTACCGGGAAATGAGGTAAAAAGGAAATTTTGGCAAATTTTTCAATTTCCTCTAAATTGTCCACTTTCTGAGCTAATTCCGACTCAGGTAAATTAATGGTTCTATAAGTTTTTTGCAGCATTGATGAACAGACATAATTCCGCTGAATCCAGGGGAGGAGATGGGTTTTCAATAAAAAGCTCATTTCCCGGGGAACTCCGGGAAAGACATACATTGAGTAATGTTCATGGTGTAAGCATAACCCCGGAGCTGTTCCTAAATAAGGGCTCAATATTTCAAAATTTTTAGGGATCATTGCCTGCTTCCGGTTGGCTGGAGATGCTACTTTTTCTCTTTGGGCAAAAATATCCTGGATACGGGCAAATACTTCAGGATGAAATTCCAATTCCACCTCATAGAATTCAGCTAACGCCTGCAAAGTCCGGTCATCTTCAGTAGGACCCAATCCCCCGGTTATTATTACTAAATCGGCATTAGAGGTGGAGTAAGCAAGTTGATTTATCACAGTTTGATTATCATCAGGAATAGTGATAATCATTTCAATATTCATACCTAGCTTGAAAAGTTCGCGGGAAATTACCTGTGCATTGGAATTGGCAATTCTGCCCGAAGTGAGTTCATCGCCAATATTGATGATATGAGTTTTCATCTAATCATCATAGATTATTTAAACAATACATTTACCAGATCATTGGCAGTGACCAAAACAATTAAGACCAACAGCAAACTCATTCCAAAAACCTGGAATCCTCTGATAATTTTTGCAGGAACTGGTCTGCGGATCACCCCTTCAATTACATATATCAGCAGATGTCCCCCGTCTAAGGGCATCACAGGGAATAAATTGAAAAAGCCCAGGTTCAAAGAGATGAATCCAGCAATAAATAATAAAGTATCCCACCCCATTCTGGCTGCTTTAGAAGTTTCCTGAAATATTCTTATGGGACCTCCCACTGATTCTCTTATGGAAATTTGCTTGGTAATTATCATCTGGGGCAGTTTGAATATGAGATAAAAAATTAATTTCAACTGTTGTACGGAGACCTTAAACGCCTGGGGAATAGACATAGCCCGGGAGGGCAATTCAAACATTATGCCGATGACCTTTCGGTTTTCAATATTTTGTACAGAATTTACGGTTATCAGTTTAAAGTGGTCTTCCCGGTTTACCACCAGTTTAAAACTATCCACCTGTTGAGCACTGATCAGTGTTCCAATGTCATACCAGTACTCTACTTTACATGCGGGGATCAGATTTACATTGTCAACATACTCTGAGTCAAGAGGAAAGTAGTTGAAACTGACCGTATCCAGCATCATCACCTCTATTCCGTAGAAGTTGACACTGTCTTCAAAGAAAGTGGGAGATTGATCAACCAGTTCACCCAACTGACTGGTAACCGGAATAAACCACACAATCTCGTCTTTTACCTTCAATCCAGCCTGGATCGCAGGATCTCCAAACACCTTGCCCACTACCGGAGCAATCATAGGAGAAAGACCACGGTAAAAGGAATCAGAAGAATCAGGAGGTATTACCACTAAACTGGTTTCTACACAGGGAGTTGAGCTGATTTTTAAGATAGCTACACTATCTGAAGTTTTAGACCACAGTTCAGTTTCCACGTCAAACCATTCCCTAACCGCCACTCCATCAATTTCAATTATTTCATCCCCTGACCTCAATCCGGCAATATCCGCAGATGATCCCGGAATTACCCGTCCAATTTCTGTGGTAGGAATATATTCCTGTCTCATCACTACATCGGCAGTGAAAATAAACAACCAGGCAAACAGTATATTAGCCAGTGGTCCAGAAATTACAATAATAGCTTTTTTCCACAGTGCCTTACTTCTAAAATCATCTTGCTCATAATCTCGCTGTTCCGATTTTTCCCGGTCATTGATCTCCATTTCCCCTTTCATCTTGATATAACCTCCCAGGGGGACTGCGGAAATTGCAAAATCAGTTCCTTTGGCTTTAAATCCGGTTAAGCGGGGACCAAAGCCAATGGAAAACTTGGGGACGGAGACCTTGAATAATCTGGCGGCGGCAAAATGTCCTAATTCGTGTACTAAAATTAATATGCCCAGAAGCACAACTGCCGCAATAATTCCCATTACCTGCTCCTCGCTATTTCTTTGGCTAAATTTCTAGCCCACCCATCCGCACTTTGAAGAAATAGCTCATCTTTCCCTGAGCCATTTTCATGATTATCCATAGTTTTCTCAATGATTGCAGATATATCCATAAATCCAATTTTTCCTTGAATAAACATCTCCACTGCCTGTTCATTGGCAGCATTATACACGCAGGGATAGCTACCCCCCTGTTCCAGTGCACGGTAAGCCAATTTCAGGGCAGGAAAACGTTTGTGATCAGGATGTCTAAATTCTAAAGGACCCCGGGTAACTAAATCCAGCAAAGGTATTGTACCAGGTAACCGCTGGGGATAGGACAGTGAATACTGTATAGGCAATTTCATATCCGGTTCAGCTAATTGAGCCAATATCGAACCGTCAACTAATTCCACCATGGAATGAACTATGGAAGTGGGATGGATCAGTACTTTAATTTTTTTCCAGGAGATTTTAAACAACCTGCTCGCCTCAATCACTTCCAATCCTTTGTTAGCTAAAGTTGCTGAATCAACTGTTATTTTTTTTCCCATGTTCCAGGTGGGATGTTTTAACACCTCTTCTAAGCTAGCGCCGTGGGGATGAGGATGATCTCTTAACGCTCCACCCGAAGCGGTGAGAATCAGATTCTCCACTTCCTGAGGATTCCGATTTCTCAGCAGCTGCCAGATTGCACCATGCTCACTGTCCACAGGTATAATTTCTCCCGACCCTTTTTCAATTATTTCGTTTATTATTTCCCCGTAAGCAACCATGGTTTCCTTGTTGGCTAAAGCAACTCTTTTCCCTGCCAACAGGGAATGTTTGGTGGGAAAATACCCCGCGCTGCCTACAATCCCATTCACCACTATATTTACTTCTTTTCTCTGCACCACTTCCAATACTGCAGATTGTCCATAACTGAATTTTAGAGCAGGGGGTATTTTATGTTTAAATTCTCTTCCCCTCTGCTCATCAGTCAAAATTATTTCAGGAACAGAATACTTTTCAGCCAGTTCAATTAATTGATCGCCTTGACAATGAGCGGTTATCGCCAGAATTTGAAATTGACTGGAAAATTTTTCAATTACCTGAAGAGTTGATTGACCGATTGAACCGGTGGCTCCCAATACTACTACTTTCTTTTTCATATCAACCTACCAGAAAGTAGAACAGATAATAAATGCTAATAGCAGTGAAAACTACGCTGTCAAATTTATCTAATATACCTCCGTGACCCGGCACAATTTCTGAAGATTCTCCTAAATTTGCATCTCTTTTCATAGCTGATTCGATAAGATCTCCAAATTGAGAAGTAAACCCGCAGACTATACCCGCCAATAAAATAAATATCCAGGGAAGAGTGAGTTCCGGGCTGAATATAATCTGAATAAATTTAATTGCTATTGCCCCGGTTACCGCGCCTAAAATGCAGCCGATGGAACCTTCCACCGTCTTGTGGGGGCTAATTGAAGGGATTAGAGGATGCTTACCTAAAAAAGAACCAATGAGCATTCCAAAACTATCTGACATCCAGGCTACCGTAAACACCATAGCCACCAAATATGCTCCTAAACTGTAGGGATGGAAAACAGAAAATCCGAATAACTGCCGGAGCAGAATTAAATAAGAAAATCCCCAAACCACATAAATAACCGGAATAATAACTGAGCATATGCGTTTAAGAAAATCCTGAGGGGAGGAACCGACTATCTCTATGATCAAATAAACCATAAAAAACAAGGATATTAAACTTCCCGGGATAATATCAGTATAAATTTTTACCAGCAGAAGATAAACCGAAATAACCACAACTGTATATCTGATTTTAATTTTCCAATGGTGGGGTAAATTAAAAGCTCGGTTGGCGATGCTAAATGCTTCCATACTGGCAATTAAAGCCACCAGCAGAAGCGGGATGAAAAACCACAGCTCTCCTCCCATGATAAACAAAAAGATAATGGGAATGAAAATTGCTGAAACCAACAATCGGATTATTAAATTACTGAGTCTCTTACCTGAAGAGTTCATACCTTTCCAAATCTTCTGGTTCTGTGAGCATATTCATTTAGAGCTTTAACAAATTCCTCTGGTGAAAAATTTGGCCAAAATATATCAGTGACGTAGTATTCAGCATAAGCCCCTTGGTATATCAGAAAATTTGATACCCTCATTTCTCCGCTGGTTCTGATAATCAAATCAGGATCAGGTAAACCTTCCGTGAAAAGATAATGTTTAAAACTTTCCTCATTAATTTCAGGGTGTTCACCTTTTTTAACTTGTTCAATTATTTTATTAACCGCCATGATTATTTCATCTCTTCCCCCGTAGGAAAGAGCCAGATTCAAATTAAGTCCGGTGACGTTTTTGGTTAAATCAATAGCCCGATTTATTTCATCAACCATATCTTTGCCCATATTTTTAAAATTACCGATCACTCTTAATTTGACATTGTTTTTAATTAAATCCTCAACTTCATCCCTCAACAATCTTTTCATTAACCTCATTAAAAAATTAATTTCTTTAGGGGGTCTTCTCCAATTCTCTGTGGAAAAAGCGTAGAGAGTAAGGTGTTCCAGCCCAATATCACCGGAAAACCTAACAATTTCTCTGGCGGCATCAACTCCCGCTTTATGGCCTGCAGTTCTGGGCAACCCTTTATTTTTAGCCCATCGCCCGTTTCCATCCATAATTATCCCCACATGTCCGGGTAATTTATCAGGCAACTTATATGATTGCTGTTCAGCCATTTAAACTGTTCTTACTTCTTCTTCCTTGTTTTTTACAATCTCATCAATTTCTTCTACAAATTTATCGGTAACTTCTTGAATTTGATCTTGTGCCCTGTACATCTCATCTTCAGAGATATCTCCATCTTTTTCTCTTTTTTTAATGTCATTTATAAATAGATGACGTACATTGCGGATTGACGTCTTTGCATCTTCTCCCAGTTTTTTCACCAGTTTTACCGATTCCTCTCTTCTTTCTTCTGACAGCATGGGAAAATTCAGCCTTATTACTTTTCCGTCATTTTGAGGATTAACCCCTAAATTTGATGCAGCAATAGCTTTTTCAATCTCGGTAAGAGAATTTTTATCATACGGATGAAGAACCATGGTTCTGGGATCAGGGATGGCAATATTGCACAGCTGCTTTAAAGCAGTATTGGTCCCATAATAGTTCACTACGACTCCATCCAAAAGCGATGGAACTGCTCTTCCCGTATGAACTTTGGACATCTGCATTTTCAGATGTTCAAGGGTTTTACTCATTTTCAGTTTTTCTTCCTGATAAATTTTTTGAAGGTCAATCATTTCCAACCTCCTATTTAATGATAGTACCAATATTATCTTCTGTTATTACATCCATTAAATTACCTGGCTTAAAAATATTATGCACTAAAATTGGAATGTTATTTTCCTGACATAATGATATTGCAGTAGCATCCATTACCTGTAACCTCAAATTTAGAACCTGAAGGTAGGAAAGCTCATTAAATATTTTAGCCTCCGGATACTTTTCCGGATCTTTGTCGTATACTCCGTCCACTTTAGTTGATTTGATCAATACTTCCGCTTTGATTTCTGCAGCCCTAAGCGCGGCAGCGGTATCCGTGGTAAAAAAGGGATTCCCCGTGCCTCCTGCAAAAATCACACATCTCCCCCGGTCCATGTAGTGCCAGGCTTTTTGAGGAGTATATACTTCCGCCAACTGGGGAACATCAAGAGCAGACAAAATTTTGGTGGGAATTTTCTTGGAATTCAACACTTCCTGAAACACCAGGGCATTTATCATGGTAGAAAGCATTCCTACCTGATCTGCCACCACTCTCTCAATTTTCAGTTCCTCAATTATTTTCTGTCCCCGGAATATATTTCCAGCACCAATTACCAATCCGATGGAAACTCCCTGTCTGGCAACTTGAGCAATCTCATCAGAAATATAGGCAATCCGCTCGGTGGATACTCCTTTGCCCCTTTCTCCAATTGCTTCCCCGCTTAATTTTAGTAAAATTCTCCGATACTTAATCACCGGACATCTCCAGCTTAGCTTTCTCCGACTTGCATTCTGAAGATTCTTTTAACTTCGATATTTTCTCCTAATTTAGCAATTGCCTCTTTAACCATCTGGTCAACTGTTTTGGAGTCATCTTTGTAATAATCCTGTTCCAGTAAGCAAACTTCACGATATAATTTTTCCAATTTCCCCTCAACAATTTTATCAATAATTTTATCAGGTTTTCCCGATTCTTTTTCTAATTTTTTAAAAATAGCTCTTTCCTGTTCAATGTATTCAGGAGATAATTCCTCCCTGCTGATTGTCTGGGGGGATGAAGTTACCACTTGAATTGCTAATTCTTTAGCTAAATTTTTAAACAAATCAGTACGGGCGACAAAATCAGTTTCACAAGTTAATTCAACTAATCCGGCAATTTTTTCACGGTGCAGGTAACAGCCGATTACACCTTCCTTGGTAGATCTACCCGATCGGCTATCTGCTTTGGCAATGCCTTTCTCCCTTAATATGGTTACCGCTTTTTCAATATCTCCGCCGGTTTCAGTAAGTACGGCTTTGCATTCCTTTACCCCTGCATCAGTTCTTGCTCTCAACTCCTTAACTAATTTAAGCATATCCTGTTTAGATATAGACATTAATCCTCCTTATTTGACAAAAAGGGAACAGATTTTCATTTTATTTGAAAATCACTTAGGCTGTTCTAATTCCATTTCTTCAGCTACCTTTTCATCTATTCCCGGTGTTATTTCTTCAGGAGGTAGCTGCTCTTCTTTTTTCTTAGACTGTCCCAATATAATGGCATCAGTTAAGTATGAAATAATCAAGGATATTGATCTCATCGCATCATCATTGGATGGGATCACATAATCCACTGGATCAGGATCGGTATTGGTATCCACCATTGCCACCACTGGAATTTTCAAAATGTTTGCTTCGTGAACCGCAATTTGTTCATGTTTAGCATCTACCACAAAGATAACGGAAGGTAATTGATCCATTTCCTTTATTCCTCCCAAATATCTTTCCAATTTATCTCTTCTTTTTTCCATGCGCAGAATTTCTTTTTTGGTCAAATTTTCCGAGTCTCTCTCGTGCAGCAATTTTTCCAGTTCTTTAAGTTTGTTAACGCTATTGCGAATGGTTCTGAAATTAGTTAAGGTGCCTCCCAACCATCTCTCGGTTACAAAAAATACTCCTGCTCTTTCCGCTTCAGCAGTGACAATAGGACGAGCTTGTCTTTTGGTGCCCACATATAAAATATAGTTACCCTGGGCGGAAATTTTAGACATTACATTGCAGGCATCCTCCAGCTGAGAAATGGTTTTACGGATATTGATGATATGAGTCCCTTGACGGGAACCAAAAATGTAGGGCTTCATCTTTGGATTCCACCGGTCAGTTTTATGACCGAAATGAGTACCCGCCTTTAGCAATTCGGTTACTTCAATGTTCAACATTTGTCCTCCTTGGGTTAGTCAACCATAACCTTCCGCACCGGACAACCCCGAAGGGACCCAATCCAGCTCCAGTTATGTGATGATTTTATAAATTGAAAATTATTAACGTTTTGAAAACTGGAATCTCTTACGGGCTTTGGGTCTTCCGTATTTTTTACGTTCAACCACCCTTGCATCCCTGGTCAGGAATCCCAGCTTTTTCAATTCACCTTTACGGTCGGGGAATGCTTTGATCAATGCCCTGGCAATTCCCAGCTTAACTGCTCCTGCCTGTCCGGATTTACCTCCTCCATTAGCATTTACCAGCACATTAAATTTCCCGGATAAGCCCATTACGTTAAGTGGAGATTCCATTAATATCAAAAAACTTTTTCGGTTGAAATAGTCTGAGAATTTTTTTCCATTGATCATTCGATGACCATCTCCTGGAACTAATCTCACCCTGGCTACTGATTCTTTTCTACGGCCAGTTCCCATGAAAATTGTATTTACAGACTCTTTTTTCTCCAATTAAATCCTCCCTAAATTTTAATCACTTCAGGTTTTTGTGACTTATGATTATGATGGGGACCGGCATAAACTTTTAGCTTTTTAAACATCTTTCTGCCTAACGGTCCCTTAGGCAACATTCCTTTGACTGCATGTTCGACAATTCTCTGGGGATACTTTTCTTTTATCTCCCGGGCAGTTCTAGTTTTAATCCCGCCCATATATCCTGAGTGTCTCCAATAGATCTTGGTATCCCACTTAACTCCAGTCAGTTTAACTTTTTCAGCATTGATACATATTACATAATCACCAGTATCCATAAAGGGGGTGTAATATGGTTTATGTTTCCCTCTTAACAAAGTAGCAATCTTGGATGACAGTCTTCCTAAAGGAAGTCCTTCAGCATCTACAAGATACCACTTCTGTTCTATCTCATCTTTCTTAGGCACGTATGTTTTCATAATTATCTCCTAATTTCATATTTAAATTGAAATCAATTGGAACTGGCAATTCTACAAATTCTAAACTATTTTGTCAACCGGATTTCACATCCCTTCTGCCCGTTTCCAAGTAAATTTTTCTTTAAATTAAACATTATAGTTCTTTTTTAGATATATCAATAAATAATTAATATCAGAAGGAGAAACATCCGGCAACCGGGAAGCTTGAGCAATAGTGCGAGGTTTTACCTGGTCTAACATTGAGCGGCCAGACTTGGAAATAGTCTCAATTCCTGAATAATCTAAAGTTAAAGGGATTTTTATGTTGTCCATTGCTTTTATTTGATTAGCTTCATTTATCTGTCTTTCTATATAACCATGATAAATAATCTCCGCTTCCAGTCGTTCATGGATATATCTGGAATTAGCATGGGGGTGATGGGATGTTAAATATTCATCTACAGTCAGCTGTCCTGATTTAATTAATTTTAAGGGAGATTTATAAATTTTCTCATTTAGCTTAACCTTAGTGTTTTCAATTTCTTTCAGGATATCATCAATTTCAGTTTCGTATTTTTTAATTTTTTGCACAAAACTTTCCGGAATTAAATTATATTTTTCAGCAAGGGGAAGCATTCGAAAAATTGCATTATCCTTTCTCAATAATAAGCGGAATTCTGAACGGGAGGTAAATAAACGGTAGGGTTCATTAACCCCACGGCTGACCAGGTCGTCAATTAACACTCCGATATAAGCTTGATTTCGGGGAATAATTAAGGGAGGGAGTTTGTGTACTTTCAACCCTGCATTTATTCCCGCTACCAATCCCTGGGCTGCTGCCTCCTCATATCCGGATGTTCCATTAACTTGACCTGCAAAATATAAGTTTTCAACTCTCTTGGTTTCGAGGGTTGGTTTCAGTTCGGTTGGCTGGAGGTAATCGTACTCCACCGCATAGCCAGGACTGATTATTTCCACCTGTTCTAATCCGGGGATTGATTTTAGCATAGCTTCCTGTACGTCAAAGGGTAAACTGGTAGCCAGACCGGCAAGATATTTTCTAAAATCTTCTTTACCTTCCGGTTCTATATAAACCGGATGCCCCTCCCGGTCACCAAATCTCATCACTTTATCTTCTATGGATGGACAGAATGGTGGACCTTTACCGGTTATCATTCCGGTAAACAGAGGGCTTCGATTTAAATTATTTCTAATAATCTCATGTGTTTTTAAACTGGTCTTAGTTATATAACAGGGAATATCAGGCACATTGTTTAATTCACCTGATCTCCATGAAAAAGGATAAGGGCCTGTATCTCCCCTTTGAATTTGAATTTTATCATAATCAACGGTATTGCCGTCAATTCTTGGACAAGTGCCTGTCTTCAATCGGTACAGGGGAAATCCAATTTTTTTTAAATTATCACTGAGCAGCTTGGCGGTATGATCATCCTTTCTTCCTCCCACCGTAATATCAAATCCGGTGTACATTAAACCATTGAGAAAAGTTCCCGGAGTTATAATTACTGCCTGAGTTTTTATTTCCCCGCAGCTGGTAATCAGACCCTCAGCTTGATTTTTGGAATTAACCTTTACCTGCATCACTTCCGCTTCCAGCAAGTGCAAATTAGAAAAAGATGACAGAAACTTAATCATCTGATGAATATAGCTGGGTCTATCTACCTGGACTCTTAATGCTCTTAACGCAGGTCCTCTTCCTGCCCGAAGGGTTCTGAACTGAATGCCGGATAAATCGGCAACATAACCGATTGCCCCGCCCAAAGCATCAATTTCCTGAACCAAATGACTTTTAGCTTGTCCTCCCACCGCTGGATTGCAGGAAAGATAACCAATTTTAGTCAATTCCGGAGTGATTAGAACAACTGAACAGTTAAGCCGGCTGGCGGCAATTGCTGCTTCACAACCCGCATGACCTCCCCCCACCACTGCAACTGCATAGTATTTCACTGGTTCCTGCCGAAGGGCAATTTACAAATCCCTTATATTTACTTTCCGCTCATCCCCTTTAATTAAATCTTTTACCACTACCTGATTCTGGGCAACTTCATTTGGAAATAAGATGATGACAAAATTACATCTATCCCTGCTGGCATCTTTTAAAGAATTGCGGAGTGAACGGAATTTTAAATCAATTTCAGTTCTCTTTCCCTGCTGGGTAAGTTTATCCAGTAGAGAAAATGCTAATTTTAAATTTTTCTGCTCAAAGGGAATTATGTAGTAGTCAATCTGGGGATGGACCTGGGGAAGGTTGGAGGTTTCCTTTAATATATCTAAAATCACTACATCCCCAAATCCAAATCCTACCCCGGACAGAGGTTTACCTCCAATTTTTTCCAGCAGCTGGCTGTATCTGCCTCCCCCCGCAATTGCTCTGGCTTTCCCTTGCTGATAATAAACTTCAAAAACAATTCCAGTGTAATAAGCTAAACCTCTCACTATGGAAAAATCTATCTGGATAAAATCATCAACTGGATTTAAGTATTGGATTAATTGATCTAAATCTTCAATGTACTTATCTAGCTGATCCTGTTTACAGCAGGAGGATTTTAATCCGGACATAAACCTGCTGATTTCCTGTGGTGAACCAAGCTTGAACATATCAAAAATTGGTTGAATATCAATTTTCCGGGGAAGTTTATCTGAAATTAGCTGATCAAATTCAGATTCGGACATTTTGTCCTTCTTATCAATGGTCATCATAACCGGCTGATGAAACTCAGGAGGAATGTCCAGCTTATTCATCAGTGCTTCTAAAATATTCCGGCTGCTGATCTTTACTTTAACTTGCTCTGCGCTAAGCCCAAGTTTTTTTAAAGACTGCACCAGTAACAAAATAATCTCAGCTTCCGCGGAGACACTGTCTTCTCCTAAAATATCCACATTCCACTGGTAATGTTCTCTTTTTCTTCCTTTGGTAGTTCTTTCATATCTAAAACACTGAGCGATGGTGTACCATTTTACAGGCATGGACAGGGATTCAAACCGGGAGGTAATCATTCTGGCTAAAGAAGGGGTCATCTCTGCCCGGAGAGCTAAATCTCTTCCTGATTTATCTTGGAAAGTGTAAAGTTGTTCGGCAATATCCTCTCCTGCTTTTCTTTTCAGAAGATCAAGATTCTCCACCAGGGGGGCATCATAAGGGAGGAAATTGAAATTTTCCGATACTTCCCTCCACTGGTCAAAAAGCCACTGACGAAACCTCATTTGGGCAGGATAAAAATCTCTCATCCCTCTAACTGGTTTTAAATCTAACAATATTTTTGAAATCCTATTTAATTGCCAAATTCAATTTCCCCCACCAATCCTCCTCCTACCTGCCAGGTTATTTCCGAAGATTCATTAATATCAGGCAGGATCGCCCTGACATTTAATTCCAATAAAACTGCAGAAGCAGGCTGGTAAGCGAAAGTACCTAAACCCTGAAGTCCTAACGTACCATCATCCTGATCATTTTCAATAGAAGTTTGAGTTTGGTAGAAACCCAACCCTCCTCCCAATCCCAAATTTATTTCATCCCTGATATAGGGATGGAACAGTGCATCCACGGTAACTCTGCGGTGGGTATAGTCAATACTGTCTTCACCCCAGAATGAATAAGCACCGGTTCCCCGGGCTGAAAATAAATAGGACAGATAATATTCTCCCCACACTTCAAAAATAGGAGCAAAATTTGATTCTCCAGGAGGATCCCATAAAGCCACCCCTCCCCCTAACTTGAATTTAGGTTGAAGTTGAGCGGCTAGCACTGAAGGAATAATCAACAGTATAAAAATTATTAACATGGCATTATAAAATTTATATTTTTTCACCACAAACTCCTTAACTTACCTGTTTACAAAAAATCCCCAGGTCAAATCTAATTTTTATTTCTTCTCTTTTTATTTCACCGGCGGAGGGGGGGGAGGATTGTTGCTGATATTCTGAGGAGGGGGAGGGGACTGGAGATGAACATAGGTCTGTCCTCCCTGTGAATAAGATCTCATTTTATAATCTTCCAGCTCTTTTTCAATGGGCCATTTTGAAAAAGCCATTACTAAAAACACTATAAATATGGCTAAACCCCCCAATCCGGGAATAAGAATAAGCAAACTCAGAGCACCAGGAAAACCGGCTTTCCCGATTATCTTCCACATCATGATAATTTGAAGAACTATTGCTGCCAGAATTACTAGAACTACCACCAGTGTCCAGATTAAGCCAAAAGCCATTAACGGACCCAGTACTTCTTCTCCATCAGTACTGCTGTATGAACGGGAAGAAGATTGGGAAATCAACAACAACATTAAATTAAGGATCACTATATCCTCCTTTTAACTGGCTAAAATTATTTTGTTATAAATTATTATTTAAAAAAGTCATAAAATCAAGAATGGTTGAAGGTAAACTGGACTAAATTTAGCTAAAGGACAGTTTACTTTCCAAGGTCTTTTCGACCGCCCTGGCTAAACTGGTGAGATTAAAGGGCTTGCTTATAACCATGTAGGGAGAATCGTTAATTCTCCGGTCATAGTGGTAGCCACTTAAAAAAATGATTTTAATATCAGGATTTATTTCTTTGATTTGTTCGGCTACTCCCAGTCCGTCAATTTCC
Source organism: Desulfuromonas sp. SDB (assembly GCA_001412365.1). Lineage (GTDB taxonomy): Bacteria > SDB-A > SDB-A > SDB-A > SDB-A > SDB-A. The sequence goes on along the minus strand of LKUE01000319.1, from coordinate 673 downwards.
GGCATTATTAAATCTATAATAGCCAATTCGATAATTTCCATGTTTTCCTGAAAAATTTTCTTAGCTTCAATTCCCCCCGACGCTCTAAATACATTATATCCTAAGTTTTCCAGCATTTTTGAAGTAGTCTGTCTTACAATTTCATCATCATCAACCAGTAAAATAGTCTGACCCTTTCCTTTGGCAATAGTGTCTAAAAGATTTTCCTTCTTTTCCTGGATTAAGGGGATTTTAATCATGGCTTCCTCTAAAACATTTTCATCCTTCCACTTAAAATTCAGGGTTCCCCCGATTTCATTTAAGGATTCCCGGAGAATGCTTTCCACGGGATGAGTGATGAAATTTTCAAATTCATCTCCGGACTGCTTAAACAAATCAGTTTTAAAAGTATCCAGCTTTATCAGAACAATCAGACATCCCTGATATTCGTGAGGGGCAATGTGAATTGAGACAACCTTATTTTCACTGCTTGAAACAAACTCCTGACAGAGAAGAATAAAAATCAAAATAAAATTTTCCGGGGAAATTTCACAGTAAACCGGTTGATCATGTAGTGGTTTTTCAAAATAAATGTCCATCTTGATTTTAAACATCTTCGCTGCAATACTGGATGCTAAATTAAAGATTCTGCTGATTTCCACCGGTCTTCGAATTTTTACTTTTTTGTAGAAAG